>JAFNJA010000178.1 GCA_017601265.1 Candidatus Brockarchaeota archaeon
GTAGGGCCTGGATATCAGGAGGAATATTCCCGCAACCACGTGAGACAGGATCGTCTGGGTAGCGAACCCAACTACCAGCCCTCCGAAGGAGCCTATCGTCAAAGCGGCCGTGGGATTTACGTTGAACACCGAAGCTATCATGGAGAGCAGGACTGCGAGGCCAGATATCCTCGTCATGGTTCGAATCGTCGCGGCCGTGGGATGGTCCGTTATTCTCCTCATGTACGCGTAGGTCATCGCGCTTACGGCGTTGACCACCAAGTAACCTAAAGCGAAGATTAGAACCGACTGGATGTATGGAAGGTACGGATTCACTAGCGTAATTATCGAGCTCAAAGGTTTCAGGACGGAAGGAACCTCCTCCTCGGACGCCCAGCCGAAGAGAAAGTTCATGATCGATAACGAAACGGCTAAAATTAGGATGTAAAAGACGACCTTGAAACTCTCGCGACGAATGCTTTTTGTCTTCTCCGTGACCTTTGGTTTTTCGTCTTCATTGGGCGACGTCATGGTTGGCGGATCCGGTGATGTTAGCGTTTTCCCATATTTAAAGCGTTTCTCAGCCGTTCCGGGAAAAGATGAAAGCCTACCGTGCTCGGCAAGGTTGAGAGGCGTTTCTACGCGCATGAAGTCAGGCTGAGGGGCATAGCAGCTTGGGTGAAACTGTCTGCCTTTATTATCTCATAAGGGTCTAATGGAATTGGGTATGGAACTCGGAAGCCCTAAGCGGTACCGAACATCCTGGCAGATAACGCAACCAATCTACATAAGGAAAGATACAAATACATGATACCATACAGATTAATAAAGCTATCCGATGGATGACATAGATAAGAAAATAATATCTATCGTCCACGATCTGCCTAGCCAAAGAGAAGTACACTACGAGGGAGCGGAGCGGGGGAAATGGGATCCGATCGGTATTCAACTCCCTTCATCCTTACTCCTAAGGTGCCCTGGGAAGTAAGGGCATCGCTCCTTGTGGCAACGTCTGTTGAGGGCCGATACCTTGCACTTTCCGACCATTTCCCCGGGCGTTGAACAAGGCACCTTGTACCCGAGTTCGCCCAGTACCTTGGCAGCGTAAGGTATTGAGATGTAAGCGCTTCTAGTGCATTAGTGACATTCCTTCCCCCCTCCGCCCACGGAAACCATCCTGATCGCTTCAGCCGCCGAAGCGATGGATTTCGACCTCTCCTCGTGGTGGGGGGTGTAGAACCCGTGACTATGCTGACCGCGACTCTCCAACTGCACAGCCGCAAGTGCCCAAGAAGCCGCAAGCCGCCGCAGGCACCATACGCCCCCTGTGAAGCGCTTCCTTCACGTCCTCGTAATCGAAAGGGTATCCGTTGTTCCTCAGAGTTGCTACCAGGACGCCCGGTATTATTGCGTGGTGCCAGGGTCCGTGCACGGGCATCTTTTCCGTCAGGTCCCAGCGTTCCCTCAAATCCTTCATCGTGTTTTTCGAACATAGTGACGGGGTCCTTCTCCTTCCTGCCGATGACCACTGTGAATATTATGGGCATGAATCTCTCACAGATTCCTGGCCTTGGTTGAGCCTTCAGCCTCGCGGATTCCTCTCTGAAATCGTCGTATCTCGTGTATTTTTTTCAGACTCTCGAATTCGCTACACTCTTCGCTCGAAGGCACGCCCACCTTCCACGCCTCCTAACGTTACGCATTCCTCCTGCCCATTTTTGACGTCGGATTAAGGGCTTCTATCTTACCCTGCTACGAAATGCTCACTCTTGACGTTTTAGCTTGAAGATTATCACCTTATCGCTGCATGGGGCGTGAACGTAAAACTCCCTGTTGTCGAAAACGAAGTAGTACGTCCCATCATGATCCGTCGTAAACGTGAAGTTGTACTTTCCGACCGTCTGAGCTTTCGCGTAGGCTGTAAAAGTCCTATTGTTAAGCCAGTTCTTCATGTTCGCCTCATCCAGCACGAAGAAGTTTATGCACATGCCGACCGATTCCCTCATTTCTCCGATCAGGGTCGCGTTGCTTTCGATGTTGACCTTCATGAAATACACTTTTTCAGACTCTATCTTGTAGATTTCTGAAATTGGAAGGGTGAATGAGGGCATATCAGGAATTTCGATCTCGCTTGGCTGCGGCGGTTGCGGCCCCCCGCCCTTGGGGCCGTAGGTCGTAAAGAGATATATTGCTAATGATATTGTTCCAAACAGAATAATCAGCAAGGCCAGATTTTTAATCAACTCGGTTTTCATAGTTCTAGTATCGCCCCGCGCCCTTAACCTATTACGTCACCTCATCCTTCCTTGACGAGGGGATACCCAGCGCCGACCCAATCTATTATGCCCCCATCCATGTGGTAAACATTGAAGCCCGCCGCATGCAAGATTCCAGCGCCAAGCACGCTTCCCATGCCGGAAGCGCAGTAAATCAATATCAATACGCTCCTCTCCACGTCAAGCTCGCTCATCCTCTGCTTTAGCGTGGCTAAGGGCATGTTGATCGCCCCCTCTACGTGTCCAGCCTTGTACTCATCCGGGCTTCTTACGTCGACGATCTGGAGCGAACGATCGGATTCTATGAGCTGCTTTGCAATCGCAACCGAGACGTTCTGGAACTTTGGCACGTAGATTGCTGTGATGGTTTCCGAGGAAGCATTTCTCACGACTACGATTTTCTCTGGAGGGGTTGCGAATCCTGGCACGTCTTCGAATGAAACCACGTACACCCCCGTTTCGATCGTTTTGCAAATCTGCCCTTCGCCGATCGCAGTCCCGTTCAAGTATATCTTTCCATAGTGGAGGGCTATCAAGCCCGCCGTCACGCCGGGCATCTTTAGCGGGGTCATGTTTTCGATTATCAGAACGCCAGTCTGCCTTGCGTACGTGCCTACGACGGTAGAGCCTTCCTGCTTCAGTTCCACTTCGATCGGCTCCGGGCTGTTGTATTCCGGGTATCCGCCAAAGCTCACCGTGTGGGAGCCCAATGGCAACGTAACCTCAGCCGTTCCTTTTCCGAAAAGCTCTCCATCGACGTATATTTCGCCTTCTACAGGCTCCGTCGCGATCCTCAGGACAGCGGATTTTGGAATGAAAAAGTAAAGGGCTGCGAGAAGCAGCGAGATGGCTGACGCGATGGCTGCTATCTTGGACGCGCGCATCCAGATACACTCTCACTCGTCCTCGAACTGGTTTCCGATCTCGCCTGGTTCGCGCTCGTATAGCTTGCCGTCCCTCATGAAGAGCAATCGATCTGAGTATCCCCTTACGTACCCCGCGTGGGTTACGGCCACGACGGTCTTTCCCCGCTCCTTGTTGGCCTTTCTTATTATCTCCATTATCTCCCTGCCCGTCTTAGTGTCCAGCACTCCCGTCGGCTCGTCCATCAGCAGTATCTTCGGCTCGTTTGCAAAAGCCCTCGCAATGGCGACCCTCTGCTGCTCGCCGCCGCTGAGCTCGGA
>JAFNJA010000017.1:0-10633 GCA_017601265.1 Candidatus Brockarchaeota archaeon
TTCTCCTTCTCCGCGGTTTGCTTCGGCTGGGGCCTCCAAGAAGTCACGAACTGGTCGAGGTTGGAGGGTTGCTGCTTCGCTTCAGCTCGGGCCTGGGGAAAAGGAGGCTGTTGGGGAAAGATGCCGGAAGTTTCTTTCGCGGGTTTTTGTGCGGCGGGAGCCGGGGACGGGGGTTTTTCCGGCACTACCGTCACGTCGAGGAGCTGGAGGGATTCGAGATCCATCTCGACGTCTTTCTTCTCCTGGAGGGCGCGGTCGAGTCCGGACTTGAGGCTCGAAGCCGCTATCTTGAACTCGCCCTCCGAGATCTCCCCGGTTATGTGCTGCACCTCCGCGTCCGCGAGCAACCGCTCGAGCAGCGCGATCTGCCTCGAAAGCTCTCCGTTCCTGCCTTCGAGCATCCTCATCAAGCGCGCCCTCTCCTCCTCCTGGCACTTCAGGACCTTCCCGTACTCTTCGCTGAGCTCTTGGTAAGTCCTTGCCGATACCTTGCCGGCCGCGTAAAGGTTCTGCAAGGCCGACATCCTGCGCTTGGATATTTCCATGTCGCGCCTCAACTCCTCGGCGTTGACCTTCCATTCGGGCCTGAGGATCAAGATCCCGTTTTCGATTATCAGCTGCTCGGTGCCGTGCTCGACGAACTCGCCGGATCCGTACTCGACGGATATCTTGCTTACCTGGTTCTTGGTGTCCGTGGCGAAACCAACGACGGTTCCGAGGCACCGCCCGTAAGGATCCCTCAAGGTTTCGCCGATCAACTTATCGCGTTTCCCGCTGAACAAACCCTTGGGCACCTTCTCTTTACCTTCTCGCACCAAACCTTGGCCCGTAATCCGCCTGCCCCGTGGGGGCTGCGGAGATATAAGATTCGAGCAAACGATGTTGTTTAAAACTGGGCCTTAGCAAGACGACTTTTCAACGCGCGATCCGTTTTCCGCGCGGATCGTATTCCTGTGAAAGCTTGCGGTATTACGATCCTCGAATTTGGCTTATATACCGCGACATATTCGGGAAAGTTGGCCGGAACGGATAGTGCTTCGGTCCCCGACCCTAGCTCGCGCGGCCACGTGAAGGGGGCTTGACGGCCCTTTGGATCCTAGAATCCGCGGATCCCACGACCATGTCTATCAATTCTCCCGCCAGGCCGACGTAGTTCTTCGGGTCGAGGCAAGCTTCGATCTCGGGTTCGGAGAGCAGCTTGGCCACCCCCGGATCGGACCTGACGATTTCGGAGAAGGGCTTCTTGCTCCTGTACGATTCTCCCGCCAGCCGGCTCACGAGCTCGTGCGCCCTCCTCCGGTCCATCCCCTTCTGGACCAGTGACAGGAAGAGAGCTTCAGAAAGCGCTATCCCCCCTCCCATGCCCAGGTTCCTGAGCATCCTCTCCTCGTTTACCTCCAGCCCCTTGAGGACCCTCGAGATCGATTGGAGCTGCTCGCTCAGCAATATGAAAGCCTCGGGCAAAACGTTCCTCTCGCTCGAACTGTTCGTCAAGTCCCTTTCGTGCCAAAGTACCACGTCCTCCATCGCGGGCACGGCAAGCCCCCTCATGACCCTGGCGATGCCCGACACCTTCTCGCACGTTTCGGGGTTCCTCTTGTGAGGCATAGTCGAAGAGCCCACCTGGCCCTCCGCGAACGGTTCTTGCACCTCTCCTATCTCCGTCCTTTGGAGGTTCCTGATCTCGGTCGCGATCTTGTCGAGGCTGCACGAGATCAGCGAGAGCAAGAGAACGATCTCGGCGTGCAGGTCCCTGCTGACTACTTGCGTGGTGACGAGCGGTTCCCCTAGGCCCAGCTTCCCCATCACGAGCTTTTGGAGCCTCAGCCCGTCCTTTCCCATCCCGGCGAACGTTCCGACGGCGCCGCTCATCTTCCCGACGAGGGCCCTTTTCCTCGCCTCCCCTATCCTTTCGATGTGGCGGACCAGCTCGTCGAGCCAGACCGCGAACTTCAGGCCGAAGACGTAGGGCAGGGCGTGCATCCCGTGAGTCCTGGAAACGCACAGGGTGGACCTGTACATCCTTGCTTTCTCCGCGAGCACCCCCGCAAGGTCCAGCGCGAGGCGCTCGACCTCCTCCAGCCCCTCCTTCATTTGTAGGGCCGTGGCGGTGTCCAGTATGTCGCTCGATGTCGCGGCGAAGTGGACGTACTTGCCGTGGTCCCCGCACTGCTCGGCCAAAGCGTAGACCACTGCCGCGAGGTCGTGCTTCACCTCCTTCTCTATCTGCTTCACCCTCTCCAGTTTCACGTCCCCGGACAACGCCTTCGATGAAATCGCCTTCGCCGCCTCCGCCGGGATCATCCCGAGTTCGGCCTCCGCTTCGGCCAGGGCGGCTTCCACCCTCAGCAGCTGCGCCAACCTCCTCTCCTGCCTGAACACGTCCCTCATGGCCGCGGTTCCGTACCTGTACTCTATCGGGTGGATCGAGCTCAACCGCGCTCACCCGCTCCTGGAAAACTCCCTGTCGAAATCCTCCAACGTCGTCTGGACCTCGTCCCTTTTAGCCTTGACGGCATGGCCCTTCAGCTTACCTCCCGCGGCCGCCTTTATCTTCGTCGCGAGCTTGCTTCCCACGCCCGGGACCCTTGTAAGGTCGGAGACGCTGCTCCTCCTGAGCTCCTGTATGGACCTGAACCCGTTTTTGTAAAGGTTCCGGGCCCTCACGCGCCCTATGCCGCTCAAGCTGACCAATTCCAGTAGCTCCGGCCTCACGCCGTGCCTGACCCTAGCCTCAAGCTGCCCGAGCTTCGGCACCAGCTCCTTGTGCCCGAAGAACGGGGCGAGTTCGCGCGCCGAGTACAGGAGCCAGACCGCCGATTCGACGAGCCTGTAAAGGTCCCCCTGCTGGGCTCCCATGACGTCGGCGATCTCGTCTTCGCCCCTCTCCTCGATCCAAAACCAAAGGGTCATCAGCGTCTTTACTTCGTCCTGGACCAGCCTCTTCTCGTCCTTCGTGGCCAAGTAGATCTCCTGCTTGTGCTCCGATATGAATCCCTCGACCATCGGCATGTCGCTGGACCTAGTGTACAGCACGGGCTGGATGTCGGTCGAGGAAGTGATCATGTGGAGCATCGATATGGCGTTGAAGTTTTTGGGCTTGAAGTTCATGCAATCCCTGAAGTGGAACGCCGTCGACGGATCGACGTACAACTCGGCGATCCTCCTGCCCAATCCCGTCTCGACGAATCCTCCGTTCTTCCAAGTCACCGCCCCCTCCTTGATGAGGTAGGCCAAGGCGTCCTCGACCTTAGGCCTCAGGCCGCGGTAACCGCGCTGCTTGGCCAGCAGCGTCGAGGAGAAAACTTGGTGGAGCTCTTCTGCGTTGTGGGCAAGGCCCGACGCGATTGTCGCGAGCGTGTGCGAAGCTATAGATTGGGCCGCCCCCAATTTGGAGACGACGGGCTCTGGCGGGGATCCCACGTACGTCTCCATCAGGTAATCTGCGTCGTTTTGGTTCGAGGCGAAGATTATGGCGTCCCCTGCCTTGTCGTACCTCGGCCTCCCCGCCCTCCCGGCCATCTGCTTGTACTCCATGATCGAGATCTCCTTGCTCCCCAGCACGTGGTCGTACCTGCGGAGGGAGGTGATCGCCACCACCCTCGCCGGGAGGTTGACTCCAGCCGCCAGCGTGGGCGTCGCCGCAAGCGCCTTGATCAGCCCTTTCTTGAAGAAGCTCTCGACCACCTCCCTGTGCTGGTTGTGGAGCCCGGCGTGGTGGAAGGCCGCGCCCCTCGCCAGGACGGTGGAAAGGGCTTCGGACAGCTTGGTCCTCTCGACCGACTGGTGGATCGAGGAGGAGATTTCTGCGAGCTTCCTCCTCTCGGCGCTGCTCAGGTTCAACCACGTGACGGGCGTGAGCTTCCTCGACATCGCGACGGCCGACCTCCGGGTTTCGGTGAAGAACAGGATTTGGCCTCCGTCCCTTATCACGTGCGCTGCGAGGTCGAGGTGCGGTTCCCCGAACTCCTTCTGGACGGCCACTTTTTCCCCGTTCTTGTAAGTTATTTCGTAACCGAAGAAGACGCCTTCCCTCAGCGGAACCGGCCTCCAATCCGACACCACGTTCGCCGCCCCGAGCCACTCCGCGATCTCGCCGCTGTTCTCGATGGTGGCGCTCAGCGCCAATACCTGGGCGTTTTTCGCGACGCTCTTGAGCCACGTCGCGAGCATCTCGAGGGTCGGCCCCCTGTCTATCGAGTCTATGAGGTGGATCTCGTCGAGCACGACCAAGGACACGGAAGATAGCCAAGGAGGCCTGTGCCTTATTACGGAGTCGCACTTCTCGTAAGTCGCCACTATGATGTCCTTGTTGGCCAGGTGGCTTGCGGGAGAGTCGTAGTCTCCGGTGCTTATGGCAACCCTCAACGACCCCCCGTTCGGCTTCTTCGACCCTTGGAAGAGCTTGAACTCCGAGTACTTCTCAGAGGCCAGCGCCCTGAGCGGGACCAAGTAAAGGCACTTTCCCCGGTCCTTGAAGACGCTCTCGAGCATCAGCACCATGGCGACCAGGGTCTTGCCCGAAGCGGTGGGGCACGCGAGGACCAGGTTTTTGCCCTCCAAAGTCCCGGCCTCGAAGGCGAGCTCCTGGGTCGGGTAGAGGGTCGAGTAACCGCACTTGGCGATGAGCTCTTTCGTGCGTTCCGAGACCGGAAGGTCCCTTATCTCCGTGGCGGCCTACCTCCTCGCCCTCTTGACCGACTGCTCGTCGGGCGAGTAGAGGAGCCCCTCGCGGAGCATGGCCGAAACCAGCCTGCCGAAATCGTGCCTGTCGATCCCTTCCTTCTCAGCCAAGCCCTCCAGCTCGTCCAAGTTCGCGGAACCCGAGCTCGCTTCCAGCTTGGCGACGAGGTCGAGGAGCTTCCCCATCTTGTCCCTCGTCGACTTCGATTTGCCCGTCATAAGCGTGTCGACGTCTATCTGGCCCGTCTCCACGTCCATTCCCGCCTGGACCAGCGATTTCTTCATCAGCGCTATCGCGGCTTCGGCGTCCTCGACCAAAACCTCGCTCCTCAGGAAGACCTTCGCCCTCGCTTCCGACAACCTGATGAGAGATTCAAGCTGCCTCGGGGTTATTGCCATTGGGGCGGAGCCGCCCAGGCTTAGCCTCCTCATCTCGAGGAAGAAGTCGTTCAACCTGTCCGCGGCCTCTTGCGTGAGCTTCGGCTTCACCTTCTTGCAGTAACTGAGGTACTTCCTGAGCTTCACCTGGTCTATCACGTCTTGGCCTGCGCCCAACCCCCTCCTGTGGTAACCGAGTATGTGGTCGGCCAGCCTCCTGTCCTTTTCCTCGTCCGGAACGTCCTTGAGCACGAAGATAAGGTCGAACCTGGAGAGTATCGTCGGGGGGAGGTTCACGTTCTCTATGAAGAGCTTGCTCGGATCGTACCTTCCAAGCGACGGGTTCGCGGCCGCGAGTATGGCGGTCCTGGCGTTAAGGGTCGCCACTATCCCGCCTTTCGCGACGCTGCAGGTGTTGTGCAGCAAAACGCCGTGGCTCACGAAGTTGTGCGTGGGCTCGACTGTTACGTCGTAAACCCAATCGGTCCCGTGCCTGCCGGCGTTCGGTATAGGCCTCGCCCTTACCACCCTCAGCAACCTGAGCTTCGGCGCGAGCGCTTCGCGGGCCAAGGCCGAATTTTTGCCGGCTTCGGCGAGGCGTTGGTGCTCTGCCTGAATCGGGCCCGGCCGCGCCTCCGCGCCGCAACGGCCGGGAGCCAGGAGACGCGATAGCGCGCCCGAGGCTCGACAGCGGTCCGCGAAAAGGCGCGGAGGTCCGGCGCCGGCCGAGCCGCTTGAACGGATGATTTCGTCCTCGAAGCGGACGAGGTCGCTTCCGGCGACGCTGACCTTGAAGGGAGCGCCTTTTACGCCGCGCGCGACGAGGGAAGCTATCCCAAACTTGAGGAGCAGGTCCTGGTAATCTTCAGCCAACCCCTTCGAAGCCGCGACGTAACGGGCAGCATCGGATCCGAAGCTCCCGCCTCCGAGGAACGCCGACCTCAGGAATTCCCCCGCCACGTCCTCGTTGGATTGGAATATTTCGGCTGGAACCCGCCTGCGCCTTGCCTTCCGAGCGATCTCCGGGAAATTCAGCTCGAGCCAACCTAGCAGCGGGCTGGAGGCGTACCTAAGTAGGCGCGAGCAACCGGAGCCGGCGCCGGGCGCCCGCGCCATGCCGAAAACCTCGGCCATCAGGGATTCCACCTCGCCCAATATCGAGGGGTCTTCGCTTTCGAAGACGATTTCGCCGCGCCCCTTCAGGAAGCGCCCTATGGCAACCAGGTAGCCCAGCGCCGCGGCGACGCGCGGGGTTAGTTCTGCCGGAAAGGAAGCGCCTTTTCCCTTTCGCCCCGCGCGGGGCGGGGAAAGCGGCCGCGGCGAAACGCTAACGCCTTCTCGCCCTCCCTCACGCACGAGGCGGGAACGGTGGCGACCCGCCCTTCCCTGAAGACGTAGACCGGGTGTTCAGGCGTTACTACGATGCTCCTCCCGTTGGAATACGTTATGCTCACGAAAGAATCCGGAGCCTTGTGCCTGCTCACCCTGTCGATCCTGAACCTCTTGGCGGAACCTGAAAGAGGATCGATCGAATAGATCTCTTGCAGGAAGGGCAATGGGAGGATCTCGCAGTTCACGCCACGGACCTTCATTGACGCGAACCTCGAGAACAGGCCTTCCACGTACTCGCCTATCTTGACCTTCCTGCCGTCCGCGAGCGATATCTCCACCGACGGGTGGTAGGACTGCTGCTCCATCGCCTCGTGAATCGCAACCCGGTCTTCGGGCCTCATCTTCTCGAATTCGTCTATGGCCGCTATGCCCCTGTCGGCGAGCACCAGGGCTCCCGCCTCCAGGACGAAGCCGCCCATCCTTTCCCTCACCGCGGTAGCGGTCAGGCCTGCGGCGGTCGTCCCCCTGCCCGAGGTGTATAGCCCCCTCGGAGCTATCTTCTGAACGTACTTCAGGAGCTGGCTCTTGGCCGTCCCGGGGTCTCCTATCAGGAACACGTTGATGTCGCCCCTGATCCTGACCCCGTCGGGCAGTTCCTTCGCGTTTCCGCCCAGCATCTGGAGGATGATCGCCTCCTTCTCGTCCTCGAGGCCGAATATGGATGGCGCCACGGAAGCGACAAGCTTCTTGAACAGCCAGGCGTCCTTGGACATCTTGATGAACTCCCGCTCCTCCTCCTCGGAGATCGTCACGTCCTCCTCCTCCAGGCCCGCGACCTCCATGTAGTTGCACTGCAGCTTCAGGTTGAAAGTCCTGTACCTCCCCCTGAAGGGGTGGTACTCCGCCTCGCCGACGACGATCCCAACCAAGGTTACCCTGTCTCCCGGCCTCGCGACGTCCACCATGTCGTCGAACACGTGTATGTCAGCGGTGCGCGGGAGCTGGCCGGCGGGCAGGTCCTCCGGCCTTTCCTGGAGCCTGATCTCCTGGACGTCCACGAACTCGGATTCCGATTCCAGGAGCTCGAAAGCGCCCGATCCCCTTTGCGCGCAGCTCGGTTCGCCGCAAACCGCGGGATACCTCATCACGTCGCCGCTCTGGGGGACGTCCTGCCTCTCCCCGCACCTCTTGCAAACGAACCTGCCCACGACGAGCAAGCTCTTTACCTGGGTGGACCTCACCACTATCCCCTCCACGGCCACGAGCTTGTTCAGGTGCTCGGTCTTTATCCCCCTCAACGGGGTCTTCTCGGGAAGCCCCCTGATCCTGACGTTGAACCTCTTCAGCTTCGAGGCGTACGCCGGGTCTATCGAAGCCAACTCGGGCCTGCTGTGCTTCTCGAGCTCCGGAAGGATCTCGATCGGGTTCTTCACTATGCGTCTTCCGAGCTCCCCGTTGAACTGCAAAAGGTCGTCGAAATCCACGACCAGGGACCTCGAACCCGAGGCAACGGCTTGTTCCAACCTCGCCCTGTACTTCAGGTTGCCGGATTCGTCCCTGAAGTTGCGGATGAACTTGACGAACTCCTCCGCCTCGTCGAAACTTTGCGAAAGTTCACTTCCATCCGGCACCGAGCACGCCCTCCTTCCAAGCGTTCAGGCAGTTGCGGACGACGTTATAAAGGAGCTGCTCCTCGGGTTGGAGGGAATCGTAAACGTCCGTCACGTGGTTCGGCGCTGAGGCAAACCTCAATACCTTCCTGACCCTCGCGTTCACGATTTCCCTGACAGCGCTGTCAACCTCGCCCGCGATGGCCTGGTTCGCTGCCCTAGCTCCGCTCAAGAGCCTCCTCGCTAGGGGGTAGAAGCCCTGCGGCAAGGGCCTCGGGTAATCCGAAGACACCGAGGTCTCAAGCCACCTGAGCCTGTTCAGCGCCACCCGGTCGAGTTGGTCCTCGTCCCTTGGGGCGGCGATCCCGGACTTGACGAGTTCCTCCGCGATCCACCTCTCCAGCTCTACCGTGGTGCCCGCCTCCAACTCGATGACGTTCCCTTCGCCGGTCCTTATCTTGTGCCCACCAACGAGGACCTTGACCTTCGCCGGGGAGTTTAAAAAGTCTGCCTCGAACCTCTTTATCTGGTCAACGACGATTGAGTTGATCAATTCCAAGTCCGACCGAAGCAAGCCCAAATTCACGTCCCCTGCCGAGCCGAGTGGCGAATTAAACGTATACTTCCGGCATACCGTTTTAAGCCCGCCGGGAGGCAGGTAAGCGGCTGCGTGGAAACTCCGGTGAGCGGTTTGAGCTCTGGTTCGGACCAACTGCTTTGGGCCGAGAAGTACAGGCCGAGGAGGTTGAGGGACATAGCCGACCTTGAGCTGATCGTGCGAAGGCTCGAATCCTTCGTGGAGAAGAAGAACGTGCCAAACCTCCTCTTCGTCGGGCCTCCCGGCACCGCCAAGACTTCGGCCGCGCTCTGCCTGGCCTACGAGCTTTTCGGCGAGAGGGCTGCGGAAAACACCTTGGAACTGAACGCTTCGGACGAGAGGGGCATACAGACCGTAAGGGAGATAATAAAGGACTTCGCGAGGTCAAGGTCGGTTGGGGAGGCGGTGCCTTTCAAGCTTCTCATACTCGACGAATGCGACAACATGACGAACGACGCGCAACAAGCCTTGAGGAGGACGATGGAAAAGTACGCCTCCACTTGCAGGTTCATACTCATCGCGAACTTCCAAGGGGGGATAATAGAGCCCATCCAGTCGCGCTGCGCGGTCTTCAGGTTCAGCCCGTTCCCTGACGAAGTCGTGGTCGAGCAGGTCAGGAGGTTGGCGAGGATGGAGAACGTGAGCTTCGACGAAGAGGGCCTCAAGGAGGTCGCGAGGCAGGCTGAGGGGGACATGCGGAAGGCGATCAACATCGCGGAAGCGGCCGCGGCCGCCAGCGGGGAGATAACGGCGACGACGGTGAATGAGGTCACCGGAAGGTCGTACGCGGCCGAGGTTGAGAAGATGCTCAAGGCCGAGCTGGAGGGGGACCACGAAGGTGCGGCGAAGATCCTCAGGCAGGTGTTGGCGCAGACGGGTTATTCCGGCAGGGACGTCGTCAGGGAGGTCCACAGAAGGCTGGGAAGTTTGGAGATAAGCGAAAAGGACAAACTGAGGCTGATAGAGGCTGCCGCGGAGGCGGATTACAGGCTTTCGTTGGGAGCCGACCCGGAAATCCAACTCGAGGGTTTGCTCGCGAGGGCGGGCTTGGCCTCGAGGGAGAGGGGCGCCAAGAAGGGGGGCGCGTAACCTCCCGGATGTCAAGGCCCGCCTTGTTCCCTGCTCCTCTGCTGGTTGATCGTGAAGTACCTGGCCCTCTCGAGCCTCACCATCAGCTTGAGCCTCTCGTTCTCGGACCTCAGGCTTTCGACTTGCGACTTGAGCTGGGCGATCACCCCCTCGACGTTCCTTATGGAGTTGCTGAGGGCGTCCTGCTTCCACTTCTTCACCTCTTCGTCGGCGGCCTGCAGCTGCGCCGAAAGTTGGGCAACGTTGCTTTCGAGGGACGCCTTCTCCGACCTGAGCGACGAGACGACGTACTCCATCTCCTCGAGCCTCCGTTTTAGGTATTCGATCTCCTGCCTGGCCCCTTGGAGCTCGGCCTCCAACTCCTTCAGGTCGCCCGAAAGGTCGATCTTGCTTTTCTCAACCACGTCGAGGACGTAACTTATCGTCTCGTCCGGGGATTTGGCGGCTTCTTCGGCATAGGAGAGGAATTCCGACACGTCAGCCACGGCCTGCCTCAGCTGCTCCAACCCGAGGCGCGTGTTCTCCGCCGGATCGATGCTGTCCTGCCTCAGCAACTCGACGTAGGAGTTGAACCTCCTTTCGACGGCCGCCGAGCTCTTTAGGATCACGGGGGCCGCTCCGGGCTTGATGAGAAGTACGGAGTTCTTGATCTCGTTGAGGTGCGAAACGACCTCCCCGACCCTTGGCGCCGTCTTCTCCAAAAGCTCCCTCGCGCTCATCTTCTCTAGGGCTCTCGAAGGAACTATGAACTCGGTCAAGAGGTTCCTGACCTGCTCCCTGCATTTGGCGATCGAGTCGCTTATTGTAACTGAAAGGTCCAAGCGGGCCCGTCTATGATGCAAGCTCGGCACCGTATAAGCGTTAAGCGCTGGGTTCGAACCGCGGCCTCCCGAAACCCGTGCCCGAGGGCTGAAGGCATGGCCTGGCAGGCGGTTCGATCGGC
>JAFNJA010000017.1:10643-15041 GCA_017601265.1 Candidatus Brockarchaeota archaeon
AAGCTTTCAGCGCCGCGGCGGCCCTTGCTGGAGCTTTCAGGCTAGCTTGTTGAACAAGTCAGCGAAAATCTTCGCCCTCGCGTCTTGGAAGTTGTATGCGAAGATCCTGATCCTGCCGAAGTTTTTTTCGCTGACGAGGCCTACCGACTTCAAAGCGTCGAGGTGCCTCAGCGTCGAGGAGTAGTTGAGCGAGGCCCTCCTGGATATCTCGGTCGCGTTGAGCTCTTTCGCTTCAACCAAGATTCCCAGGATCCTCACCCTTCCCCTGCTGGAAGCCACGTCTTCAACTTGGCTTGCGCTCAATAAGCTTCCGCGGCCCCCTGCGATTCGAGCTTCGACCTAAGCGCTTGGGCCGAGACCGCGAGCCCGAAGAGCGTGATCCTACCCCTCCTTCCTCCTTCCGAGATCTGCTTGGACACGAATCCTAGGTCGGAAAGCTCCCTCAAGTACTTCCACAGTTGCGTGTGCTTCCTCGGACCGATGCCCGCCTCTTCGCACAGCATGCGGTAAAATTTCTCTATCTCCATCGTGGAGACGTAGGCGTCTCCGCCATCTTGGAGGGCCCTGGCTACCGAAAGGAGTATCAGGCGCTGGTGCCTGTTGAGGAACATTAGGTCCTCTGCGCTCACGGAGTAAGGGAGTATGTTCGTCGCCTGCCTTACGTGCTCCGGCTCGACGCATTTCGCCTGCTCGAAATCGGCGAAAGTTCCAGCCCTGCTGAGCAACTCTATCGCGTACCTTGCGTCGCCGTACCTTCCCGCTATGTTGGATATGAGCGAAAGCGCCTCCGGCCTCACGGCGTTCTCCGCGAAGGCGAGCTCGGCCCTCCTGCTTATTATGTCGAAAAGCTGGGAGGGCGTGTAGCGCCGCAGCGCCACGACCGGGGACAAGGCCGTGCTGAGCGTGCTCTGATCCAAGGTCTGGAGCACGGAGATGTCGCGGACTATGAAAACCGTGGCGAGGCGCCTCCCAGCGAACGTATCCTTCTCCTGCATCCGTGTCAGGACGTAAACCAAGTAGGATCCGTATTTCTTCACTATGTAATCCAGCTCGTCCAAAACCGCAACGAGGAACGTGTCGAGGTCCTTCAGGCACCTTACGAAAAGTTCGACGGCTTCCTCTATAGAGAAGCCCCTCAAGGGAAAACTCGAGTCCTTAAGCTGCTTGACCATCGCCGTCAGCACGTTTATCGGAGTCCCCTCGAACTTGCAGTTCACGTAGACGTGGGACGCCCTGATCCCGCTTTCGAGGAGCTCAGCCTCGAAGTTCATGCCGAACCTCCTCGCGAGGACCGTCTTCCCGGATCCTACGTCGCCGGTGATGAAGACCTTTGGGGCCACCAAGTCGGCCTTCCTTTTCACGATGCTGAAGACCTTTTCGATTTGCCTCATCTCGGCCTCCCTGTGCGGCAAGAAAGCCGGGACGTAATCCAAGGAAAGGGACTCAGGATTCACCATTAGCGTCAAAGCCGATCATCACCATTGCGCTCGACGCTGCGCGATCCCGGATCGACCATCGGGCGGGGCATCCCATCTTCGGCTTGTCCTTTGCTTGCTGCCGCTTGCTTAAAACCTTGCAATGTACGAAGCGAGGGGGGGAGGGAGGGGGAGGGGTGAAAACGGAAGCGCAAGCCGAGGCCGGGGTTGTTGGCAACCTTCCGCCCTATACCCGTGATTCCGATCGCCAACCGGTTAGATAGGCTTAACTAGCCTCCAGCCCGACAGATTGGGACCATGTCGGAAGGCGAGCTTGTCTGCGTCTCCTGCAACAAAAGGATAGCGAAGGAGATGTTGATAACGCCGGAGCACAGGTGCCCTTTCTGCGGTTACAGGATCTTCAAGAAATCGAGGCCGCCGATCGTGAGGAAAGTGGTATCGAAGTGAAAAGCTTCGGAAATTCGACGAAGCTTCGGAAATTCGACGATGCTTCAACTTGGGGAAATGCTTATATTTGCCAATAATCGCCCAATTGCCTAGGGTGGCAAGGAAAGAGGGCATAGAGTTAGGCGATTCTTACCTCTATGCTCCTCGTTTTTGTTCCTCCTCTCCCCCCACCTTGCCACCCGAAATCAACCAAACCGATGCCAGGCATGCGAGCGGGATCGAGGCAGAGGCGGAGGTCCAAGCTGGGATGCGATTTGGCGAAGCTCATTGAGCGGGTTCGAAGTGCGCAGCGGCTTGAGGTGGAAATGCGTCAGGTGGGAAAGATGCTGCGGAGGAGCGAAGGACTACGTGAGTAGGTAAGTAAGTTGACCGCTTTGGAAGCCCTAAGGATGGCCTCCCTTACTGGCCTAGGGATGGCCTCTTCCCGAGTAGGGCGAAAACCGAACCTTGCCAATACGGGATGACGAAGGCGGGTTCCAAGCGCGTTTTCTACGACGGCGGGTGCGCGATCTACGGAGCCGGGCCCCTAGTTTACGTTCTACCCTTTCGAACTTGAGGTAGGAGGGGGGTCGCAGCGATGCTAGGGGACGTGTCCTGCCCGGGAATCGGAAAGGGGGCGGAGTGGCAGGCGCTTCTCCACCCAGCTGGTCGGCTCGGCTTACTCGATCCTGGAGAAGTCGACGGGCGACGGCTCTGCTTCCAGTATCAAGGCCCCCTTATGCCCATGCTCATCCTGAACTCTTCCATCGCCCTCTGTATCTCTTCCACCGACGCCCCGTCCTCCAGGGTCGAGATGTCTCCGACGGTGGAGCCGAGGGCCACCGCCTTGATCAGCCTCCTCATGATTTTGCCGCTCCTCGTCTTCGGAAGCATGTTGACCACGTGTATCTCCTCGGGCGTGGCTATGGGACCGAGTTCGGTTCGGACGTGCTTCCTGAGCTGTTCTATTATCGACTCGCCCGCTTCCTGGCCCTTCTTGAGGACCACGAAGGCGGCGATCACCTCGCCCTTGACCGGGTCAGGCTTTCCAACTACAGCGGCCTCAGCCACGGCCGGATGCGTTATGAAGGCGTCCTCCACCTCCCTCGTGCCGAGCCTGTGGCCCGCGACCTTTATGACCTCGTCGGACCTGCCCAAGAGCCAGTAGTAACCTTCCTCGTCCTTGATGGCCGAGTCCGCGGTGTAGTAGACGCCCTTAAACCGCGACCAGTACACTTCCTTGTAACGCTCGTCGTCTCCGAAAAGCGTTAGGAGCATGCCCGGCCAAGGTTTCTTGATCACCAGGAAGCCCTTGTTGCCTGGCGGGAGGGGGTTGCCCTCTTCGTCAACGACCTCGGGGTCGATCCCGGGGAGCGGGAAAGTTGCCGAGCCCGGCTTCAGCGGGAACTGCGCGAGGTTGGGAGCGGGCGATATCAGTATCCCGCCCGTCTCGGTCTGCCACCAGGTGTCCACGATCATGCACCTCTCCTTTCCGATGACCCTGTAGTACCACCGCCACGCTTCGGGGTTGATGGGCTCTCCTACCGTCCCGAGCAGCCTCAAGGAGCTCAGGTCGTGCTTGTTGGGCCACTCCTCCCCGTACCTCATTAGGGCCCTGATGGCCGTTGGGGCCGTGTAGAATATCGTCACCCCGTACCTTTCTACGATCTCCCACCACCTGTCCGGTTCCGGGTAGTCCAAAGCTCCTTCGTACATGACGGACGTTATGCCGTGGGAGAGCGGGCCGAAGACGATGTAGCTGTGGCCTGTGACCCACCCGATGTCGGCGGTGCAGTAGTAAACGTCGCTTTCTTTGACGTCAAAGACCCACTTCTGGGTGCTGTGCACGAAGACCATGTACCCTCCGTTGCTGTGGGCGACGGCCTTGGGCTTCCCGGTGGTGCCGCTCGTGTACAGCAGGTAGAGGATCTCGTTGGATTCCATCCGCTCCGGCTCGACGTAAACGTCGTTCTTGGGGAGCACGTCGTGCCACCAAACGTCCCTCCCCTCCACCAAGTTTACGTTGCCGTCAAGCCTCTTGAAAACGATGACCTTCTTGACGTTTGGGCAGGAACGCAGGGCTTCGTCGGCTATGGATTTCAGCTGCACCACCTTCCCCCTCCTCAAGCTTCCATCCGCCGTTATCAAGACCTTGGCCTGCGCGTCGATTATCCTGTCGGCCAGCGCCTTCGCGCTGAACCCCGAGAATACCGCCGTGAAGATGACCCCAAGCCTGGCCGCCGCGAGCATCGCTATCGGCAGTTCCGGCACCATCGGCAGGTAGATCGCGATCCTGTCGCCCCTCTTCAGCCCCATCTCCCTGAGGGCGTGAGCAAGCCTGTTGACTTCCCTGTAAAGGTCCCTGTACGTCACGACCCTCCTGACGTAATCTTCCCCTTCCCAGTAGTACGCGACCTTGTCTCCCTTCCCGTTCTGGATCTGCCAATCCAAGCATATGTAGCTGGCGTTCAACCTCCCCCCGACGAACCACTTCGCGAAGGGCATGTTCCATTCGAGGGCTTTATCCCAGCCCTTG
>JAFNJA010000017.1:15051-21037 GCA_017601265.1 Candidatus Brockarchaeota archaeon
CTTGTACCAGGGGAGCTCTTTCGCCGCCTTGTCCCAGAAAGCCGAGATGTCTTTCAGGGACTCTTCCAGCAAAACCTTGTACCTCGCGGCCGAGGGCACGTAACGCTCGTTAAACGGCAAAGACGTCAATTGCGACATGGGGCAACCCGGGCGAAACGTCTCATTATAAATATTTACTCGAGCCTTCCTTTCAAGAAAACCCCGAACTTGGCAACCGGCGTCCCAACCAAGTTATGGCGCCCCCTGGTTCGGAGTCCTTGCTAGGCCACGTCACGCCTGAGCTTTTTTCAGAACCGGCCTCATGAGGGCGGAGAGGGCGAAGCTCAACGCCACCATGGCGCCCATCGCGTAGAAGGCCCTCGCGTAGTCCTCGGGGGCGTAGGTCGGGCCCGGGCCCAGCAGGCTCGAGACCACGACGGGCATGATTATGCCGCCCATCCCGTAGGCGCTGAAGCAGATGCCGTAGTTCGGGCCAAGGTTCTTGGTGCCGTAGAAGTACGATATCAGCGCCGGCATGACGGCCAGGTAAGCGCCGAAGGTCGCGCCCAGAAGGATTATGCCGATCAGGAGGAACGCGGGGTTGGAAGACATCGGCATGAAGACCAAGAGCGAGACGAGCTGGAGGAGGGCGTTCAGGGCCAGAGCCTTCTTCGGACCGGCGGCATCCACTATCTTTCCGAAAGCCGGCCTCCCGACAGCGTTAGAGACGGCGAGCAGAGAGACGACGAGCGTGGCGGTGCTGTCTGGAAGGCGGGTGACGTCCAAAGCTATCTGCTTCGCGTAACCTATGATCGCGAGCCCAGATCCCGCGCCTATGAGGTAAACAAGCCAGGAGACGTAGAAAGTGGAAGTCCCGAGCATCTCCCTGGTGCCGAAGTCCAGCTCGGCCTTGGCAGCCACCTCGACCTTAGCGGGCGCCTTCCAGTCGGAGGCAGGGAACTTGAGTGTCGAACCCAGCAGGAAGAGCGTGGCGAGGAAGACCAAGCCGACTGCAACGAAGGTTTGCGAGATGCCCAAGTTGCCCACCAAGGTCGCGACCAAGGGGGCCGTGAAAAGCGACGAGAGCCCGAAGCCCATAACGGTCAGCCCCAGGGCCAAGCCCCTCTTGTCCGGGAACCACCTCCCGCTCGTCGCGATCGGCGGGTTGTAGGCGAAGGCGCAGCCCGTGCCGGCCATCGCTCCGAAACCGAGCAAAAGGATAGGAAGGCAAAGCCCTTGAGACACAGAGATCAGGCTCGAGAAAAGGTATCCGAGGCCGACCAGGATCGCGCCGATCAACGCGGTCCTCCTGGGGCCGTACTTCGACACGGCCAAGCCCGAGAGCGAGAACATCACGCCGAAGAAGAGGAGGAAGAGGCTGAACGGGAGTATAGATTCGGCCGGGCTTAGGCCGAAGGGCGGCTTGTGCAAAGGCGGCCTGAAAACGCTCCAGGAGTACACGGTTCCGAGGCAGACGTTCATCACGAAGCCGACGATTACGTAAACCCACCGGTTCCTCATGGGCAACCTGAACTTTAACAGCGATAAAAGAGTAACGCATGCCGGATCGAAAATGGGCTGATCTGAATTTCCCTTAATTCCCGATTTCGCGTCTCGTCTTCTGGAAATACCCCATTCCCTCTCTTCAAGATTTACCCTATCGCAGTTCTTTGGAACAGGTGGTTCGAGATCCTAAGGGAGCCTGAGAAGATCGGATACAAGCTCGTATTCGTCGACAAGCGTGGGACGTCAAATGAGTCGGGTCCAATTTACGAGGATGAAGACCTTGAGATCGTCCAGGCGGAGACATGAGAGTGAGGAATTGAGGGGGACGTGCTAGACATGAGCTTCGGGAGGAATTCGCAAAGAATTTTGGTAAGAGGATCGATGACACCCTGACTTGCCAGTGAAAGACTCAGAGACGATAACGAAAGCCTAAGGGATCTAGCGAGAATCCTGGCAAAGCTGGCGGAGTGCTTTGACAGGGTCGGAATAGAAAGGGAGAAGGAAGGCGGCGCTCGATCCGTAGATTTTGAGTTCTGCATAACAAGATAGCGGAGCAAAGAGGAGTCACTGCCAACCTTTGTGATCGACGATTAGTGCTGAGAACCAAAGCAAAATTCACTCATTATTGAGTGGGTACTTTTAAATATAATATCCGCCGGGGGTCGGCGGCCAAGATGGCGAAAACGGCTAGTTCGAGGAGGGTTACGGCTGTGGCGTTATTCGCTGCGCTCGCCGTTTTCTTGAACGCTTCTCCATACGCCCCCAAGATCCCCGCGCCCTTCGCGCCTTACCTCATCTACCAAGTTTGGGAGATCCCCATCGTAGTCTCCCTTCTGCTCTTCGGCCCGAAGGTGGCAACGTTGATCTCGATCATAAACACTTTGGTTTTGCTTGCCGTCTTCCCCGGAGCGCTGCCAACCGGACCTTTTTACAACCTGGCAGCCCTGCTCAGTATGCTGATGGGCATCTGCCTCTTCAAAAAGATGGCGCCGCGGACCTCGGAGGGGAGGAGGGAGCCCCTGTTGCTTGCCGCTTTGACCGCTTTTGGCGTTGTCGCGAGGGTTGCGGTGATGACGTTCTTTAACTGGGCATGCCTCCCCCAATCCCCGCCCATAGGGTTCGGCATGCCAATGGCGGTCGTGGTCGCGGCCTTGCCGGTAATCGGGTTCTTCAACGCAACCCTTGCCCTCTACACCATACCTTTGGCTTACTTCATCGCGAAAGCGGTGCGCTCGAGCACCAAGATGTGGTCATGGTACTTCCGAGGCCCTTCTGCTAGCGCTGGATGAACGCGGACCGGGGGCAAGGTCCGCAAGCTGACGTTTTAGGTCAGACTTAAAACCCGGCCCAGGGCGCTAGGTCAGGAGAAAGGATGCCGATCGAGATCGACGTGTCGAAGCTGAAAAGCGAGAGCAGGGAGAGGATGAAGGAGTTCCTGGAGAGGAAGCTTTCGGCCTCCTTGGAAGCGAAGGGCGACAGGCTGGTCCTTCCCGAATCCGCTGGCGCGAGCAGGACGAAGGTCAGGAAGGCTTGCAGGTGGTTCGTGGGGAAGGAATTGAAGGGCGGGTTCAGGGTCGTATCCTCCGAGAGCGGCGTGTCGATCAGGCAGGTTAAGCCCTAGATCAGGTAAGTGTCCGCCCTGACCCTGCTCCCGATCTCCCCGGCAATGTTCGTGACCAGGAGCCTCTTCACCGTCTCGACGTCGTAGTCGTGGCCGAGGAGCCACCCAAGCTTGACGTACCCGACCTCGGGCAGCATGTCCTCCAAGTACACGGCTCCCGCCTTGCTGAGCAGGATGGCGTTCCTGTAGACCTGGGAACTCGTCCTTCCGTAGAGGCACTGGGAGGAGACGGCAAAAACGACTCCCATCTCCACGCCCCTGCGCACCGCCGGGAGCCACGACATCTTTTTGTCTTCGGGTTCGGTTGGAACGTGGCCCAAGCCGGTCCCCTCGATCACGATCCCCCTGTAACCGGAGTCGATGAGGGCTTCAAGCAACGTTGGGGGCGCTCCGGGATACGATTTCACGATCGCGACCTTCTCCTCGAAAACCGCTTCTGGAAAAGGCTTCGACGCCCCCCTCCTCACCGAGACGTTGACGTACTCGACCCTCCCGTCCGGCCAAACCTTCGCTATCGGAAGGTCGTTGACGGGCCTGAACGCGTCCCTCCTGGAGGTGTGCATCTTCCTCGCCTTCGTGCCCCTTATGAACAAGCAGTAGCTGTCGTCCATTTCGCCGTGCATGCAGATGCCCACCTCGCCAACATCCCCCCTTCCGGCCAGTATCGAGGCGCAAACGAGGTTCATGTCGGTGTCCCTCGACCCCCTGTCGGTGGACCTCTGCGCTCCGACCAGCACGACCGGGGAGGAGAGGTTCCGGATCATGAAGCTCAGCGCCGCGGCCGTGTAGTGCATCGTGTCCGTCCCGTGCAACACGAGCACGCCCGAGTCCCCCTCCACGATCTTGGCGACGACCTTCTCGGAGCGACTGCACCAGTTTTTGGGGGAAAGGTCCTCGGAGTAGAGGTTGAAGAGCCTTTCAGCCGAGCGCACGCGCACGATTTCGGCGAGCTCCGGCACCCCTTGCAGCACCTCTTCTGTGGAGAAGAGCGTTGCCACGGCGCCCGTGTAGTAATCGATCCTGCTCGAGATGGTCCCGCCTGTCGAGATTATGGAGACGGGAGGAAGCTCCGGGTTCTGGACAAAAGGCGCGGGGTGGCCGAACTTCTCGAGCCGTATCGACCCCGGGAGCTTCTTGACGGTCGCCCCCCCGTCCACCCTAACGCCGACGTTGTAGCCGCTGTCCAGCTTTATGACGACGCAATCGGGGTCCCCCCTCTCCACCTCCTCCCTCGGGATCAAGTACCCCTCGTAGCTCGCGCCCGGCTTCTCCACCAAGACCCTGTCTCCAGGTTTCAGCCCCGCAGCTTCAAGAAGCTCGTTCACCCTCTTGGAGTAAGGCAAGCTCAACCCCCCTCCAGCTTCCTTGCTACCACTTCCTCCAGAACTCGGTGGATGGTCGAGCCGGAAGCTTTGCCCTTGAGTTCCTTCATGGCGGCGCCCATCAACGGCTTTACGGCGTCCTTGCCCTTCTCGGCGACGATCCGGGAGTTCCGCTCGACAACCTCCTCCAGGTACCTGCGCAACTCGCCCTCCCCGATCTTCGTGGATTGGACCCTGCTCGCGGCGGATGCCGCGTCGAGATCCTCTTTGCAGATCAAAGAAAGGACCTCCTCGACCTCCTCCCTCGAAAGGTTGCGCTTCTCGGCCTCCCTGAAGACCGACGCGAGCTTCCCGCCGTCCAGCCTCTCGACCCTCAGGCCCTCCCTCCTGAGGAACGGGATGGTGTTGAGGAGCGTCGAAGCCACGACGGTCCTGTCGAAACCTGAAGAGGAAGTGATCGATTCGTAAACGGGCAGCATCGGCGAGCTGACCAGTTGCTCTGCCAAATGCCGGCTTAGGCCGTGTTCGGCCACCATCGCCTCAACCCTCTCCTCCGGCATAGGCGGGAGCGAGCCCGAGATCTCGTCCAGCAATTCCCTCGTGACCACGAACGGGGGGATGTCGGTCTCCGGATACATCCGGGCCGCGCCCGGAAGCGGGCGCATGTAGGCCGTGTTCCCGTTCTGCAAGGGCCTCCTGGTCTCCTCCGGCACCCCTTCGAGGGCCAAATTGGCCCTCCTCACGACGGCCTCCAAGGCGGCCCTTGCCCTTGGTTCGGGTCCAGCGACCAAAACGAAGGCGTCCGAATCTTTGGCTCCCAAAGCCCTTCTCACCTCGCTCACCTCCCGCTCCGTTATCCCGTAGCCGGGGAGCTCGTCGGAGTGGAAAAGCCCCTCTACGCCTCCCCAAACCCTCGCGTAGTCGGCCAGCTCCGTCCCAAACCTCCTTCCCGGCTGGACCTGGGACCCCAGCAAGCCTGAGAAGCCGTCGAGTTTAACTGCCAGGACGCTCTGCCGCTTCTCCAAGGAAGACCTCAAAACCTTGCTTCCCGTCGACAGGAAAACTTTGGAAACGTCGGCGATTTCGCCCGCGATGGGCGCTACGTTCCTCCTGCCCAATTCGTCCCTCAGCTTGAGCAGCGAAACCTGCCTCTCGACCTCCCTTTCGATGACGAGCGGGATGAGCTCGAGCTCTTGCACCCCCTTTATCTCCTGGCGCGAACCATGAGTTATGCTCACGTTTATGTCCTGCCTGATCGTGCCTATTCCGCGCTGGACCTTTCCCGTGGCCCTCATGATCGCGCCTACGCGCTCCGCCACCTTCCTCGCCTGGCTTGGGGACCTTATCTGGGGCAGGGTGGCGACCTCGACCAGGGGAATCCCCAACCTGTCCAGCCTGTACTCGGCTTTCTCGGCACCGGCTTCGACTATGAACGCGGACTCCTCTTCCAAGCACACGCTCTTCAACCCGACCGGGCCGTCGGCATCGATGACGGATTCAGGAGTTCCGGTCGCGACAAGCATGGTCCTTTGGAATCCCGTCGTGTTGCTCCCGTCTA
>JAFNJA010000017.1:21047-21598 GCA_017601265.1 Candidatus Brockarchaeota archaeon
CTCGTCGCCGGGCCTCATCTTGAGGAGCAACGCGATCTCCAAGCAGATCCTTACGGCCTCGACGTTGAAGGGCGCTGGAGGCGTCTCGTCAAGCTCGACGAGGCACGCGGATTCCGGGTGCAGCCTGTACGTGAAATCCCTCGACCTCACGTGCTCGGCCAGCGCGGCAGGATCGAACTCGCCCAACTCGCTCATCGATGCCCTGATCTTCCTCCTCACGCTCATGCTCGGCGGGAGCGCGCCGACCTCGGAAGGGCAGGTGCAGAAAAGCTTGTGGGTGCTCAGCCTCTGGTGCCACTCCAACCCGACCTTCAGGCCCAGATCAGCGTAATCCATCGCTCAAGCGTTCGACCTCTCTTGGATATAAAGGGTCTTGGGCGGAGCCGAAAGGACGCCTTCCGACGCAGCGCAAAGGGCGCGGCGGATTCGCAAATGGTGAAACGTTCGGAAGGCCGCCTTCTTCGGCTGCCCTGATCGGTGGCGGTCCATCGTCATGCGCCGACGCGTTTCGACATGTAAGGGCCGTCCGGGCTGAACCCGAGGGATCGGTA
>JAFNJA010000179.1:0-2944 GCA_017601265.1 Candidatus Brockarchaeota archaeon
ATTTGCCACGTGCGTCCCCTTGATGTTATTCTTAGCGGTGGGCATGTTCTTCCCCTTCATATCCGTGTTCTCTTTCTTAAGGTACGTCCCGCCGTTCAGCTTTCTCTCCCAGATCGTTTCCTTCATAGCAAGGAGGGTCATGAACCTCGAGCTCGGCTTCGAGCCCGCGATAGGCCTCTGCCTCTCCATGATCATCGGCACCCTTCCGGTCGCTATTACGGACATCAAGATAACGAACGAGGAGAAGGGGGTCGAGTTCGGCGTCACGAACTTCATGAGGGACCTCGTTGAAGTCAGGAAGTCCGGCTTGAGCCCCGAAAAGTGCATAAGGAACCTTTCGAGGAGGAACTACGGCAGACTTTCGAAGCACCTTGTCGTGATCGCCAGGCAGCTCGGGTGGGGGTTCAGCTTCAAGGAGATCTTCGACACCTTCGACAGGAGGGTGAAATCTTGGCTTGCGAAGATCAACATGTTCCTCCTCGTCGACGCAATCCACGTTGGCGGGGGGACGCCCGAGACCCTTGAGACCCTGGCCGAGTTCTGCGAGATGAACATGTCGATGGAGAAGGAGAAGAGGATGCAGCTTAGGCCTCTGATGATCATACCGTACATAGGGGCCGGGATACTGATCGTTTTCAGCGTTATATTCCTGACATACGCGAGGTCGGTGCTCGGCATCGCGGGCAAGACTCTTTCCTTCGCCTACTTCGCGCAGCTCATCCTGCCTCCCCTGATCTTCCACGTCTACCTCATGGGCCTCGTCGCCGGAAAGATCAGTTCAGAAAGGGTTTCGGCCGGTTTCAAGCACTCCCTCTACCTTTCGATATTCAGCCTGCTCACTTTCTTCACCGTCCCGTACGTCGGCATGAGCTTCACTTTCGGGTGAGGCGCTGAATGAAGCCGAGCGCCGCGAAAAAAGCGATGTCCGTGGTCCTGTCGACGATAATATTAGCTTCCGCCATACTCACGATCACGATGGCGGCGATATTCGTGTCCAACACCGTCCTCGAGCAGCAGCTTGACCAGAGCGAGTTCGAGCAGGCGAAAAACAATCTTGTCACGCTCGTCGACATAATCGAGCACGTGGCCGTCAATCCGGGTTCATCGGGCTACATAAGGTTGAACCTCAGGACGGCGCGCCCCAACTTCGAGCGCAACGCGGGAACGATTGAGGTGACCGTGCAGGAGATCAGCGTTATCCGAGGGTACACGGGTTCGCTGCACGTCGGGGGAGGTAGGAACGTGGGTGTCGGGGGCAAGGAGGTTCTGATCGGAAGCGACGAGCTGATAATCACGAGCGCCTCCGACCCGCTCGGCTACGTGTACGTGGTCCAGCAGAACGGGGCGTGGGTCAACCTCGACTACGAGAGGGTCAGGGCCACGTACTTGGGCAAGTACCTTTACCACGAGGGTGGCTCGAAGGTGAACAGGAGCGTGGTGAGGATATCGTTCATAAACATAACCTTCGGGGAGATCAGGACGATCTCCGGAGGGGTCCTAAACCTGGCCGTAAGGAACGTGAGGACGCAGGTTCAGACTTACCTCTTCCCGAGCGCGAACGTCCAAGTGGAGGTCAGCTTTAATGGGAGGACCGAAAGCGTCAACTTGGGATCGGAGGAGCAAGGCCAATACCCCGCGACCGAGACCGTCGTCTACGTCGTGAGGATGGATTTGGAGATCGCTTCCTTGTAGGGCAAAAAAGTCGAAACCCATCCTGCGGATTAGGAAGGCGTAAAAAAGTTGCAAGAAAACTTGCTTTAAGGCCGGGGCGGCGCTAAGGCCTTCCGAAGATCATCGGCTTTTGCTCTGACCTCTTTGGCAGCGCCGCGTTGCAGTTGTAGCAGTAGCCCGCGAGGGACAGGTTTTCCCTGCCGCAATTCGGGCACTTCTGGATCAGGAAGTTGTTCTGCTCTTCCTTCTTGGCTTCCTGCTTCGGGACGGCCTCCTCCATTTTCCTCTTCGCTTCCGGCTCCGGCACCCTGGGCGAGGCCTCTCTCTGAGCCCTTTCCTGGAGGTTGTACTGCGCCTGTTCCACGTGCTGCTCTGAAGCGAGCCTGGTGCCGCAGGCGAAGCAGAATATCGCGTCGCTCGGGTTCTCGGTCCTGCACCTTGGGCAGAGGCTCTCCCTCAGCAAAGGTTCAGGCTCCGCCTTTGGCGGAGGGGTTGCGGGCAAGGGCGCGGGCTCGGCTTTGGGCGGCGGTGAGGCCTGCGGTTTCTCAGCGGACGGTTCGGCAAGCTTCAGCCCGCTGGGCTTGGAAGGGAGGTATTCGTCTATGACCTTGAAGACTTCTTCCATCGTCGAAAGCATCTTCCCTATCAGGAGCGCGATCTCGTCGCTCTCCCCCATCTTCTTGAGCAGCTCCTCCTTGGCAGCCGAGTACTTCTCCGCGGAGATGAAGTCCAGCATCCGCCTCACCTCGAGCCTTTCGAGCCTGTACTTCAGCTCCGAGACTTCCGACGTGATCTCCTTTATCCGGCTGTTGGCGGCCTCCGTCAGCTCGAACCTCATGCTCCTCGCCGACTCGACCTTCTTGGCTATGTCCTCGTAGAGCTCGGCGTATATGACGTCGCTGATCTTGCCCTCGGTCCTCAGCTTGAATAGCTTCTCGATCTGGAGGGAGAGGGCCGTGACCTGCGCCGAGTAACTCTCAAGCTCGTCGACCAATTCGCCGGTCGTGAGGTAGTTGTACGTCAAACCTGGCCACCGGAACCAGGGGGCGCCCGCAGGCGTAATAAGAATGTCCGAATAGATACCTAGACTCAACTACTGTAGAATTCGAACCGTCTGCGCGGGATTAGGAAGGCGTTTCGAAGCTCAAGCTCCTTTTTTAGGACCGGAAGCGAAAAAGCTTAACTCTGCTTTCGGCGCGCGATCCAAAGATGCAAGCACACGAAGCTCTCAGCCTGGCGGCCTCGGCAGCCCTTCTCGCCTACGCCTCGGTTG
>JAFNJA010000179.1:2954-3427 GCA_017601265.1 Candidatus Brockarchaeota archaeon
TCGGTTGAAGACGTCAAAAAGAGGGAGATCTCGGACAGGGTCTGGCTCGTTTTCCTCTTTTTCGGCCTCGCCGCGCGCGCCTTCGACGTGGCGGCGCTCCCGACGCCGGGGCACGTCCTCGACCTTGTTGTTTCCATAGCGATACCTTCGGCCCTGTCCTTCGGGCTGTTCTACCTGGGCTTTTTCGGCGGGGCGGACGCTAAAGCGTTCATGTGCATAGCTCTTTCGAACCCGAAGCCGCCCGCTTCCCTGCCGTTGTTCGGCGGATACCTTCTCCCGTTTTACTCAATGTCGATATTCAACAACTCTGTAATACTCTCGCTTTCCGCGATATTGCCGAACCTGGCCTTCAACCTTTCCTGGCTGGCTTCCGGGAGGCCCCTCTTCGAAGGGCTCGAGGGCGAAGCGGCCTGGAAGAAGGCCGTTGCTTTCTTCACCTGCAGGAAGGCTAAAATCACGGACGTGAGGTCGAG
>JAFNJA010000180.1 GCA_017601265.1 Candidatus Brockarchaeota archaeon
GAACGGGAGAAAGGCTGCCGAAGGCAAACCTCACCGCAAGGTGCAGGATGGTCTGCCTTTACTACTTTGCGAACCTCCTGAACCGCTTGGTCGTCGGAACGAGCGACAGGAGCGAGCTCCTCATAGGATACTTCACGAAATACGGCGACGGAGGGGCGGACATTCTACCCCTCGCGCACCTCTACAAGACCCAAGTGAGGCAGATGGCGGAACAACTCGGTTTGCCCCAAAGCATAGCCAACAAACCTTCCTCCCCCGCCCTCTGGCCGGGGCAAAAGGCGGAGGACGAAATCCCGGTAGGATACGAGGTCCTCGACCTCATCCTTTACGGCCTTTTCGACGCCAAACTCCCTTCGGAGGAAGTGGCTGCCCAGCTGGGGATATCCCCAAGCGTCGTCGAGGAGGTCGTGCGAAGGAATAAGGGGACGGCGCATAAGCGTTCGCATCCGTTGAGCATGGCCCCAACCGCCACTTTTCTTGATCAACCGTGAAAACGCGTGAAAAAAGGCACGCCACGCGCCCGTGACTATGGCTTAGGGACGTTCGGGAAATCGGAGGCGTCCGCGAGATACCAAGCCACCGTGTCGCCTTCGCGCAAAATGTATTGGTCTGCGCCGACGTTGCCAAGAACCCAGTCCTTAGCCGATTGATCCCACGAATACCAAAGCCAGAAGAGGCTTCCAGAACTTCTTTCCCCCATTATCCCGGTTACTACAACCGAGCCGTACATGGTTTGGTACTCGACTTCGCCCACGGTCCTCAACGTCATGTTGAAGAGCGACCAACCGATGGGAACGAGGGTTCCATTGTACCACGCCTTGGTTCCGTTACTGAACTCGACGAGCAGGTTAACGGAGTAGGTTAGACCCCTCAAGTCCGAAAGCAGGTGCGCGTAATCCTGCTCCAACGTGGTATAGGCCATGTAATAGTGGAGAACCAAACCCAGGCTAATAACAAGCGTGGCGGCGAGGCACAGGCTGGAAACGAACCAAGGATTGATCGCTTTTTTAGATGACATTTCTCAACCCCTCCTTTCTCCCGCGTTTCAACGCGCTTTGGAAGCCGCTCCTTTTGACCGAGTTGATCGCGACCGGAGCCAGGAAAGCGAACAGGAAGAAGTTCGATGCTTCGTGGATTATTCCCATCGGGATTGGGAAATTCATCGTCAACAATCCGTACATGACCGAACCGTAAAACAGCCAACCCGCGACAGCGTTGGTGAGTACGTCGTACGCGAGAGTCGAAAATAAACCGACAACTCCGAAAGCGAGGTTTTGAGCGGAGAGGAAGCCAGGGCCGTTCGTCATCGAGAATTTTCGCTTGGCAAGGCTTCCCGACAACGCGTAAAGCATCTCTCCCGTGATCACGGCCAATAAGGTGGGAAGCGAAAAACCGTATGGGTTCAGTATCCCGTAAACGAACCAAGAAATAGCCGCGACGGCCATTCCTGCATGAAGCCCGTACAAAAATCCGGAGACGAATACGATCGTATCCATCAGCTTGACGTTCCATAAAGGAAGCATCGCATAGTTGCTTACGATGCACAATGAAGAAAGCAAACCGATCGTGACGACCCTGTCGATTGGTTGCTGAAATTTCACCTCGACCACTATGCGTTGGATAAAATATCCAACATTTAAATTTTTCGTTACGGGAAGGTGGCGCGCCCTCTAAGGAAAGGATGCTTTTAACAGAACCCCGATCCCTAAATCCCAACCTCCGGAATCCTAGATCATGGAACGCTTTTTGCACAAGTTGAAGTGAATTGCGAAAGATGTCTCGGAAATCCATCCAAAGGAGTGGAGTTAAGGATAGTTCCCAAAGCCATGGTGGTTATGGATCGGATCCCGAATCTCCTGGCAGCCTTAATACGTGATCCATAAGCGCTCTATCCAAGTTCTTTCCGCACGCTCTTCAGCTGGGCCCTGATCTCGATTTTCCTCGGACATCTTGGCTCGCATTCGCCGCACTCCTTGCAAGCCCCAGCCCACGCCGGAACCTTCTTCCCATCCTTTTCGCGCTCTCCGAGTCTTTTGTACCCCTCCCTAGCGTATTCAGCCAGGCCGTAGATCCTGTAGTAGTTCATGAGTTCAAAGTTGGCGGGTATGTCAACCCCGTTCGGGCACGGCATGCAGTAACCGCAGCCCGTGCAAAATAGGTCTGCAAGCCTCTTTTTCTCTTCAAGGGCCGCGCTTATCTTCTCCCTTTCCTCTTTGGATAGAGGTTCGGCGAGGGAAGCCGTGGCAGCGTTCTCCTCCACCATCTTGACGGTGCTCATGCCGGACAATGCCGAACTCACGGAGGGGTTCGACAGGACGAATCTAAGCGCGAGTTCTGCGGTGCTGCTGACTTTGCTTTGGATCATCCGCATCATGGCGTCAGAGGGGGCAGCGAGACGCCCGCCTCCAACGGGGCCCATCACGACAACGCCGATCCCCTTGCTGTTGGCGTACTCCATGACACCTTCGTTAACCCTGTCCAAGATGTTGTACTGGAGTATTATAGAGCTGAAGATGCCAGTATCCAAAAGCTTGATCATGTTTACGGGTTTGTCGTGGCACGACAACCCCAAGTACCTCACAACCCCCTCGTCCTTCGCCTTGAGCGCCTCTTCTATAGGAGATCGCGGGAGCCCGACCCAGTTCTGGTACTGTTCCAGCGTAAGGCCATGGAAGTTGTACAGGTCGATGTAGTCGACCCCAAGCCTGTTCAGGGATTGGTCCAAAATGGCCCTCCATTCCTGGCCGGACGGGCCCTTGTACGGGTTCTTCGTTGAAATTACGATCTCCCCCCTCCTTCCTTTGACGGCCTTTCCTACGGTCGTCTCGCTCTGCTGGTTGCAGTAACCTACGGCGGTGTCGACGAAATTGATCCCCGAATCAAAGGCTTTGTTGAGCACTTCAAGGGCCTTTCCAACGTCGACCTGCCCGTCGATCATCGGTAGGCGCATCGACCCGAATCCGAGGACCGAGACCTTTAATCCAGTCCTGCCGAGGTTCTTGTATCTCACGCCATGTTGATCGAACGTCCGGCGTATTAGTTTTTCTCAGAGGGCCAAGTTGTCGCTTATGGATTTCATCGCCCCCAAGCCGATCTCGAACATTTTCTCCTTAGGAATCCCCGCCGATTCGCAAAACAGCACGCGTTCCCTGCTGCATCCCCTGGCGAAGGTTTTGTCCTTGAACTTCTTCTTGACGGTCTCCAACCTCAGTTCCGCCAACCTTTTCGTGGGCATTACCAGCGCAGAGGCTATCAAAAGCCCGGATAGAGAGTCAGCCGAAACCAGGCACTTTTCAAGCCTCGATTCGGGAACGACTAGCGTGTTTTCGTGGTTGTGGGCCTTTATGGCCCTGATCACGTCCTCCCCGACTTTCCCTTTTAGGATGTTTTCGGCCAAG
>JAFNJA010000181.1 GCA_017601265.1 Candidatus Brockarchaeota archaeon
GAGATCTCGGCTTCGGCGCCGAGGTAAAGGGGCTTCACGACCTCGAGCTTCAAGTCCCTTTCCGCCACCCAACCCTCGCCTTGTCCACCCTCCACTTGGGCTTGACTTGGGAGGAGGGCAGAGGCGTTTCGTAGCCGACGCTCTTGGCAAGCAGGCCCGTCCAGGCGATCATGACGCCGTTGTCGAGGCAAAGCTTCGGCTCGACGGTCTTGAACGAGGCCCCCCTCTCGCTGCACATCTTCGCGCACATCTCCCTCAGCCTTCCGTTCACCGCCACCCCTCCGACCAGGAGCAGCTCGTCCTTCCTGAGGAAAGCCATCGCCCTCTCCGCGACCTCGACGAGCATCGAGAAAGCCGTCTCCTGGAGGGAGTAGCAGAGGTCCTCGAGTTTGCGGTTTGGGATCAGGCTCTTCACGCGCGTTAGCAACCCGGAGAAGGAGACGTTCATGCCCTTCACCGAGTAAGGGAGGTCGACCAGCTCCTTGGAGCAGTAAGAGAGGCGCTCCACCTCCGGCCCTCCCGGGAATGGCAGCCCCGCTTCCCTAGCGAAAGTGTCCAGGAGGTTTCCTACCGCGATGTCTTCGGTCTCGCCGAACACCCTGTAGAAGCCGGCGGCGTACGAGATCACCTGGGTGCTTCCGCCGGACACGTACAGGACGACGGGGTCGGAGGCTCCCCCGTACCTCCTTCCAACCTCGATGTGAGCGACGCAATGGTTCACGCCCACGAGCGGAACGGCGAGGTACGCGGATACCGCCCTGGCCAGGGTGGCCCCGGTCCTGAGGCAAGGCCCCAAGCCCGGGCCTTGGCTGAACGAAACCAGCGAGATCCTCCTCGGCGGGACTTTCGCTTCTTCGAAACATTCCGCCAGCGCTTGCGCCGAGGACGGGGCCATGAAGCGGGCCGACTCCCTAGGGTGGATGCCGCCGCTCTCGGGCTTGTACGTCCGCCTCACGTCGGCGAGCACCTTCCCGCCGGAATCGACCATCCCCAAGCCCAGGGTGTGGGCGGTGCACTCGATCCCGAGGCAGACCTGCTCCACTTTCGGCATTCCCCGGCTTGGCTAACTCTAGCGCTTGGCGTACTCGGTGTAATGGCATCCGCCGCAAGCCCAACGCGCGTTCGGTTCCTTGTGGAACGCCATCACCTTGCCGCACCTGGGGCACTTCTTGTTGCTCAGTTTGGCCTTTCCCCCCTCGATCTTGTACACCTTCCAAGACCCTTCCTTCGCTTCGCCTTTCTTTTTCTCCTTCTCGCCCATCCCTACCTCCCCTTCACCCTTCCGCCGGCCTTCCTCGACGACCTCGACTTCTTAAGGTTCTCCAAAGCCTTGGCCCTTTCTTCCGGTTGCAAGTTAAGCCTTTGGACGTGCTCCGGCTCGAAAGCCTTCCCGTCGCTCGGGGAAAGGTAGACGTGGCACAACCCCCTCGACCTCTGCAGGCCGCGCAGGCTTCCCAAGCTGACCACGTAGGTCGCTTCCGGTTTGCTGTTGAGGAGGGCGACCAGCCTCTCCTTTATCGACGCCACGGCCGGGGTGGGCGAACCGGGGTGCTCCACCTCGAACGCCACCTCCCTCCTCCTGACCAAAGGGTTCGTCCTTTCTTCAAGCACGCGCAGGCTCAAGCGCATCAGCGGGCTCCATGCTGCCATTCGGGCCGTTGAAAAACGTTCCCTTCGCGTTTCCGCCTTATTCGGCCCGCCCCCTCCATCCCATCGACGATCTTCCTCAACTCTTCCTTCTTGGCCTCGGTAACTTGAACCGCGACCAGCCCCTCGCCCGGCTGGCCGTAGAAGACCAAGCTCCCCAGGGGGGCTTCGAGCACCGCGACCAAGGCTAGGAGGTCCTCCTCGCCTTCGACGAGGATCGCCGCCCCGCCCCCTATCGAGAGCCCTTTCCTCACCGTTTCCCAGGCCTTGCCGGAGATCGAGCCCGGGGGATTTCGTAGCCTCAGCACCTTCTTCGCCTTGAAAACCTCGCCAGCCACCCTCTTCCTCATCACGGCGCCGTCGACGACGTAAAGGTCGGCTCCGAACTCCTTCCTTGCGAAAAGCATCGAGGTCTCGTCCCCCACCGCCACGATCGCCTTCGGTTTCAGCTTGGAGACCGCCTCCAACACTCCCCGCCAGGCCGCGTCCCCGCTACCCGGTATCAGGGAGCCGATGGGCCTCTTCAGGAGGGCCCTCTGGCTTTGGCGGAGCTTCAGGTCGCCCGGGGGCATCTACCTGACCTTTATCGCGTACCTGCCCTTCTTCTTGACTCCGAGCCTCTTCGCTATCTCCGACCTCTCCACGTCCATCACGAGCGCCACCCCGCTCCAGTCCGTGGAGAAGCTCGACGTTTTGCAGTTCGGGCAGACGTTCTCGGTCGTCAAGAGGTGGCATTTGGTGCAAGCTTTCTCGACCATCCTTCAGTTCACCCCGCTCCTCAGGCTTCGGTCACTTGCCCGCCGCCTTTTTCAGATCCTCCTCTATCCACTCTATCTTGCCCAGGAATGGTTGCCTCGCGGTCACCCCCACCTTGTCCCCCACCGTGCCCTTACCGATCGAGACGGCCACTATCCTCACCCTGACTACGTCCCCCTTCCTCAGGACCCTGCCCGTTTCCCTTCCGGAGAGCGTGCCTTGGCTTCCGTCGAAGGACATGTAGTCGTCGGCGACCTGGCTCACGTGGAGGAGCGAGTCAACGGGCCCGATGCGCACGAACGCCCCGAAGTCCTCTATCTCCACGACCTCGCCTTCCAGGACCTCTTGCAGCTCCGGGACGAAGGTCAACAGCTCGAAAGTGACCTGGTGGTACGAGCCTCCGTCTCCGGGCATGAGCTTGCCCACCGGGTTGAACTTGTAGTTCAACACCGCGATGACGTACCCCAGGTCCTCGTGCACCGTGCCTTCGTACTTCTCCGCCAGCAGCCCCTTTACGACGTTCTCGAACGGTTTACCGAACATGGGGGGCGGGATCCGCACCGTGTCCTCGACGACCAATAGCTTAAACAAGCCGGACACCTTCAAGGAAGCAAGCCATCGACCCTAACCTTGCCTTTGCCCGCTGGGCTGAAAACCGGGACGTTTAAATCTCTTAACTTCCTCTTAAGCGATTTGTCGCACGTGGCGACGGCGCAACCCAGTTCTTTGGCCGCCTCGATTATGCCCTCGTCCCCACCGCGATTCGGGAAGGGCAGGACGCCGTACCTACGGGCCAGGACCAGGGCCTTCGACGCGTCCGAAGCCGTCTTTCCGCGTGACCTTCCCAGGGCCTCGAGCTCCTCGATGGTCCCGCTCAGGACGAAGATCTCCACCTTCGAATCCGCGAGGATGCCGAGCCACCTCTCGAAATCGATGCCGAGCTGGAAGGGGGCAAGCAGGGCGCTCGCGTCCATCAACACCTTGAGG
>JAFNJA010000182.1:0-445 GCA_017601265.1 Candidatus Brockarchaeota archaeon
AAGGCCCTGAGGGAGGAAGCCGCGAAAGTCATGGCGTCCCTGGAAGCCGAGGGGATCTCGCCGTTACTGCACGGAAGCGTCGCGCGCGGCGACGTTAGCGCGAGGAGCGACATAGACATCGTCGCGATCGACGTCGTCCCGTCCTACAAGGTGGAGTTGGCCCTCTCAAACGCGGGCTACAAACCTTCGGCGCGCTTCATAACGATGGCGAACCACTCGCATGACTTGAAGGCGACGAACCCGTTGCACAACGAAGTTTCCGTGACCTTCCCGCTCGTGAAACTCAGGACGCTCGAACGCGAGTTCTACAAGTTCGGGGGGGCGTGCTCCCTGGCGGAGGTTTTGGAGGGGCGGAGAAAGCGGGGCGTCGACAAGAGGCTCGTGCTCATAGAGCCGACGGAGAAGGGGCATCTGGAGAGGTCCATCTTGGGCTCGGAGCCCGAGG
>JAFNJA010000182.1:455-2861 GCA_017601265.1 Candidatus Brockarchaeota archaeon
TTGCTCGGCGTCAGCGTCGACCTGATCAGGGAGAGGGAGAGGGTCCTGCTTCGAAGGGACGCCCTCGGAAGGACGGGCGTTTACTTGAAGAAGCGCGTGCCTCCGGACGAGAGCGTCGAGGGTTGGGCGGAACGGATCGTGAAGCAGAATCCGCCCACCGTCGCGAAGCTGAGGAGGAACAGGTGAAAGGCTCCGGACCGACTGGGCGGATCCATCGGAGGTTAAATATAATCTTGGCCGCGCCAGGGAGGAATGAAGCTGAAGCTGGTAAAGGCGGTGCCGATCCTGATCTGCGCCTTCGCCTCGGCGATTCCGGCGGCGCTGTGTGAGCCGGCTGGAAACCAAACGCAGGCGCTCACGGCGGACTGGTTTGAAAATTTCATCGAAGGCGTCGTGTCGGGAGCCGCCGAAGGGGCCGCGAGGTTCGGAGCCATGGCGTTGAGGGCGGTGGTGCGCGTGATCTCGTCCATTTACGGCCTTCTCGCCGTAGCCGGGGCCGTCCTCTGGGCGTCCGGCATCGACAGGCAGCTGGGGAAGAGGCTGGTGCTCGGTTCGGCTGTCCTCCTAGTCGTCGCCGAATTCGCCGCTCCCCTGGCGGGGGCGTGAGCAGATAATCGTAAAAACAGGCCTCGGAGGGTAAGCGGTTGGAAACATGGTCGCGGGCAACGGCAGGAGGATAAGGAGCGTCAGGGCGAGGGAGATCCTCGACTCAAGGGGGAACCCGACCGTCGAGGCCGAGGTATTAACGGAAGGGGGCGCGTTTGGGCGCGCTGCCGTGCCTTCCGGGGCCTCGACCGGAGCCTACGAAGCCGTGGAGCTCAGGGACGGGGATCCGGGGAGGTTCGGGGGCAAGGGCGTCCTGAAAGCCGTCTCGGCCATAAACGGGAAATTGGGACCCGCGCTGGTCGGCTTCGACGTCACGGACCAAGAGGGCATAGACCGGTTCCTCGCCGAAAGGGACGGGACGGATCAGAAGAAGGTCCTGGGAGGAAACACGACCCTCGCGGTCTCGCTTGCCGCCGCGAAGGCAGCAGCGGCGGCGCTTGGAAAGCCCGTCTACAAGCACCTCGGGGGAGCTGGAGCCTCGAAGCTGCCCGTCCCGCTCATGAACGTCATCAACGGCGGAAAGCACGCCGGAACCAAGCTCGCGTTCCAGGAGTTCATGATCATACCAGCGGGCTTCGGCCGATTCGAAGACGCCCTCAGGGCCGGGGCCGAGGTCTACCAAGCATTGAAGGACCTGCTAAGAAGGAAGTACGGACCCTCGTCGATAAACGTGGGGGACGAGGGCGGTTTCGCGCCAAACCTCCCCGACGTCAGGAGCGCGCTTGACAACCTGGCCGGAGCCGTCGAAGCTGCGGGATACGATGCGAAAAGGCAGGTAATGCTCGGGCTCGACTGCGCTTCCTCTAGCATTTACGAGGACGGCAAGTACCTGGTGGACGGGAAGTGGGTCGGGAGCGGGGAACTGATGGAGATGCTCCTCGGCCTCGTGGAGGATTACAAGCTGCTCTCGATCGAAGACCCGTTCGAGGAAGAGGACTTCGAGTCCTTCGCGGAGATCACGAGGAAGGTCGGAGGCAAAGCGCAGGTCGTCGGGGACGACATATTCGTCACGAACGTGAAGCGCTTGTCGAAGGGAATATCGATGGGCGCGGCGAACGCGCTCCTGCTCAAGGTCAACCAGATCGGTACGCTCTCGGAGGCCCTGGGGGCTGCGAAGCTTGCGGCGGACAATGGCTACGGGGTGGTCGTGAGCCACAGGTCGGGCGAGACCGAGGACCCGGTCATAGCCGACATAGCAGTCGGCATAGGATCGGGGCAGATAAAGACGGGCGCGCCGGCGAGGGGGGAGAGGACCGCCAAATACAACCAGCTGCTCAGGATCTCGGAGGAGCTGGGCGGGGACGCGCGGTTTCCGGGCTTGGGCGCTTTCCTCCGGCGGTAGGCTTCCTGGCGAAGAAGAACCTCGTCTCCGCGGGCTTGAAGTACTTCTCCTCCTCGACCTTCACGACGACGGGAAGGTCCAGCGTCATCCTGCCGAAGCTCAGGCAGTGGTGCGTCGGCAAGCTCTTGACTAGGCTTATGACCGTCTGGGCGTCGACGGTCGAAGCCTTCGAGACGAACGCCAAGTCGTTCTCGTTCGTGAAGTTGAAGAGGAAGATGTTGTCCGCCTGCCTGTATATCGTCTCGGAGAGGCTGTTCGGCTCGTTGGTCACGAAGATGGAGAAGATCCCGAGGTGCCGCATCCGCGTGACGATGTCTTCCCAGAAGGTGTGCTGCTGGTAGATGTGGGCCTCTTCGGCGAAGAGGAAGACGGCTGGAAGCTTCTGGCTCTCGAGCAGCGACTTCACCTTTTTCAGGATAAGCTCGACGACCAAGCCCTTGAAGACGTTGGGAAGCTTG
>JAFNJA010000182.1:2871-3379 GCA_017601265.1 Candidatus Brockarchaeota archaeon
CGAAGGCGGTGTGTTCGTTCGGGAGATCCGCGAACAGCCCCGATCCCTCGAGCGCGTCAAGCCTCCTGACGAGGGCGTCTTTGACGTACTCGTTAATCCTGCTCGAAAAGATCTGGTTCCTTATCCCTCGAATGGTCACGCTGCCCTTCGCCTGGAGGGGTTCCCAGATCCTCCTCAACTCCCAGCCCGAGTTCGACGGGAGCGACATGGTCTGCTCCATAAGCCCGAGGAAGACGTCGAGCCCCACGTAATCCAACGTGACCTTGAAGTTATCCCCCGGGACAAGCGTGACTATCCTTTTCCCGTCGCCTATCCCGCTCGCCCCGTACTCGCCGTTCACGTCGAACACCAAGCAAGGCGCGCCGTAACCGACCAGGTCCTTCAGGATCAACTTGCTCAAGTGCGACTTTCCGGTTCCCTTCTTTCCCGTTATCACCGTGAGCCCTCCGTCGAAGTCTTCAGCGTCGAGGACGAACGCGTTGCCCGACCTCGTTTTTCCCACGAGGAT
>JAFNJA010000183.1 GCA_017601265.1 Candidatus Brockarchaeota archaeon
TCTTCCTATCCAGGTCGACGGGAGGGAGGCGCGGTTCCGGGAATTCGTAATTCCCCAATTTTTCCCAATCCGAAAGGGGGTGGCCTGTCACCTGGCCCATGTTAGGCCTGCCTGGGAGAATCGTCCAATAGCACCCCCATTCGTCCTCGCCCGAACGCCCGACGGAAGGGCGCCAACCCTTGCCCGGATCGGGCGTTGGCAACAAAGGCAAACCCTCGATGTCGGTGTACCCAAGGTCCGGAAATTGGAGCGGTACGCGCTCCGGTCCTTCGAATTCGATTGCTTTGATGACGGCCTCGCGGCTATCCATGCGCGATCATTCCAAAACTGTCACTTCACCGAAACCTTGACCGTCCTGCCTTCTTCCAAAGGAAACGCGTTGACCTGGCTCAGGTTCTCCTTAACCAGAGACAAGAACTCCCGGTGCTGGCTGGCCGAGCCGTGGAATGCCGCCGCGGCCTTGGGCTTGAGGTCAGAGACCATCCTGAAAGCATCCCTTGGGCTTGCTGTAGGCGAAGGGGAGCCCGTCGGGACGAGGGCGAGGTCGGCCCTGAAGCTTCCCAGGGGAACGTACGCGGAATCCCCGCCGTGGAAGATCGAGATCCCCCCGGCTTCCACGATGAACAAAACTATGGGGCCCCTGTGGATTCCCGCGATCGGGGTAACGCTGAAGCCCTTGAGTTCCTTCCTTTCTCCAGGCTTTGCAGGCACGAGCCTCTCGCTTGGGATCGCGCTTTTGAGACTCGGTACCAAAGACTCTTCGGCTGCCACGTAAGCGCCCGTCTTCGAACTCAAGAGGGCCGCGTGCTCCTTGGAGAAGTGGTCACCGTGCCCGTGGCCGTAGAAAACCGCGTCCAGCTTGCCGAGCTGGGCAATAGCGTCCCCGGATACGAGATCGGCAGGGTCGAACGCGAATGCGTGGCTTTTCGTCCTCACGACGACCCCGGAGTAACCCAGGTAAAGGATCGATACTTCTCCTTCATCCAGGCTTTGATTGGAAGATTTTCCCGCTAATTCTCTTGCGCTTCCCATGCGCGCCACGCTGGCGAACAGGCAAACGCTTCGTAAAAGTTTTTCCTCCGATCCGGGGATCGGCGACGCCCATTTTCGCACGATCAATTCAAGCGGGATGAGATTGCAAACGCGCGGGGGAAGCCGGATCATGCTTAGAGAAGCTACGCTTATTAACCGTTTTCCAAACAATTGAACAAAATGCTGGACGAAGGGACGAGAAAATCTATCTTGGCCGCGCAAAGGAACGAGATCACGGAGCACCACGTTTACGAGAAACTTTCAAAGGCGTCGAAAGATCCGAACAACGCGGAGGTCCTCAAAAGAATCTCCGAGGACGAGCGGAAACATTACGACTTCTGGAAAAGTTACACCGGTGAGGAAGCGAGGCCGGACGGTAAAAAGATTTGGTGGTATTCCTTGTTATCGAGGCTGTTCGGGATCACCTTCGGGCTGAAGCTAATGGAAAAAGGGGAAGAGAAGGCACAAGCAACTTACGACAAGATCTCGGGGGTTTTGCCCGAAGCGAAAAGGATAGTCAAGGACGAAGATGTGCACGAGGCGCAGCTCTTGCAATTGATAGACGAAGAACGGCTAAGGTACGTGGGCTCCGTGGTGCTCGGGTTGAGCGACGCCCTCGTGGAGCTCACCGGCACCCTGGCGGGCCTGACGCTCGCCCTCCAGAGCGCGCGCCTGATAGCGATGGTCGGCCTCATAACCGGGGTTGCCGCGTCTCTGTCGATGGCGACTTCAGAGTACCTTTCGACGAAATCGGAAGGCGGAACCAAGAACCCGTTGAAGGCGTCGACCTACACGGGCTTCGCCTACGTCTTAACGGTTTTCCTCCTGATCCTCCCTTACTTGGTATTCGAAAACTTCTACCTTTGCCTTGCGTCGGCGATCCTCAACGCCATCGCGATCATCTTGGTATTCACCTTCTACATCTCCGTCGCTAAGGATCTTCCTTTCAGGAACAGGTTTTTGGAGATGGCAACCGTCAGCCTCGGGATCGCCGCGCTTTCGTTTGGGATAGGGTTCGTCGTAAGGCTGTTCTTGGACGTGGAAGTGTAGGGCTTGATAGCGCCTGAAGGGGCGGAACCAAACTTTGGCGAAAAGGACTAAGTACGCGCTGCTCGCGATCGTTGCGGCCGCCACATTGCTCTCTTCGTCGCTCTTTTGGGCATCCAGGACGCGCGAGGGCAGGCTCTTCCCCTTCACCTTGCCTTGGGACGACCGCGAGGATACTGTCACGAGCTTGAGCTGGAGGCTCGACAAGCCGGCTGGAAAGTTCGGGCACGTGAGGGCGGGCGGGGACGGCCACCTCTACGCCGGAGAGAAGCGCATCAGGTTTTTGGGCGTCAACGTCGTGGGCGGAGCGGCATTCCCGAGGAAAGAGGACGCGGAGAAGGTGGCCGCCAGGCTTGCGAAGTTCGGGATCAACGCCGTTCGTTTCCACCACATGGACGCCCCTTGGGAAGAGTTCAACATATTCGACAAAACCTACGGGAACACGAGGCGCCTCAACCAGGAAGCGCTCGACAGGCTCGACTACTTCGTCTACCAGCTGAAGATCAACGGCATATACTCGGACCTCAACCTCCTCGTATCCCGGCTTTTCACCGACGCCGACGGCTTGCCGGCAGAGGTGAACCAGGTGGATTGGAAGGACCAGCAGGTGCTCGGATTTTTCGTGGAAGAGGTCAAAGGGCTGGAGAAGGATTACGCCCGGCAGCTCCTGACCCACCTCAACCCGTACACAGGACTGACGTACGCTGAGGATCCTGCCGTGGCCTTCGTCGAGATAGTGAACGAGCAGGGGCTGATGCAGGGCTGGCTCGGAGGCGTGGTAGACCATCTACCGGACGTGTTTAGGAACAGGTTAGCCGAGAGGTGGAACGACCACCTCAGGCTGAAGTACGGTTCGGACCTGAACCTCTCGAGATCCTGGGGCGCCGCGGGCGGGTTGCCAGGGAAGGAGATGCTCGAGAACGGGTTTTTCATCCGCAAAATGGAAGGTTGGTCGGTCGAGGTTCACGACGGCGCCGAGGCGGAGAGCGTTTTGGTTGATGGTCCTGGTGGAAACAAGGCGCTCGAGGTGAAGGTAACGAAACTCGGCTCAGAAAATTGGCACGTGCAGTTCAACTATCCCCACCTTAATGTCAAAGCCGAGGAGTGCTACCTCGTCAAGTTCTTGGCCAGGGCTGACAAGAGGGCGAGCGTAAGCGTTGGAATAATGCAGGCCCACGAACCCTGGCACGGCCTTTCGAACAGGGTGGCGCTGGAGTTAACTTCCGAGTGGAAGGAGTACGAGGTAGCGTTGGTAGCTTCCGCCTCGGAGGCGGACGCGAGG
>JAFNJA010000184.1:0-2878 GCA_017601265.1 Candidatus Brockarchaeota archaeon
GCCGCAGATGTGCCTTATGTCACCTTTCCTTTCGTCGGCATGCACCTCACCCACCTTGACTCCCGCGATGCTAGCCATCATCCTGGCGAGCTCGTTGATGCTCGTCGCCTTCCCCGAGGCCACGTTGAAGATCCCGCCGGCAGCTTCCTCGCGTTCCATCGCGAGGATGCAGGATTCGACGGCGTCCTTCACGTTCACGAAGTCCCTGGTTTGCTCCCCGTCGCCGTGTATTACCAAACTTTCGTTCCTCGCCAACCTTTCCGCGAATACGGTTATGACGCCGCTGTACGGGCCCCGCGTTTGCCTTGGGCCGTAAACGTTGACAAAGCGGAGGCTCACCGTCCCCAACCCGAAGAGCCTGTGGAACACGCCGCAGTAGTTCTCGGCCGCTAGTTTCGAAACTCCGTAAGGGGAGATGGGGCGCGTGGGAGAATCCTCGTCGATCGGGAGTTTTTTCGCTTCGCCGTACACGGAGCAGGAGGAGGGGTAGACGAACCGCCCGACGCCGCATTCGGCGGAGGCCTTTAGGAGGTTCAGCGTTCCGACGACGTTGACCTCCTCCACTCCCGCGGGGTCCCGGACCGATCGCTCAACGCTCGCGATCGCCGCCATGTGGAAGACGGCTTCCTTTCCTTCTACCGCCTTGGCGACCGCCTTGGCGTCCCTCACGTCCCCCTTGATGAACTCGAACCTGTTCCGAAGCCCTTCCAAGTTCTCCATCCTCCCGGTAGAGAGGTCGTCCAACACCGTTACCGAGAATCCGTCGGCGACGAGCCTTTCGACCAAGTTGCTGCCTATGAAGCCCGCCCCGCCCGTGACCAGCACTTCTGAGGCCGGCATCCGACCATGCATCCCTTCAACAGCGAGCGCTTTCCGGCTCGCCAATTTGGAAAAGCCGCGCAACGTAGCTTGGGCGATGGCGTGAACGCGAGCTAAGGAGCCCCAGCGGACCCAAAGGAGCAGACGGCATCTCCGAGCGAAAAGTAGGATTCCCTGAACGCGGCCATCGGGTCCAACTTCGCCTTGTCGATCCTGCCTTCCCCGTCCAGTACGGATTCGTCCACGTGGACGGCAACTATCTCGCCGAAGAAGAAATCGTGGCTTCCGAGGTTCACCCTTTTCCTCGTAGCGCATTCTATGTTTATCGGAAACTCGAGGATCTGGGGGGCGGAAATCTTCTGAGACTTGGTTGCCGTCAATTTGCAAGCCGCGAACTTGTCGCGGTTTTCCCCGGACACTTTGCCGCAGTAGTCCACGACCTTTACCTGGTTCCTCCTAGGAACGTTCACGACGAAGCCGTCCGAAGCTTCCATCAGCTTGTAAGAGTGCCGGCTGTGCCCGATCGCTACGCCCAGCATCGGCGGGTCCACGCAGGCGTGGGAGATCGCGCCTACCGCGATGATGTTTTTCCTGCCCATGTCTCCGCAAGTAACGAGAACGATGGGGCAGGGAAAGTGGAATTCGAGCCTGGGTGGGAAACTCACCTTCATGCTCTTGGGCCCCTGTAGCAGGCCACTACCTCGCCAAAGTACAGCGTGTGGAAATCCCTGTCCGGGTAAATGCCGTTCAAGACGCTCTTGGGAAGCGATTTTGGGGCGATGTTGGCTTTGTAAGCAACCCGGCACTCGTAAACTATCGAGCTTCCCAGCACGACGGGCGAAGAGACCTTTTTTGCTTTCCCGCTCCTGATCCCCGCTTCCTTGAATTTGTCGTGGTCCCTCCCCGAATGGGATCCGCAGAACCGCAACGCGCCTTCCATCCCTCTCCCTGGAACGTTCACCGTGAAGTCCCCCGTCTCCTCGATGCATCGGTGCGTGTACCTCGACTTCCTGACCGCCACCACGAAGAAAGGCTCGTCCCAGAACCTTCCCAAGAAGGCCCAGCCTATTGTCATGGCGTTAGGCCTCCTCTTCGCCTTGCTCCTCGAAACCAGAAGCAAACCCTCGCCGCCGAGTTTGCGGTACGTTTCTTCGATATACTCCGGCTTCAGCATGGTCCTTAAGGCGCCGAGGACGGACTATTTAATGCATCCGCCGGACCCGGCTTGCGCTCCGAAAGGCGGCCAAGGGTTGCCGGAAACGAGGGAGGATCTGAGGGTAGAAGCCACTTGGAACGGATCCGCCGAAACGACGCTGCTGGCGTATAGCTCCATCGCCCCTATGTCGCATGTCCTGTTCCCCACCTCCCCCTGTCCACGACCCTCGCGATAGCCGGGAATCCGCTCCAGTCTTGGTCCCCATCGGCCGTTCCGATCGGGGGCGTGATGATCGCTACGTTGAAGCTTTCGACGCCCATCCTGCTGACGAAGCACTTCAGGACTTCGTAAAGCCCCTTCTTGAAGCCCTTGTCCAGCGCGTTGGAGAGCACCATGACCTCTTTCTCCTTGATGGGAACCAGGTAAGCGATGACCCTGGCGCCATCGACCTCGAGCCCCAGGCCAAGAAAGCTGTGCACCCTCCACAAGTCGTCGAAGTAGTTCGTTCCGTGGGCCAGTTGGTACAGCTTGGAAGCCCTCCGCAGTGCCTCGATTTTCGCGTAGTGCATGCCGCGGCCGAGGGTCATCTGCATGTGGCCGTGGATGATCGAGGCGCCGCTTCTGCACAAGCAGTTCCACATCAGGAAAAAGTTCCTGCACTCCTTATCCGCTTGGTTGGCCTTCCTCGCCCACTCCAACGCGACGTCCAAGCTGTCCGCGACGCCCTCTTCAGTTATCCGGAGCGGGTCGTGTTCCCTGAACACCACTATGCCGTGAAAGCCGTCATACTTGGCCACGTTGCTCGCCGTTACGCAGCTTTTGCCGCGGACCCTTCCGAAAACGTCCTCTGGCGTCTTCTCCAGGGGTTCGCAAAATGGATCGCCTTGCGCGCCCTTCACGATT
>JAFNJA010000184.1:2888-3300 GCA_017601265.1 Candidatus Brockarchaeota archaeon
ATTTCGGCAAGGTTCGACCGCTCCCTGAGTTCCATGGGCCTCCTGGCCCTAAGGGCGTTGAAAAGGGAGCCTTCCATCGTCACGACGTTGGTGATCTTCACGATCTTCTGCTCCTGCACGGCGCCGACCGATCCGAAGCGCTCCTCGACCCATCCGGCCAAGGAGCTTGGAACCCTCAACTTCCCTACCGCGGTGCCCAGATCGAAGATCCTGTAAAAGAGCAGTTTCTCCTCGGGCGGGAGGGAGTCTACTATCTTCTCGATCTCCGTTATGCCCAACCGAACCGAACCGCTCAGATCCTTGCGCGGGTTCCCCCAATATGGTTTTCCCGTCGAGGAGAAGGGATGGCTTCACGTTGCCGCCGCAAATGGGTTCGCTTCACCCGGACAGGGCTTTCGCCCTCCGGCTCGCC
>JAFNJA010000185.1 GCA_017601265.1 Candidatus Brockarchaeota archaeon
GCCAACGTCCTAGTCGTGGGCGGCCGAGGCGCCGTTGCCATCGAGAGGAAGACCGTTCCTGATTTCGTCTCTTCGGTCCGCACCAACAGGCTTTGGGAGCAGCTCCTGAGGCTCATGAAATCCGACAAGATACTCGGCTACGAGATCGCGAGGCGCATCCTGGTCATCCACGGCAGCTTTGGCGAATACCTCGAGGGCTTGCACGAGCCGGACTTGGGAAAGTTTTGGGCAAGCGTGATGGGCGCCATGATGGAAACCTTGTACGTTTACGGTACCCCGTTGATAGTCGCGGAGAGCGACTTGGCTTTCGCCTCTTTCCTCAGGATCATGGTGCAAAGGGAGGAGAGGAACGCTAACGAAAAGCTCCCGCCTTCCAGGTGGTACAGGAAAAACGTTCCGCTCGAGCTGCCAGTCAAAGACAGGAAGGTTTACGTCCTCGACTCGATACCCCTGGTTGGGGAATCGCAAGCGAGGATCCTGCTCGAGCGCTTCGGAACGATAGAGAAGATAGCGAAAGCCACGAAGGAGGAGCTTCAAAGGGTGCCCGGAATAGGGGCCAAGAAGGCGGAACTGATCTACGGGATCTTCCACTAGCGAAATGAATCGGTCCTGGCGGAGCGCCTGTTTTCCGCGATCCAATTCGAAACGATCTCGCAGACTTCCTCGCGCGCCACGTTCGAGAAGGTGTGGTTTGCTCCCTTAACTACCTTTAGTTGGCGGGGATCGCCCGCGGCCCTGAAGAGGGTCTCCGAATGCTTCGGAGGTATGACCTCGTCGGAGTCTCCGTGGACTAACAGCAGGGGCCTTGGCGCGATCCTGCCCACCGCCCTTTCAGCGTCCAGCGAATCGATCCCGGAGTAAAGGTCGCCGAAAATCCTTTCCAATGACTTCCTGTGCTCAGGCACGTCGTCGAAAAGCTTACGGAACGACGCGAACGGGGAAAGCGCCACGCAACCCTTCACCTCGCTTTTCCCGGCTGCCAGCGTTATCGCCAAGCTTCCGCCCGTGCTAAGGCCGCAGACCCACGGTTCGAGTTGCGCTCGAGCCACGTAGTCAACCATCTCGCTTGCGTCAGGCAGCCACTTTGACAGCTCCCTCCCTCCACCTGAATCGAAGTACCCCCGCTGGGTGAAGTTGAACACGTGGTAACCTCGGGAGCACAGGTGGTCGAGTAACCAGCCGACGATCTCCCTTTCCCCGCCCCATCCGTGCAGGAAAATGACGCACGCGCCATTCGGCGAATCAGGTTCCCGAAGCGTGCAGGATACGAACTGCCCTTCGACCTTGAGGTAGAACGGCCAACGCCTCAAACGCATCCCTCATTGCGCCCGATAGCGCAATCCCCGCCTTATTACCTTCCCTGCCCGGTTCCGGGCCACCCTTATAAGCAGGGCGCGGCGACCAGAAGCCTAAAACCATGATCAGCGAGAGGGAATACAGGGCCGCGCAGAGGGAGGCCTTGAGGTATCTCAAAAAGGCCGGCATCGTCCTGACGAAGGAGGAGAAGGAAAGGATCGAAGTCGCCGATTTCGGATTGGGCGACCTGAGGCGCACGGGACTGCAGCTCCTGACTTACGTCAACACGAGGAGGGTTTGCGCGAAGGAACTCGTGCTATTCCCCAAACAGACTTGCCCCGAACACATGCACCCAAGGATAGGGAGGCAACCTGGCAAGGAGGAGACGTTCCGGTGCCGTTTCGGCACCGTTTACATGTACGTTCCGGGTAGGAAAACCCCGAGGCCGAAGTGCAAGCCTCCGCCCGGAAGGGAGGCGTTTTACACTGTCTGGCACGAGATCAGGCTAAGGCCGGGGGAGCAGTACACCCTCGAGCCCCAGACGCTCCACTGGTTCCAGTCCGGAAAGGAAGGCGCGGTGGTTTCGGAGTTCTCGACCAGGAGCGTGGACGAGAAGGACGTCTTCACCGATCCGGGCATAAAGCGCAAGACCGAGATCCGTTAGCTAGCCTTGCCCGCCTTCGGCGCAGTGCTTTTCACCGCGAAAAGCAGCCAATTCTTCCCCCCGGCTTTCTCGAACTTCAAGAGGCAGTAGTCTCCCTTCATTTTCTTCCCTTGCAGGGAGAACAGGAGCTTGCCGCCCTTCCTCTCCTTCATCTCGTAAGTTCCCTTGTCCCAGATTTTAACGCTACCAGCCCCGTACTCGCCCTCCGGTATCGTGCCTTCGAAATCCGCATAGTCGAGGGGGTGGTCCTCGACCTGGACGGCCAGCCTCCTGATCCCGGGCGTAGTTGGCGGCTCCTTAGGGACCGCCCAGCTCTTCAGGACCCCGTCCATCGCCAGCCTGAAGTCCCAGTGGAGGTGGGTCGCGCGGTGTTCCTGCACGACGAACACGCCCTCCCCGCCACCGCCCTTCCCAACCTCGCCCCCGGGAGGCTCTGCGGTCTTCGAAAAATCCCTCTTCCTCCTGTATTCCTTGAGGCCCATGCCATCCGCAAGGAATGGCGGATTAATTACCGTTGCCCGGATCGGAGCCTTCAGAACCATTATATCGCCCGCAGCCTAGCAGCCACTCGGATGAAGTTCGGAATAGTAGCCGACGACCTCACCGGAGCCCTCGACACGGGTTTGGAGTTCTGGAAGAAGGGCCTCAGGACTGTTGTGGTAACCTCGCCCGTTTGCGTCGCGAAGTACGCAAAGCGGTTCGACGCGATCTCGGTGGACACCTCAAGCAGGCTTTCGAGCCCGCGGAAGGCGCGCGGGAAGGTGGAAGAGGCGGCCCGCCTCCTGAGAAGGCACGGCGCGAAGTTCTTCTACAAGAAGGTGGACTCGACGCTGAGGGGAAACGTTGGCGCAGAGATCGAGGCGGCCATGGACGAGCTTCGCATACGGACCACGGTCCTCGCTCCGTCGCTGCCGGAGCAAGGAAGGACGGTCGTAGGCGGAGAACTCCTTGTTGGCGGAAAACCGGTGGTCGAAACCGAATTCGGGAGAGACCCCCTGAATCCGGTTTCGGAATCGGACGTAAAAGCCCTGGTCGAAGGGCAGACGAGCATGAAAGTGGGGTCGGTAAGGCTTCCATCGGTCAGGGGGAACCTGACCCGCGAACTCGAGTCCCTCAAGGAGGGGGGCGCGAACATAATCGTCGCCGACGCCGAGACGAGGAAAGACCTTTGGAGGATCGCTAAATCGATCGCGGAGGCGGGGCTCGCGACTTTGTCGTGCGGCTCCTCCGGATTGGCTTCGGAATTGCCCCCAGCTTTCGGGTTGCGCGAAAGGCCGCCTCCGACGATAGTGCTGTCAGGCAGCTTGAA
>JAFNJA010000186.1 GCA_017601265.1 Candidatus Brockarchaeota archaeon
CGAGGCCTACAATACGATAGGCGACGAGGGAATGCCTAACGTCGGAATCGCCTGCTCATTCAGCCACCTGTGCGAGATTAGGGGGCCGGAAGAGCTGATGGTCGACCTGCACAGGAGGCCGGAAATCGTGAAGGATGTCCTAGATCTTCTGCTGGAGGTAAAGGCCAAAGAGGTGGAGGCGTTCGCGAGTTCTCCATCAGAAGTTCTCTACTACGACGTTTGGGGATCTTACGGCATAAGTCCAAAGCACTTCAGGGAGTTCGTACTTCCCGACATCAAAAAAGCGGCAGACCTAGTGCGCAAGGCAGGCAAGTACATAGGTTTCTACATGGTCGGGAAGATCAGAGCCCAACTTCCGATGGCGCTAGAAGCGGGGCCGCACTTCATCGAGCCGTTCGAGCTACAGAGCGACATAACCCTGAGGGAAGCTAAGGAGCTTTACGGGAAGAGGATCTGCGTGATGGGCAACTTCGATCCCGTCGTCCTCGCTTTCGGAAGCGCGCGGGATTCGGAACGGGAGGCGCTTCGCTGCTTGAACGAGGGCATGGAAGGGGGAGGTTACGTGCTCACAACGGCCGACGAAGTACCCGCGAACGCCAAGTTGGAGAACCTAGTAACGATGGTCAAGACAGCGGAGAGGCATGGAAAGTACTGAACGTTCTAGAAGCACGCTGTAAGTTATGCCCCGATTTGTCGTGAACAGCTTCATGTTACGGCGGCAAATATCCTGCCTACGAAATTAGGTCAAGGTTCGATGATTAGGCACTTTATTTCGAGCGGATTGACCGTTACCGTAACAAACCCGTCCCGTGAGGGCAGTTCCGCGCCAAGGAGGTCTGAAACTTTAGAGATGCCTTTCACCTCTATTCTTCCGGCAACGGATCGAGGCTCCATGTTGAATAGGAACCACGCCTGGCTTTCCCTGCCGATCCGCCTCCGCCTGCAAAATCCGCCGCACGTTTCAGGCCCAACGTTTGACGCCTTCAACGCGTCCAAGAGAAAGGCCGACGTTGCCGCATCCCTGAAAGCCGAGTGCGCGTGCCCTAGGAAAGTGCCAACGAGATACGCCCTCCCCCTTCCATAGTCGTTGGCAACGCCCGCAACCTCGTTCTCGCAGAGGAGGATTGGGGTCGAGCCCTTCGTTTCATAGGTCTCCACGTACAAGCTTGGTAGGACGCTGTGTCCGGCGAACGGGCCCGTGCCTTCGAACCGAGTCGCCTTCATTATCTCCCCGTAGCTGCGTTCCCTGGGCGTCCACCTAGTTTTCTGCCCGGGCTCGTGGCAAAGCCTTACCGAGCGGCGTTCAACTCCAAAAAGTTCCTCAGCGCCAGCTGCCAGCTCTCCCGGCCGCGTGAATCCCAAGCGGTCGTATCGACCTGGGCAAGCCTCAGAGATCAGCGTCCCTCCGGAGGCCACGTAATCCTTCAAGAGCTCGAGTATCGAATCGTCCAATGCGAGCGGGAAAGGCAGGATCAGCGCCTTGTACCGCCTAAGGTCATTTAACGTCGCCTCTCCGGCCTCGACGAAATCGACCCATACGCCGGCTTCCCACAACATCGAGTAGATCCCGCGGACGGTATACGACAAGTGCGAAGCGGCGTTATTTCCGGTCGCTCTTGCAAAGTGCCACAGATCCTCGTGAACGAGGATCGCCACGTCGGCTTGGGGAACGCGCCCGTCGTGGAAAAGCTCGGCATGGCGGCTTGTCGCCATCGCCAACCGCCCAGCTTCCTCCGCGCGTGGAGAATGGTCGCCTCGGGCGTCGAGTAGGCCGAAGCCGTAAGCCTCGTCCCAGAATATCTCGACCCTGTGGTTCCAGAAGCAAAGGCCATTTATGCCCGACGACAAAGCCGCGAGGACCCAGCGGCGGATGTCTTCGGGAGAAGGGACGCGCCCCTTGTGCAGGGAAGTCGAGATGGGGCCGCCTTGGAACTCGGCTGCCCAGCACTGCCGGTTCGCTCCGGCGGCGCTCCTTACGTAATCGAACCCCATCGCTATGTGCTCAACTTCTTGTCGAAGGCCTTCCTCGAGCGGAACGGGCTGGCCTGGCGCTGGGAAGCAAGCATCCCATTCGTGAAGCGGGCCCCAAGCAGGGTAGCAAGAGCTGCCGAAGATCTCGCCCTCCGCCGCCCACCTCCACTCTGCTCCGCTTCCAACGGTGGGATAACCAACGTGGCTGAAGATCGGGCGGCGCTTTGGGTCGTTGGCCCTGAACGCTTCCGCTTTCCAACGGAGAGCCCTTGCCAAGTAAACGTCGTTCATGAAGTAACTCCAGTCGATGTAAGGTGGCACCCTGGCGTATATTCGAGGCGGCTCAACCTCTTCCCAATCACCGTACCCAGTTCTCCAAACTTTGTTCAACGCACACAAGTCGCCGTATTTGCCGCGGAGCCACTCCCTGAACCTGGCCAAGGTATGCGGGCAGTAGCAGAAACCCAACGATCCGGGGACGTTGCGCATCGGCCAGAAGCCGATCTCCTGCCAGACGTTCCATACCAAGATGTTGTCGTGCCGCCCGATCACCCTCGCGACTTCGGATACGAACCTGTAGCCCGCCTCCCTTGCGCCAGGGTGGTCCCAGCACGGGCCGGGTTTTCCGTCGCCGGGGAGGAGGTATTGCTGCGGGTCCTCGTGCTTTTCGCCCGTGCTGTATACCATGCGGCAGTCCGGATATTTCCTCCAGAGCCATGCCGGAGCCTGCTCCATGGTCACGCCGAAGTAAACGTATAGCCCGAGCCGTTCAGCTTCATCGATTATGGCATCCACTTTGCGCAGATCGATCTTGCCCTCGACCTTTTCGTCCATGCTCCAAGACTCCTGTACCTTGATCATGTTGAATCCCAAGTTTTTGACTATGAGAATGTCGTGCCTCAGTTCCTCGATAGATCTTGATGGCTCACGATAGAAATGGGTGCCGAAGGGGAAGACGCGTTTTCTACGAGTATCGCCGACATCGCCCATAATCTTGGACATCAATTCGCGCCTCTTTCAACCCGCGTTTAAATTCGTATGCCTTCATTATGAGAAACTCGCCTTTAGAACGGGAAGAAGAACCTGTAGACCCCTATTCCTCCGCCTATGAGTATCGATAATGTAGTTCCGGTTAGGAATCCTGTAGCGACTGGAACGCCATAGCCCTCGTATGATTTACTTCCGCCGACCTTTAATGTTACGGTCTTTGCAACCCAGGCTAATAGAAAGGGAAGCCAGAGCCCTTCTAGCA
>JAFNJA010000187.1:0-1923 GCA_017601265.1 Candidatus Brockarchaeota archaeon
GTCCCAGGGCTGTTGGCGCCGAGCCAGATCGGCGGGTGCGGCTTTTGGAGAGGCTTTGGTGCCAAGCTAGCTCCCTTGAGCTTGTAGTATAGCCCCGCGTAATCGACTCGGTCTTGCGCCCACAGCGCCTTCATCACCTCGATGGCCTCAACCATCCGCCCCACCGGTTTCGCGGATTCCGGGAAGCCGTAGTTCTCGTCGAAACCGCCAGCACCTATTCCGACGATCGCCCTGCCGCCGCTGATCCAATCGATCGACGCCAAGGCCTTCGAAAGCGTGACTGGGTGGTGGCGCTGGATCGCTATGACGCAAGAACCGAGCTTGGCGCTTTTCGTCGCCTGAGCCATGGCGGCCCACGTGGTAAGCGGATCAAGGACTTCTTCCCGAGGAAAGCCGTGGAGGTCGTCGTAGACCCATAGCGAATCAATCTTCAAGCTCTCCGCCTTGTTCGCGACCCTGGCGCAATCGCCGTAGGATCCCATCGGGAGCAGGAATCCGAACCTCGTCCCTCGAGCCATGCTACCTACGATCCGTTCCTCGGTAATAAGGCGAGCGCCAACCCGGTGCCTTTGGCGCCAAATAGGCCTCCCGGGCTGTTTTGAAAAACCGGCCGTCGTTTTTTCTAGAGGAAGATCCCGCAGCCCCCTGGCGTTGGCACCAGGACTTCAGCGGAGGGTTGGGTTTTGTTGCCGCCAGGTGGAGCTACGCGACCTCGCAAGCTTAAAGGTCGTTAAGTTTCAATGTTGAAACTCGCGCTAAGCGTCCAGACCTCGAATCCGCTTTGTCTTTTCTTGCCAAGGCCAAGTTTCGGGACGACCGTGCAAAGGCTGATCTCTTTCAGTTTATTCTTTCTCAGATTCCTTTCCTTTCTCTTCTGCCGTTGAAGCGGATTCCCCTATAACCTTGTCTATCTCCATCTTCGTCTCTTCCTGCAGTTTCCTTATCTCGTCGAGCTTTTCTTTGACCTTGGTCAGCCATTCCTTGCTTGCCTCTATCCCCCTGTGCGCGAAAAACGCGATGCCCTCGTTCCTGCTCCTGAACACGCCAGAGTTCACCAAGGTGTCTATCAAGTTTAGATCCGCCTGCGGCAGCCTGACGGAGGAAACTATCGCGGACGGCACGCCGGTCCAGGCTTTTGACAAGGATTCGTCGATTATTTTTCCAACGTCTGGGATCTTGATGTCCGGCCACCTGACCTCGGGAAACGCGAATCCGCCCGCGAAAGGCCTTCGGAAGTCCCTCAACCCCCTCCTCCAATCTTTGATCTTGTCCTTTAGCCTCTCTTCAACCTCTTCGACCCTTTCAGAAAACGAGTCCAACTTTTCGCCAATCTCGTCCAGCTTCTCCTCCAAGTAGCCCTCCGCCTCCTCGAGTTTGCCTTCGGCTTCTTCGAACATCTCCCCGGATCCTCCTCCCGAGGCCATTCCCAACCTGATCTCGTTTCTGACCTCACGCAGGCTGCGCCTCAGCTCGTGCCTCGCCCTCATCGCCTCGCTCTTGACTTTGTGCCTCAAGTTCCTAAGCTCTCCAAGTTCTCCAAGCAGCCTCCCCCGATCGACTTCAGACTCCAACCTGCCCTCGATCTCCGAGAGCTTTGACAAGCAGGAAGCTATGAGATCGGAGACCTCCTTGACCACTTTGTCGACGAGATCCCTCAACCTCTCGATTCCGCCGGTAAACGAGGACATTTTATAATCACCGATGTAATGTAACATTACGTTTACTTATGTTATATTTAAACTTTACTCTAATTGTTCCTGCCACCTTTTTTGGATAGCCTGGCGGAGGCGTTACACCGCTTCATCGGCGCTTATAAGCAAATTCGATAAAGCCTCGTGATGGCTGTTGTCTGGAAAACGAAGGTTCCTCAAAGACGGAAGAGGAGCCTCAAGTACTGCAATAGCTGCCATCGTCTCAATAGTT
>JAFNJA010000187.1:1933-3206 GCA_017601265.1 Candidatus Brockarchaeota archaeon
GAGGAGCCTCTAGCACAGCCGTGGCAGCCCTCCTATCGATCGTCGTGATCTTGATCCTCGTAAGGGCTTCGAGCTCACCGAAAGGAGCCGAGGAAGTTTTCTGGGCAGAGTTCGGATTCGTCAAGTGGTTGGCTGAGCTGCTAAGGGTCGACGAATACCTAAAGGACTTTGAGGAGTTCCTCGAGTACGTCCAGGGCACTGAGCTCTGGCCCCTCATCGTCTCAATACTGTCGATGGTCTGCATGGTATTCTCGGTTCTGGGGGCGTTCTTGGGCACTAAGGTAGCCGTTGGAGTGACGACGAGGATGTTGGCGTGGAGGAGGGGAAGCGGAGAGGAGCATCGGGCGGTGGGCGAGGAGAAGGATAAGGTCTACAAGCTCCGGAACGAGAGGAGAGGCATCATCGATTATCCTGAGCAACCTGACTTCGAATCAAGGCATGGCGGATACTATGCAGGGCAGCAAACGTTTGGGGGGATGAAGCCGAAGGAAAGCGGACGATACGGAGAGGACGTGGCGGAAGAGCAACTTCAACAAGTGGAACTTTCAAGAGATAGAATCATCGAGCCGGAAGGGGATGTGCACTTCGCAGTGCGAAATATCGCTAGATTGTGGCTCTTGAGCCGGGGAGAAACTATCCAAAGAGAAAACGACTATGAGCCGAATCCAATTTCGGGCTTGGCATTGACGGAATATGGTAAGCTGGACATCTCAACTCAGAATTACCTGGTTGAACTTAAAAAGGGAACTATTGATGAACTCGACCGTGCCGAACGCCAGGCGCTTCGCTTTATAGCGCTTAGAGATGAGCTCAGAGAGAAGGGAGCGAAAAAGACGCTTATATATTGGTTCGCTCAAGAACCTACTAATCTACGTTGGAGGAAAATTATCCGTATACTCAAAGATAATGGGGTCAAAATAAAGTACGGAGGTGAGTAATTGCGGTGGGTGAGGGGTTGGTCATTCAAACGACAATCGATAATGCTAGTGACATACTCAAGGTGATAAAGGATCCCGATCTACTCTACTGGGAAGAGGGCCCTGATCGCCTCGATGCCCTGGCGAGATGGCTCCCAAAGAAGGGATTCAAGATACTGCCAAAGCTCTTCGAAAGAGATGGATACAGGCCAGGCACTGTCGGGGACGAAGGCGACAGGTTAATAGTGAAAGTAGAGGGTTGTACGCTCAGGTATGAGGAAGGCGGGGAGCCCATCCCCGTATGGCATGATCAGGTATTAGATCTTCCGGAGATGAGGGAGGAGCTGAGGAGGATC
>JAFNJA010000188.1 GCA_017601265.1 Candidatus Brockarchaeota archaeon
TAAAACTTCAAGAAGGGTATTATTCCCTGATCGTGGTGGCCGACGATCCGACGACCTCAGGCATGGACTACACCCCCAAAATGCTGCAACTCGACATGACTGGGCAGATCTCCGGCACCGTCATTTCCGACTTTGGCTTATGCCCAGGAGCTACCGTCAGAATCACAGGATCCGCGGAATTAGTTGAATTGGGAGCAGCCCCTGAAGGCCTCTACTTCGTCGCAATGGATGCTTGCAACGGCACTCAATACCAAAGGGACCGCAGAATGTACGAAGCCATCGACCTTGGTCCTGATATAATAGTCGTTCCAGCCAAAGTTCCGATAACGTTGTTCGGAGTTTCGCGCACTTACAGCTTTGTAATAGATAACGACGGGAGCTATTTCTACTTTCAACAAGGAGATTTTGAAACCATCGACGTAGGCAAGGTGGTGATGGAAAGGAACGTTGAGGTTGTGAGAGGATTGCTTAACTCGACGAAGTCTAAGGTCGAGAAATTCGGTATCAGCGGAATCGAGATGAAGACCGAACTAAATGACTTGGACGCAGCCTTCGCCTACCTTGGGCTTGCGGAACTGTCGTTAGGCGAAAAAAGCTATACCCAATGTTTCATTAACCTCAGGGCCGCGTACGTAATCGTCCAAGACGTAGAGGCGGTCTTGGAAAAAACCATGTCGGATTTAGCTTTCTCGCCAATCCCGCTTTCCTTTTTGTTCGTGCTTTCGGCATTTGGCCTTGCTAGCATCTTCGTTGAGAAAGAGGATCTAAAGATGGCATCAGGCTTGTTAACCAGCTTGCTATTCTTGGGAATCTCCTATTACGTCGCGCCTGGATGGAGATTGGTGGATCCTGCGCAGCTTCTCGTTCCAAGCATCGCGGCTTCGTGCCTGTCGGTAGGGCTCGCGATCGTTTTCCCTAGGGTTAAGAGGGACATCGTCACGCCGTTTGGAATCGCCTTTCTATCCAGCCTGACTTCCACTTTCTCCCTCGCGACGAGGAACCTGAAGAGGAGGAGGATAAGGACTTCTCTTGTGCTTACTTCAATTTTTACGCTCGTGTTCGGTTTCACGGTTTTCACTTCTTTCCGCTTCCAAGCGTTCGTGGCGTACGGGAAACCAGCTTCCCCGTATCCGCACGCCAATCCGCCAAAAGGCTTGATGATCGTGACTCCGCCAGGCCTAGCGTCAACCCCCATCCCTTCGTGCATGGTTGAGGCACTGCGCAACGATCCCTCGGTAACGTCCGTTGCGCCAAAGGCGGAGTCGAGCCCAAGCTGCATGGAAGGGCGTTTGACGAGCGACGGCGGCTATTCCATGACGATCAGGGGCGCCATCGGAGTTTCGAGCGAGGAGGCGAAGATGAGCAAACTTGATGCAGCCGTCATAAGCGGGCACTACCTGGCCGAAGGGGAAAGCGCCCTCCTCATATCTGAGCGCGCCGCGGAACAGCTTCGAGTCTCGCCTGGCGACAAAGTGAGATTGACTTGGGAAACGAGAACCGGCGAGTCCACGGTCGATTTCATGGTCGCTGGCATCTTGGACGACGAGATACTCGAGTGGATTTCCGACTTGGATGGACAACCCATCAGGCCGTATTTCACCGTCGAATATGGCCTCAGGTATTATGTAAGCACGGAAAACATGGTCGTGCTCGATTGGAAAGAACTCATGGAGCTAGGGCTTGGGTCTTTGACCAGGATAAACGTCCAGGCGAGGAGCGCGGACGATACAGTCCAGCTCTCGGTGGAATTGGCCAGGAAGTGGCGTTACTTCGTCTACGCTTCTGACGGGAAGGAGATCAAGCTGTTCTACTACAGGAAAGACCCAGCTCTGGTAGGCAGCTCGTCCATTCCAATGGTGCTCGTCCTCGTAGGGCTGAACGTCCTGGCCTGCACCTTGAACGCCGTCTACGAAAGGAGGAAGGAGGTGGTGACGCTTTCCCTTTTAGGTCTCAATCCTTCGCACATAAGTTACATATTTTTGGCGGAAGCGATACTGCTAGCCTTCATTGGCGGATCGACAGGATACCTTTTCAGCGTCGGAATGCCCAGGATTCTGCTCAGCCTCGGTGGGCCCGGGTTCCTGACCGAGAAGACGTCATGGTTCTGGGGCGTTGTTGCCATATTAATGACCGCGGCCGTAACTGTTTCAGCATCGGTCATACCTGCTAAAAAAGCGTCGGAAATCGCGACCCCACAAATTCCCCATAAGTACAAGTTGGAATACATTCAAACTAGGAAGGACCTACACAAATTCTACGTCCACGTGCCTTACGTGGTGTCCAAGCTGGAACTAGGGCAATTTATCTCGTTCGTCAGGACGAAATGCTGGGAGACGCAGGCCCTCCGCACGATACCCGAGAAGATGGAGTTCATTAAAGTGTTGGACGAGTCGGACCAGGATAACGAGGTGGTCAAACTGGTTTTTTCGCACAGCTTCGCCCAAGAGGGCTCGAGGGCCTTCAGGACCGAGAACGAGTTGGCAATGGTGAGGAGCAAAGGTTCGCCGAATTACTCTATAGATCTAATCATCGAGATTGACATGATCTACAATTTCGATTCTTCGGAAGTTATAAGGAGGACGACTTCGGCAATCCGTTGGCTCATGCTTCAGTGGACGGCATCGCCATCTTCCGATAGATGGGACTTCAGGTGAAGCTTTGGACAGCGTGCCGTTCATGAAAGCACGGTTGAAAAGCCCTATATACTTTTAAAATGAATAGGTAATCGATTGGTGGGAATTTGCCTACAGAAAAAATCTCAATAATCGGGGGAGGAAGCGCCTACGTCCCAGGAATCCTTTACTCTTTCGCCCGGTACGGGGAAGCGATCGCAGGAAGCGAGATCGCCCTAATGGATGTCGACCCGTCCCGACTACCCATGATGGAAAAACTGGGTAGAAGAATCGCCATGGAGGAAGGAGTTGACTTGAAAGTCACGGGCACAGTTGACTTGAAAGAATCCCTCGACGGGGCCACGTTCGTCTTGACCAACTTCCGACCAGGCGGGATCGAAGGCTTGAGGCTTGACGAGGAAATACCGGTGAAATACGGCATTCTTGGCCAAGAGACCTCCGGGCCTGGCGGAACCTTTTTCGCTTTGCGCTCAATACCCCAAGTGCTCAGCCTGTGCGAATCGATGGAAGAAGTGTGCCC
>JAFNJA010000018.1:0-8303 GCA_017601265.1 Candidatus Brockarchaeota archaeon
CGAGGGCCCAGACGGGTGGGATTCGTCGATCACCCCGGTTATGACGGAATTGCTCGAAGCGTCCGAATCCTCCACCTTCACTGTCGCCGTTAAGACGCCTGAAGACGCGGTTGCTGGAGACTACATGATCACATTGACAGGTTTGAGCGACCAAGTCGAGTCGGATGTTGTTCAAGTGAGGGTTACGGTTACAACCCCGACCTCGTGGGGTCTAATGGGAATTGGGGTGGCCGCCGCCATGATTACCGCTCTACTAGTCGTATTTATGAAGTTTAGGAGGAGGTAAAGCAAATGTCTCAGCCCATGATAGAAACCCGAGAACTGTCGAAATATTACGGCGAGATAAAAGCCGTCGACCGCCTGAACCTGACCGTTTACGAAGGGGAGATATTCGGCCTACTGGGTCCAAACGGCTCTGGCAAGACGACGACTTTCATCACGTTGATGGGCCTTACGGTACCGACTTCGGGCACGGCCACCATAGGAGGTTACGACATCGTCAAAGATTCGAGGAAGGTGAGGAAGATCGCATCCATGCTGCCCGAGGGAGCTGGTTACTACGAGGACTTGACGGCTGAGCAGAACCTCAACTACATATGCCAGTTAAACGACATCCCCAAGCCCGAAAGGGAAAGGACGATAAAGGACTTGCTCGAGGCAGTTGGCTTGGCAGATAACGCCAAAATGAAGGTTGAAAAGTTCTCGAGGGGCATGAGGCAGCGCCTGGGGATAGCGGAGGTGCTGATCAAGAAGCCCAGGGTCGCGCTATTCGACGAACCGACCATAGGGCTCGACCCCCAGGGCACTAAGGAGATCAGGGACATGATGTTCAGGCTGAACAAGGAGCAAGGGCTCACGGTCCTTCTTTCCTCGCACCTTTTGTACGAGGTGCAGCAGACCTGCCAGAGGGTTGGCATCATACGCAAGGGAAGGCTCATCGCCGCCGACACGATAGGGAACCTATCCAAGAAACTTAGCAAATGGAAGGTGACTCTCGAACTCGAGCTGGCGGGAGCTGGCCCAGACCTCATCCGGGAGATCAAGGGAATCAACGATGTGATGTCCGTTGACCAAGAGGGCAGCAAGATTTTCGTCCACATGGAAAGCGACAGGACAAGGGAGGTTTCGGAGGCCGTAATCAAGCACGGAGCGACGATTTTGCTGATGAGGCCGAAGGAGCACAGCCTTGATGAGATATTCATGGAATACATGAAGGAGGGTGATCAGTAATGGCGGGCGCTCTGACCGTGTGTCGTAAAGAACTCGCGGACCATCTCGGCAGCAGGCGTTACGTCGTGCTTTTCGCCTTGATACTCCTGTTGTCGACCTTGTCGGCCTATCAGGGCACCGAGTACATAAAGAACAATCCCAACGCGGGCTTCATGGCCATCTTCTCCGGCGCTAGATTCGGCTTCTCCTTCACCTATTTGATGGTCTTCTTCGGCCCCATAATCGGCTTGGCCCTGGGCTTCGACGCCGTAAACAAGGAGAGGACGAGCGGCACCCTTTCGGTTCTCCTGTGCCAGCCCATATTCAGGGACTCCGTCATCAACGGAAAGTTCATGGGAGGGACTGCAGCGCTATCCCTTTTGGCGGCGAGCACGATCGGAATCATGTGCGGCGTCGCGATGCCCATCCTGGGGTTCGGCCCTGGATTCGAGGATGCCCTGAGGATAGTCCTGTTCGCGTTGCTGACGATAGTCTACCTGACCTTCTGGCTCGCCTTGGGACTCCTCTTCTCAACGGTGACCAAGAAGACTTCGACTTCGATACTTCTGTCGATCTCCACGTGGCTGTTCTGTTCCATCGTGATAAGCATAATTGCCGCCCTTGTGGCAAACTACGCCGTTCCAATCCAGATGCCTAGCGGACCATTCAATCCTGGAGCCCAAGGGACGCAGGAGTACAGGGAATTGATGCAAAGGCGGACTACAATACAGATGAACATCCAGAGGATTTCGCCAGCCTACCTCTACAACGAGGCGGGCTCGTCCATCCTCGGAACCATGGGAGGGTCTTTCGGGTTTGGGGAATTGGGAAGGGGGACACCCTTCCAGCGTTTGGAGCTGACCCAAGCCTTGGCGACAAGGTGGCCGCAGATTCTTGCCATAGTCGTCGGCATGGTCGTCTGCTTCGCGGCAACATACATGCTTTTCCTCCGAATGGAAATAAGGCCGGAAGGGTGATGATGGGAAGATGATCCGAGAACTCGCCCTGTTCACGGCGATGACCGCGATGTTCCTCCTGGTGGGCTGCGCCGTCGGCTACCTCCTCGGGGACCCGGTTTCGGCGATGCTCGCCGCGCTCGTCGTGGCTGCCGCGATGAACGGGATAGCTTACCTCTTCGGCGACAAGCTGGTGATGTCGATGACTGGGGCGAAGGTCGTGCCCGAGAGCGAGGCGCCGCAGCTCCACGCGATGGTCGAGAGGATAGCGGCGAAGGCGAAGGTTCCGAAGCCGAAGGTCGGCATAGTGAGGACGCTGAGCCCGAACGCCTTCGCGACGGGCAGGAGCCCGGGCAGCAGCGTCGTGTGCGTCACGGAGGGGGCGCTGAGGCTCTTCGACGAGCAGGAGCTCGAGGGGGTCGTGGCGCACGAGGTTTCGCACGTGCTGCACAGGGACACCCTCCTCGCGGCGGTGGCGGCGACGATAGCGGGGGCGCTCTCCTGGCTCGCTTACGCGGGCAGGATGGGCCTCCTCTTCGGGGGCAGGAGGGACGACAGGAGGGGCGGAGGGGGCGCCGAGCTCCTCGCGCTGGCCGGCCTCGCGCTCGTCCCGATCGCCGCGAGCTTGACCCAGCTGGCGATCTCGAGGGGGAGGGAGTACGGCGCGGACGAGGAGGGAGCGAGGCTGACGGGGAAGCCGCTCTCGCTCGCCTCTGCGCTCGAGAAGATAGAGAGGGCGGTGAGGAACGGCTACACGATAAGGGCCAACCCCTCCACGAGCCCGCTCTGGATAGCGAACCCGTTCAGGGGAGACTCGGTGGCGGAGCTGTTCATGACGCACCCCCCGACGAGCAAGAGGGTCGAGAGGCTCCGGGCGCTGGCCAGGAAGATCGACGCCCAAGAAAAAAGCTTTAATGCCAACGTCAGTTGAAAGGGAATCCGGTTGGCTGGAAAACTCCTTTGGCTGCCGTAGTTCGCGAAGATGAAGGAGAGCGGGTGCAGCGGACCGACGCCCGTTTGGCGCACGCCCTTGGGATCGTCTTTTCCGCGATTTATTTGGTCCTTTTGATTGTCTTCTGCCTGCGGTTCGGCGTGTACCCGAGGCTCGAATTTTTCGTCGCGGGATTTTTGATATACGCCATACACAGGAAGTGGTCCCGACGCTTCATGAAAGATTGGGCTCCTTTCACCACCTTGTTTATGGCGTACGAGGCGATGTACGGGATAGCGGACAACGTTTCCGCGATCGTGCACGTCAACGAATTGATAAGCGCTGAATTCCTTATGTTTGGCGCGATCCCGACCCTCATGTTGCAGCAATTTTACAGAAACCCGATCTTCGACTACGTCGGGGCCTTTTTTTACTCCTTGCACTTCATAGCCCCTACGACTTTTGGGTTCATTTTGTGGAAACGCTCCCCCAAAGACTACTGGAGATACTCCATCGCGTTTCTATTGTGCTCTTACGGCGCCCTCATGACTTTCGTCATGTATCCGTCCGCCCCACCGTGGTTCGGTTTGAAAGCTTCCCGGATCCTTTTCCAAATAGACCGCGAAATAGGCGTGCCCGTTTATTCGACCATCATCGATTACGTCCAACCTAACCCGTTCGCGGCGTTCCCGAGCCTCCACGCCGCTTATCCTTGGCTGATATCGATTTACGCGATCAAAATCAAGCGGGTCAAGGCGCTGCCCATACTCCTGATTCCGGCAGGCGTGTGGTTCAGCGCGGTTTACCTGGGAGAGCACTACATCGTCGACCTGTTGGGCGGGGTCGCGTACTCGACCTTCGCTTTCGTTTTTGTCGAGAAGCTGCTGCCACGGTTTCGCCTTGGAAAGCGTTCGTAGTCTCGTGGAAGATCATCGAACGGCTTGCTTACTAGCAAAAGAGGCGGGGCAGGCGCCCTGGGCAACCGAAGTTGCACGCGCCAGGGTTCGCGCCTTGGCAGATGCTGAAGCAACGATCGCGTGGGTTTTTCCAGTACCTTCCGGCAAAAAATTGGCTTAGGAAGGATGGAGATTCGGACAGGACGTATAGGGTAAAAAGATAAATAGCTACTATTGAACATAGTAGCTACGTAATTGGTTTAAGACCGGGGAAAAGGTCCGGGCAGGGGATAAAATTGCCACCTGGAAACGTCTCGAAGATAACCGCCGCCTACGTGCTTGCTTTGACGATCGTCTCGGCCGTATTCGGTTACGGCTTGCTCTCCGTCCAGCAGACGATCCTCCTCCAGAAAGAGGAGATCGGAAGGCTGAACGAGAACCTCCGCGATCTCGAGCGCCAGGTCTCGGCGCTCACGGAGGCGGTGCAGAGCCGATCTCCAGAACCTTCGGTTGATCTGGCCGAGCTATACTCTAGGGTGAGGGGTTCGATCGTAGTCGTCCAAGGGGTGGTAGTGCAGAGGATCTTTACGATCTTCGGGCCCGTGCTCCAGTACAGCAAAGTGCAAGGTTCCGGTTTCGTATGCAGCTCAACGGGAAGAAACGTGATCGTCACCAACTACCACGTCGTAAACCAAGTCCAGAACCTGACGGTCTCTTTTTACAATGGCGACGCCTTCGACGCCGTCATACTCGGCAGCGACCCCTACAGCGACCTCGCGGTTTTGGCCATCTCCGCTTCCGAGGTTGAACTCGAGCCTCTCGTTCTCGGAAGTTCTTCAAGCCTTCGGGTCGGGGACTTCGTCATAGCGATCGGTAATCCATTGGGACTGGCTGGCTCGATGACAACGGGAATCGTCAGCCAGTTGGGAAGGACCATCCAAGAGTCGACGACTGGAGGATACATGATAGCGAACGTGATCCAGACCAGCGCGCCCATCAATCCGGGAAACTCAGGCGGCCCTCTGCTGAACAGCATCGGCGAGGTAGTCGGCATAACGACGGCCATAGTATCCGGTTCCCAAGGCGTTGGCCTCGCCATACCTTCCGACACGATACGCAGGGAGCTGCCCTACCTCATTACGCTTGGAAAATACGACATGCACTCTTGGATGGGCGTGGGCGGAATGGACGTTACGCCTGACGTCGCCAAAGCGCTGAAACTCAGCAAGAGCTACGGGTGGCTCGTCACCTCCGTTACCCCAGGCGGTCCTGCGGAAAAAGCCGGAATCAGGGCTGGCACGAGGCAGGTCGCGGTGTCGGGAACGACTGTGACGGCGGGAGGAGACGTGATAATCGCGCTGAACGGGACGAGGATACGCGGAGGCGACGACCTTTCGGCCTTCTTGGAGGCGAGAACGCTCCCAGGGCAGACCTTGGAAGTGACCGTCCTGAGGGACGGCGAGGAGCAGACCCTTACGCTCGTCTTGGGAAAGAGGCCGCCGCCCGGGTAAGCGCATGCGGTTGGAAAGGAAATCGAGAACCAGAAGGTTTTCGGAAGCTCGGGTGGACTTGCCAGCTGCACCGATGTTGGCAAGCGTCGAAAGGATATATCGCCAACGATTCAAGCAATGCGGTGAAGGCAATTGCACGAATGGAGCGTCGCGTCTGGCATAATCGGATCTTTGGCATCGTTCCAGAAGGAACGCAACGCGAAGGTTCGCAAGGTCGAGGTCGGGGTCGGGCAGCTGTCCGGCATAGATGTCGAGGTTCTGAGGTACGCTTTGGGGGCCATGGGCGAGGGCGAAGGCCTGGAAGGGGTGGAATACGTGGTCAAGATAATCGAAGGAAGGTTCGAGTGCTCAAGATGCGGCCATGAGTGGGGTTACAAGGAATCCGAAGACGCGCTGAAGGGGATCTCAAGGGAGGTTTACGGGGTCGAGGAACCTGACGGGCTTGAATCCCCCCTCCACTTTTTCCCCCAGCTCGTCACCGTTTTCTTGAGGTGCCCGAAATGCGGCAGCAGCGACATGGAGGTTGTAGGCGGGATGGACACCGTGCTCGAAAGCGCCATCCTAGACGAGGGGTGAGCACGGGTTGGATTTCAGGCTCCAGATGGTAAAGAAGAGGCTTGGAACGATCGACAAGGTCCTCTTGGTGGCGAGCGGCAAGGGAGGGGTCGGCAAGAGCGTTGTGGCGGCCACGCTTGCGAACCACATCTCGGGCGAAAAAAAGGTGGGCCTGCTTGACTTGGATCTGCACGGCCCCACTTTGCCCCTGCTGCTGAACCACGGCGGAAGGTTGAAAGGTCGCGAGGACGGCATAGAACCGGTGGTGGCCGGGGGCGTGAGGCTCGTGTCGCTCGGCTTGCTGACTTCGGACAAGGCGATGCCGCTCAAGGGCGAGGTCAAAAGGGACCTGATAATCGAGCTTTTTTCGGAGATTAACTGGGGGAGGCTAAATTACCTCATAGTCGACCTTCCTCCGGGTACGGGCGACGAGGCTCTTGTAGCCGTGAGGTTAACCGCCGAGAAGGCTTCCGCCATACTCGTTTCGACCCCTTCGCCGCACTCCCTCGGGGCAGTCAGGAGGATGTCTTGGTTGTTGGCGGGCGAAGGCGCGAAAATCGCGGGCTTGGTCCTCAACATGGCGTACATGGCCGATTCGATAGGCGTGAAGCCATTCGGCAGTTACGACGTGGAGAAGGTAGGGGAAGAGGTTGGCGTTAAGGTCGTGGCGGAACTTCCCTTGGAACCGGAGATAGCGTCATCAACGCCCATAAACATGGGAAAGTTGTCAGAGGGCTTCCGTAAAGGCCTGGAAAGGATCTACGAAGCCACGCGCGCGCTTTGATTCGGGCCATCCAAAAACCCTTTTAACAAACGTTTCCAAGGAACTCTCCCCGACCGCCGAGGCTTTTCCACCATTGCAAAGTTCAGACGCCTCGTTATGCGGGTTTTCCAAGCCTCATTGCCGCCACGCCAAGGCATAATCCGAGGTCCACGAACGGCCCTTTGGGGACTTGACTTAATTTTATAAGAATGGTTGAACGAGGTGAGCCCATGGAAGGGCTTCCAATCTGGTTGGCGGCCGAGCCTTCTGAGTCGCATCCATCGACGCGATAAGGTTATTTAAACGGTAGGGACCGAATGAACGGAATCGTCGAGTTCTTGAACGATCTGCTCATAGAGTGGATATCGAAGTTCGGCTTTCCCGGGATAGTTGCGGCGACCGCGCTGGAGATCGTCGTGATGCCGATTCCGGGAGAGATAGTCATGCCCTACGTTGGCTACGTTGCATGGCTGAGCGGCATTGGACCAGGAGGGCTAACTATGTTTGCGTTAGCTGGGACGTTTGGCAACGTCCTGGGTTCGTCGGCGATTTACGCAGTAGGTCGAAAGGGAGGCAGGGCGTTCGTGTCGAAATACGGCAAGCATTTCGTCTCCGAGAAAAACCTCGCTAAAACCGAGGACTTTTTCAAGAAGCACGGAGGGGTTGCCGTGCTGATCGGGAGGGTGCTGCCCGGATTCAGGACGATCGTTTCGCTTCCGGCCGGATTCTTCAGGATGCGCTTGGCGCCATTCCTAGCCTACACTTCGGCGGGCTCTTTTCTTTGGAACCTTGGATTGGCTTACGCTGGATATTCCCTAGGGCCGTACTGGTACACCATCTTGAGGTACTCCCAGATCCTTGACGTTGCCGCGGTAACGGCTTTTCTGATCCTCCTCCTTTACCTCGTCGTCAACCACCGGCGGAAAACGCGAAAGGGCTGATGATCCGTAATGTTTTACTACCTCCGCCCGAACTCCATTTTGTAAGGATACCCTGGGGTTTTGGATGACGAGGAAACGGCGCCTGCTCGCGCTATTGTTCGCAGCCTCGATCGCCCTGGCCCTTCCACGGGGCACCTTGGGAGAAGACTACGCGTCCTACTACGACTACGATCCGAGCGCCCCCCTAAACTCCGACGTTAGGATCGCGCGCGATGAGCCCAAGTACACGCTCCTTAAGGTATACTTCGACAGCGTGAACGGCGAGAGGGTGCCCGCTTTGCTGTCGATGCCCAAGGGAGGGGGCGGGCCTTTCCCCTGCATCCTGTTTCTCCACGGATACGGAGGGGAAAAAGAGGACATCATCCCCCTGGCGGAGTTCGTCGCGGAAGCCGGATACGCCGTCATCGCCATAGACGCGCAGTACCACGGAGAAAGGCGAAAACCTGGAGTCGAGCTTTACTCGACGAACATGACTAGGAGCAGGGACGGCTTCATCCAGACCGTCGTAGACGCGAGGAGGGCTTTGGACTACCTGGGCACC
>JAFNJA010000018.1:8313-14164 GCA_017601265.1 Candidatus Brockarchaeota archaeon
AGGGACGACATCGATTCGGAGAAGTTCGCATTGGTTGGCGGGAGCATGGGGGCTCTGATCGGGGCCGTCCTAGGAGGGGTCGAACGCAGGTTGAAGGCGTGCGTCCTAGTCGTGGGCGGCGGAAACATGACCCTCATGATCCAGAAGAGCAAGCATCCGGCGATCCCCCCGATCAGGGAGTACATCTCGGCCAACAACGTATCCTACCGCGAGGTTCAAAAGATATTGGATCCGGTAGACCCGATAAACTTCGTGGACAAGATCTCTCCCAGGCCCGTCCTGATGCACAACGGGAGGTTTGACGAAATAGTACCGGCCGAAAGCGGCCTTCTGCTTTACGAGAAGGCCCAAGAACCGAAGGAGATCTATTGGTACGATTCGGGCCACGACGTCCCTCTCGACCTTGTGGCTGCCAGAACTCTGGATTGGTTGGAGCTCAACTTAAGGGGGAGGACCTTCCCAAGGTATCAGGCGGTTTACCACCTTTCCAGGTACTGGTTCCTCCTTGTCTTGCCGGCCACCGCGATACTGTTCGTTTGGCGTTTCGCATCAAAGGCGCGAGGGAAAAAGGAGCCGGTCAGTACGGGAGAAGCCACATGGCCTTCCCCATGATTATGAGGAGGACCCTGATCGTCTCCAAAAAACCCCACCCTACGCTGACTCCCATGTATATTTGCGGCGCGCGCCTTATGAACGATTGGATGCCTTGGCTCTCCCTCACCAAGGGCTTGAACGCGATCCTCCCGAATATCGAACCTATCAGCTGGGAGGCGGAACCGACTATGCCTATAGACGGCGTGGTTCCGGCGATGAAGCTTATCAAGATGCCCGGTTTGTGGAGCAAAAAGTCGCTCACGAGGTAGACCAAGGTGCCGATTATGAACGAGGCCGCGACCTTGTCCGGTTTGAAGATGTAGCCCGTCCAAAACCAAACTTGTTGCCTCGCCCAAGAGCTCGCTTCCACGGGCCACACGCTAACCGTAGCGGGATAAGCCCCCGAAGGTATAGGCGAGATGCTCCAAAGGTAGGAAACGAACGCCACGCTGACCATCAGGCTGAAGGCGATGAGCACGAGGTACGTCTTGACGTATTCCCTGTGATCCGCTTCCAGGATGTCGGCCTGCTTGAACGCCATCGCTATGTCGGCCCCCCCGGCGTACATCGAGATCGGCGCGAACCAGATCGACTTGTCGGGCCAGTTGGCGCTGAACACCACGTACTGCGGCAGCCAAGTTACGGAAAATCCCGCCAAAGTTATGCCTGCGCTGTTAGCCGAGAGGAAGCTCGCGAAGAACGAGCCGCCGATGACGAAGATCGCCAGCAGCCAGATGGGGAATCCCGTCAGGTAGTTCGTCAGTAGGACCGATCCGGCGCTTGCGCAAAGGAACGTGGCCAAGACGGTTCGGAAAGGGGGCCCCCTTACCTCCGCGTCCGGAGAGATCTTGAAGGCGCTAACGAGCCTCCTCCAATGCACCGCCAGCGGGACGATTATGGCCGCTAGCGAAAGCCCGAGCGTGGTGCTTATGTAGAAATGGATCTGCGACCTTTCCACTATCACGGGAAGCGTCCAAGAGACGTTGTAGGGGCTGTCCTTCGGCCAAAGACCCATCCTCGTTATGAGGTGCGTCCCTATTCCGTAGTACGAGAAGGCGCCAGCGAACTGCGCCACCGTGACCCAGAGCGGGAGGATGATGCCGGAGGCGAACATCGGCCCGTTCACCGTGAAAGCGAAGGCGACGCCGGGCAGCAGGTGCGCCAGGTATGGCGACATGTCGAAAGTTTGGGCGGCGACGACCGATGATGACGCCTCCAGGCCTCCACCGCTCAGGAAGGGACCGAGCAAGAACGGTAGGAAGCTCGTGAATAAGTTTCCCACCATTCCCAGTAACGCCGACACCATGAAAAACCTCGTTCCGGAAGGCTCCCTTTCAGCCAAGATCAGGACCGCGCCGGCTTGTGCCGACGCGAGCGGAAACTCTCGCTTCTGCATCTGCACGTACACCGTGTATGCAAGGTAGCCCAAGGAGACGGTGGCCGCCACGTTGAACGCGAGGAAAAGGAGTTGGACCGTTACGGGAACGGCCCAAGCCGGATCGAGGTACAACCACTTTTCGGCCATCAACCTCTCCGCGTCCTCCATCGACGGCACCCACCAGCGTGGTACGTGCTGAGTGACGCCCAAGGCTTTGGCTTCGGCGCTGTAGCTCCGGTACATGTTTTGCACGGGTTCGAGGAAAAAGAGGCTATAGAAGGACGCTATCCATTGGAAGGAGAGGATTATGAAAAGTTCCTGCTTCCTGAGCGGGCTTCCCATGAACCTCGAGATCTCGGACCACACCAAGACGACGATCCAAGGCCACCACCCGATCTGGATCGGCAAGGTTACGCCCGTGACGAGGTAGCTGTATATCATCATGGGCTCTACGAGGGCGAGGGAGAAGAGGAGCGCCAACGCCGACCTCCAGGTCAACCCCGGGTTTCTTCTTTCGCCCATCGCGATGCCTCGATGCCGAGCACGATCCCTAATCTACGATATGAACTTAATCCAGCGCCCTGGTTTGCGCCGTTGTAAAGCCTGGCGGGCCGGTTTTTCACCGAACCGTAACCGGCGCCTCCAACCTTTTACCCCTCTGGGCCGTCAGGGGTTGCACCTGGATGAAGAAGCTCTTTGCTCCGCCGCAGCCCTTGCACCTCGCTTTCACTATCTCGACGGGGACGTTTTGGAAATTCCGAATGACCGACCTCTCCACTTTGAAAGTTGAGCCGCAGCGGCACCTGGATTCGCTTACCAAGCGATGCTCGTCCGCCGCGATTTGGGCTTGTTCAGCGACCGAATCCCTGTACCTTTCGGGGACGCCTCTTTCTGCGGCGACGAAGTTGACGAGAGCGCCGAGGCCGTAAAGCGTCCTGGTCCGCAGCTTGTACCCGGAGCAACGCTCGGCCGCCTCCGGCTCCTCCCTCATGGAAGCGGGCAAGACCTTTATGACTTCCCCGCGCTTCTCGTCGAAGTAGGTGAACGGTTCATCCACGTACTCGAATTTCCCGCAGTTCCCGCACTTTGCCGCGTTGAGTTCTCCTCGCACCAGCTCCCACTCGAGTCCCGGTTCCGCGCCAACGTCGAGGAACCGGCGGAGCCTGACCTCCACCTTCGTTCCGCATTCGCAGTTGAGGGCGTGTTTTTCTGTCCGCATCGTCGTCTCGCCTGGGGGCGGGCAGGAAAGGCTTCCGAACTCGTCATAAGGTTGGTGGTCAAAGAAGGTTGACTCAAGGTAGCCGTAGCTGCAGGCGCGCCGTCAACGACCTTCGGTTCGGCTGCCTCCGCCAAGCCGGCGCCTTCATCGATTTCAATGGCCTTGCCGTTCCGTCGCGCCCGCTCATGGCCTAAGGCTTGGCTTCCTCCTTCCGCCCGCGGCGCCGTAGGCGGCCAACCTCGCGAGAAGGCAGCTTATCTGGACCTCCGGCTCCCCTCCCATCGCTATTCGCGCGTCGGCCTCCGCCGCGGCTTCCATGAACCGAAGTTCGTCCTCGGCGCGCAACCCCAGCTTTGAGACCTCTTTTTGAAGCTGCCTTATGACCTCCTGGCCCGAGTATCCCGGTTCCGCCAGCAGCTCCCTGAGCGCGGCCCTCGAGCGCTGGAAATCTCCGCCGAAAGCGAGTTCGAAGACGTGTTTCACGTCGTTGGGGAACAGGTTTTCCAAAACTTGGTACACGGCGATGGCCGACGCCTTGCCCTTTGAAGTCGAAACGGCTTGGGCCAGGTCTATCGCGCGCCTCATGTTCCCTTCTGAATGTTCCGCGATCCGCCTCAGCCCGGGAGCGTCGTATTCGACGCCCTCGGCTTCCAAGATCTTTGCCACGATTGACCTAATCGTGCCGCTCGGGTACGGGAGGAAGACCAGGGTCGAGCACCTGGAAAGGATGGCGCTTATGACTCGGTCCTTGTATTGGGCGGTGTAGACGAACCTGCAGGTCGACGAGGACCTTTCCATGACCCTCCTCAACGACTGCTGCGCCCCGGGGTCCATGCCATCAAGCTGATGAACCAAGACCGTTTTGAAAGGCAACCTTTGTCCAACCGGCCTGAAGCCCGCAAACTCCTTGATCCTAGCGAGGACATCCCTCTCTGCGGAATCTAGCTCGAGGAAGTGGGTGCCCAGGTCGTTGCCGTACAGCTCCGAAACGAGGCAGAGGGCGCTTGTGCCTCTCGCGGATCCCGGAGGGCCGAGAAGCAAGAGGTCGGGAAGCTTCTTCTTTTCCGCGAACGCCTTCAGCGCGGCAACGACCCTCTCCTGGCCGGCCACGTCCTTCAACCTTTTTGGCCTGTACTTTTCGTTCCACAGGATCCGCGACAAGCCGGCCGTTTCCATGGCGAGCGTTCCAGCCCGTTCTTTTCTTTATCTTTATCGTTCTACCCCCAGGGCAAGCCCGGAGGAAATTGCACCCGAGGGTCTGGCGCCGGTTTCGCGTCCTCCGCTGGGCAGCAGGACGCTGCACCCCAACCTCGACTTTGGCGTTCGCCGATCAACTTCGTTAAGCTTGCCGCCGCCAGGCGCCTTTTCAAGCGCCGCTCTTTCCTTTCCCGCGCCCCCGGATCCTCACGGCCGCGATCGTGACGGCGCCGAGCGACAAAAGGGCGGCGCCAACGTAGAAGTGGATCGGGTACACTAATTTCGTCTCGTTTCCAAGGACCGTGAGCCCGTATCGGTCACGTTCGTAGATGTCGCGCCTGTACAGTTCTTCTGCCCAGTTCCTCCACTCAGCCACTTAGTCAGCGCTCACGACGTTCGAGCTTTGTATGACTAGGTCCCGGGCCCAAGCCGAAGCGGTTATGTGGGAGAGCGGGTCTTGGGCGCCTTCGTAGTAGGTCAGGTCTACGGGCAGCCAGCCCCAGGGCGGAATGTAAACCATCGCCCAAGCGTGCCCGACCAGTCCCTCGCTCCGGTAGTGCCCGTCCAAATAAGTTGCCGCCTCGTCGCTCTGGACAACGAATCCTGTCTGCAGGTAGGCGGGTATCCTCATGATCCTGCAGAGCGTGATCAGGAGGTTCGCCTTTTCGTCGCAGTCGCCGCTTCCAGAAAGAAGGGTTTGGTTCGGGTAGAGCGGGGGCACGTGCGTCTCGTATTTTATGTTGCCATCTATCCAATTTATCATCTTTTCCACCACGTTCAGGACGTTGCCCGACGTGCAGTCCGAGCCATGCCGAATCTTTTCGGCAAGGTCGATGAGCCGCGGATCTTCTGTCTGGTAGGGCCCTTCTTGCTTGCAGTATTGGTCGACGAGTTCTTCCGGTATGCTTGAGAAGCATCCCGCTTCCGCGCTTACGTCTCCCATGCCCCAGGAGGTTTCTGTTAGGACTTTCACGGTCGAGCGCGCCGTGATCGAGCCGCCCGGCTGCAAAGCGGTCTCCGGGATCGAGATGTATGCGTTTCCTTGCTCGTCGTACAGAATCCTGCCTTCTGGGGGGAATTCGAGCACGTAACTAGTTTGCGTCGTGGTGTTGATGAGCGCCTCGAGGCGCAGGCCTTCCAGCAAGTACGGTTCCGGGCCCCTGTTCTCTATCGTTACCTCGTGAACGAAAACGTAAGACGCCGTGCGCCTTACCTGGGGATAGGATCCGGCAAGCATCAAGCTTCCTGCCGCGATCGAAAGAAGGGCAGAAACCTCGACCGCCAAGAGCTTGCGTTTCAACACGGCGCCTACGGGCTTTGTCTGCAGGGATAAAGCTGTTCTCCTCGAACTCGCCGGCATGCCCTTCATTGCCAACCGGGTTGGCGCTTGCGCAGGCAGATGGCGATCAAAAGGGCCGAGCGCGTCGGATCCGGCGAGGATCGTCAAAAGGTAAAACGACCGG
>JAFNJA010000018.1:14200-18272 GCA_017601265.1 Candidatus Brockarchaeota archaeon
AGATCAAGTCGGAAACCGCCCTCGACTTCCATTCCTCGGGCGGCAGGTAGTACATCACGTGCGGTTCATCGAAAGGTTTAGAGATGTCGTGGCCGAACCTGTTCTTGGAGTTTCGGTAATACCACTCCTCGAGAAGCTTCTGGTCAAGCCTCTCGATCGCGGGAACCAGCCTGGCCCACTCACCGGGAACATGCTTCCTTTTCAACCCTGCGAACGCGTGGTAGCAATTCAAGATCACCACGACGGGCCTGCCGTTCTCGAACGCGAGCTTGCTGATGGGAACCTCCCTGATTTCCGCGGAGCCCCTTTGGCCCTTTGGTCCGCCCCACGGAAAGGGCCCTTTAGGAGACGTCTCATATTCGACGTTCCTCGCCTTGGCTTCGCCCACTTCTGAGTAAACCTCGACCCCGTGCCCTCCGTGTTCTACCGATCCGATGGACGACACGACGACTCTTTCCTTCCTTCCTGTCGCCAAGTCGAAATGGATTTGGACCTGCTCGTAGTCGTGGTCATGGTCCTTGTTCAGCTCCCTCCAGGTGCATTCCTGCCTCCTCCAATATATCTCGTAAAGGGCGCACAATTTCCGTTTCGCGCGGTCTACGACCAGCCTGTAAGCCGCAAACTCGGGGGGGCAGGGCCTGCTTCCATGCCCCCCGGGATCCAGAATGACCGGCATGAAATCTTCCGCGAGCTGCTGAGAGTACGCAACCGCGAGTCCTGGAGAGGCGTATCGATCCCAGGGGTCGAACTCGAGCGCGTAACTCCGCCCTTCTATCTCGATCGATGCGGAAATCATTGTTACCGAGTCCCTGGGTCGAGGATGCTGACCGCCCTCACGACTTCCCCCAAGTCTTCGACCGTGGCGTCGGGCTCGACCGACGGGAGCCCGAGGGCTTCGTTCTTCACCCATATGGCCCTCATGCCCAATTTCTTTGGGACCTCGACGTCCGAGTTCGCGCTGTCCCCTATGGACACGAACTCCGAGGGCGCCGCCGGGCGGTAGGCCCGGAGGACGGCTTCGTAAAGGCCTTTCGCTTTGGTCAGGCGGTAATCGTTCGAGTAGAAAACTCCCAGAAAGTACTTGCTCAGGCCCGCCCTCTCAACCATGTTCTTCGTCGAACCCGTGGTGTCAGAACACAAAAGCAGCGAGTACCTCCCGGACAACTCGCTCAAGATCGCCTCGGCTTTGGGATGGGGCGTCGCTTCCCCGAGGAGGAGTTCGTCGAACCGCCTCACGACTTCGGGAACCTCTCCAAGGTCGACGCGGTAAGCTTCCGCGATGAACCTCCAGAACCCCTCCTTGGACGCGAAGATCTCTTCGATCCTGCTCGAGAAAAGCCGGCGCAACTCCTCGTCGGGCAACCTGCTCTCGAGCCCCAACCTGCCGAGGAGGTGGAGGAAGCGGAACGACTCCTTCCAGGGAAAGAGCGTCCCCAAAACGTCGAAGACGCAGTACCTTATCGAGTGGCCCATACCCCCGGCAGCCTCCCTTCGACTCTCCGCAACAACGGCATCTCGTCTCCCAGCCAGGCTGCGAAGGGCGTAATAACGCCTCCGATGCGACTCCCGGCCTTCAGCAAGGATTATGAAGCCGTTTCTACCCCCGTCCACTCGGAATGCCAAGGACGAAGGTTCAGGTCGCTCTCGACACTACCTGCATGTCGGAAGCGCTTACGCTTGCCCGTTACGCGAAGGAAGGCGGGGCGGATTTGATAGAGGCTGGAACGCCGCTCATAAAGGCGCACGGCATGGAGGCGGTGAGGCGGCTGGCAGAGGTTTGGGGAGAGAAGCCGGTTGTGGCGGACATGAAGACCCTCGACGCGGGCCGCGTGGAGTCTGAGCTTGCTTGCAAGGCGGGAGCCAAGGTCGTGGTCGTCTCGGGTTGGGCTAACGACGTTACCGTCAAGGAGGCCGTCAGGGCCGCCGAATCCTACGGCGCGTGCGTGATGGTGGACCTGATCAACGTGAAGGAGGCGCTTGAAAGGGCCCTGGAGGTCGAGTCCATGGGCGCCCGCTACGTTTGCCTGCACACTGGGCTAGACGCGCAAGCTGGGAGAAGGAGCGTTGCCGACAGCCTCGACTTGATCCGCTCCCTTTCGTCGAAACTCAAGATCCCCTTGGCCGCCGCGGGGGGCATAACGGCCGGCAACGTCAGGAAAGTTTCGGAAGCGGGCGCATCCTTGGTCGTGGTCGGCTCTTTCATAACGAAGGCCCCGGATCCGGAGGCCGCGCTCGGGCTGTTGCTGGGAGCTTTGGGTTGATCGATGGCCCATGCCGTCCGCTAAGGAGATTTACGAAGCCGCGTCAAGGGAGATCCTTCGGGACGCCGGCGAATCGATAACGAAGATCGACCACGAGCAGTTGCAGAGGATGGTGGACCTGCTGATAATGACGAAGGCGAAGTCGAAGAGGGTGCTTCTGGTAGGCGCGGGCAGGAGCGGCTTGGTCGCGAGGGCGTTCGCGCTGAGGCTCATGCACCTCGGTTTCAACGTCTACGTCCACGGGGAGACGATAACGCCGTCCGTCGGGAAGGGCGACCTGGTGATAGCGATATCCGGCTCAGGAACGACGAAGCTCGTCGTCACGGCGGCTGAGATAGCGAAGGGGCTGGGGTCGAAGGTTTTGGCGGTAACTTCGCGCCCGGAATCGCCCCTGGCGAAGATCGCTGACCAAACTATGGTTGTGATCGGCAGGACGAAGGAACCGCTCGAGAAGGACTACCTGTCGAGGCAGATCATAGGGGAGCACGAGCCGCTCGCCCCCCTGGGAACCATATTCGAGGTTGCCTGCGGCATATTCTTGGACTGCGTGATAGTGATCTTGATGGCGATGCTCGAGGAGACGGAATCCGACATCAGGAAGAGGCACGTCACGATAGAGTAGGCATGCTGGAGCGAAGGAACGAAGGAGTGTAAAGTCGCCCGGAAGGCTTCCTCTCCGTCCCCATTCAGAGCAGGGACCGCACCTTTTCAAGAGTTTCCGATATCGGGCCTATCTTGTCCTTCGGGCACAGGTCCGTCCTAAGCACCCTTTCAGCCTGCTCGACGAGCCGCTTAACTTCAACCAGCCTTTTTTCCCCGTCCAAGAGCTCCGTTATCCTTTCATCGTACGTCTGGCCCTTTTTCATGCCCTTCTTGAGCATGGCAAGGGCTTTTTCGCCCAGGTCGACGGTCACCATCTTCCTCGACTCGGGCCAAAGTAAAAGGGGTAAAAGAACGTTCCTGACCGCGGCCCGGGTAGGCCAGGGCGCAAGCCGCGGGGGCGGTCGGCTTTGAGGGCCACGGTTTCCCTCGATCTTGCGACGGCTTGGCGGTTGTCTCTCCAAAGGCTGGCTCGCGCCGCGGCCTTTCATGCTCCCATTTTACGCCACGGTCTCGAGCAGCATCCTGCTCTTGCCGTCCAGCTTCCTGACGTCCTCCACTTGGTATATGTTTTCGTGGGTGTCGATTATAATGATCCGCGCGCCCATGCTTATGACGTTCCTTCTCCCACGCGTGTGCAAGGTCCTGCGTCCCCTGTCGGTCAAGATCTCCCACTCGAACTCGTCTCCGCTCGTCTCCAGCTTTTCGACCTTGAGGACGCGGGGTATGAAGTATATCCTCTGCAGGACCTCCTCCAAAACGTCCCGAGAACGCTCGTCAAGCTCCCTGTAGTCCTTCAGCATGCACACCTCCTGGTTCTGGGGCCCGTCCCCGCCATTCCCGGAAGACGGGGGGCTGGCCTGGACGAATATCACGAAATGCGGTACGGAGAGGGGGAACGGCAGCTTTGGTACGACGTTGTCGTAATCGAGCCCGTTGACGGTGATCCTTACCCTGTCCAACCTTTTCCCAAGTTCGACCTTCAGGTCCTTGGCCTGCACCAGGTTCAATTGCACCAAGAAATCGCTGAGCGGCGTTTCGGTCACCTCGCCAGCGGGGCTACCGCTTCCTGAGACTCCGCGAACTGGGCGTTGTAGAGCTTGCTGTAAAGCCCACCCGCCTTCATCAGCTCGCCGTGGCTTCCGACCTCGACGATCCTCCCCTTGTCGACGACCACTATCCGGTCGGCCCTCTGCAGGGTCGAGAGCCTG
>JAFNJA010000018.1:18337-20623 GCA_017601265.1 Candidatus Brockarchaeota archaeon
CAAGGGCCTTCTGTATCTGCCTCTCGGTCAGCGTGTCGACGCTCGAGGTTGCTTCGTCCATGACCAGTATCTTCGGATCGTTCAATATGGCCCTCGCTATCGCGATCCTCTGCCTCTCCCCGCCGCTGATCCTCGAACCGCGCTCGCCCACGTGGCTGTCGTAGCCGGCATAGGAGCCCATTATGAAGTCGTGGGCGTTGGCAGCCTTTGCTGCCGCGATGATCTCCTCAGGCGTCGAGTCGCTCTTCCCGTAGCCGATGTTGAAGGCGATGGAGCCGTAGAAGAGGAACGGATCCTGCTGCACGACGCCAACCTGCCTCCGAAGCGCCTGGACCTTGATCTTGCGTATGTCGACGCCGTCGATCAGGATGGATCCTTCGGAAGGATCGTAGAACCTGAGGAGGAGCTTGGTGAGGGTCGTCTTTCCGCCCCCGCTCGGCCCCACGATTCCTATCGTCTCGCCCGCCTTTATGCTGAGAGTGATGTTCTTCACTACCGGGATGTAAGGCTGGTAGCCGAAGCTGACGTTCCTGAACTCTATGGAGCCCTTGAATTCGAAGCTCACCGCGTCTTCCGCGTCCTTGATGTCTGGCTGGAGCTCGACGATCTCCAGGACCCTCTCGCCCGAAGTGATCGCCTCCTGGAGCGGCTGGACCAGGTTCGTGAGGGACTGTATCGGGCCGTAGAACATCCACATGTAGCTTACGAACATCCAGAGGGTGCCAAGCGTCAGGCTCCCGCTGAGCACCTGCCCCCCTCCGACGTACCAGACGATAGCGGCGCCGACGGAGGCGGTGAAGCCCAGCATCGGGAAGAAGCTCAGGTTGAGCCTCGTCGTTTCGAGGTTCGACTTGACGACCATCGTCATCCTCTCGACGAGGCGTTTCACCTCGGATTTCTCCTGAGAGAAAGACTTGACGACGATCGCCCCGGGTATGGTGTCGACGAGCAGGCTGCTCATGTCAGCCCACCTCCTCCAAGCCTTGTGGTACACCCTCCTCGCTTTCTTCCTGAAAAGGGGTATGCCGATCACTATCATCGGCACCGGGAGCAGCGCGAACACCGCCAACCCTAGGTTTAGTGTGAAGAGGATCATTCCTATCCCGATTATCTGTAGGCTGTTGATCACCAGGTTCGGGATGCCCCACACCAAGAACCAGTTCACCCTTCCCACGTCGTCTGTGACCCTGGAAAGGACCCTGCCCGAGCTTATCCTGTCGTAGAAACCCATCGAGAGCATTTGGAGGTGCTCGTAAACTTGGCTGCGCATGCTGAAAACAACCTTCTGGGCGAGGTAGGAGAGGGTGTAGCTCTGCGCTATGCTGGTGAGCGTGTTGATGGCGTAGATGGACACCAGCGTCAGGGTCAGGACCGGCAGCAGGTTGTAGTTCCTCTTCTCTATCACCTCGTCGACGAGCGTCCGCATGAGGTAGGGCGGGACGAGGCTGAGGCCGGTAACGGAAAGCGAAAGGAGCATGCCGAGGACGGCGAACGGCCAGTGCGGCCTCAGGTAGCCGAGGAGCCACCTCACCGTCGTCCTCTTCCGCCTTTCGTTCGCCAACAACATCTGCGCGGCACCTTCCTTTTCGATGAGCTCCCTTTCGCTCACGAGCTCGTTGACGACGATCATGGCTTTGCGGAACTGCTCGGTGCAGGAACGGCTGAAGCGGACCAGCTCCCTCGAGCCGCTTCCGGTTTCAAGCTCCAAGTTTCCGTTCCCCGTGTAGTCGTTGACCGTGGCGCCCTTGATCTCTCGGAGATCGACCTCCTCGATGCCGCCGCCGGGCGTAGCGACTACGACCCTCCTGTTCGTCACGAACAGCCAGCGGCGTCCGTAAGTGGCGTCCTCCTTCAGGTCGGAGAGGGCTTCGTAGATCAGGGTCTCGCCTTCGCCGAGGAAGGACTTGACTAACCTTTCGGCTTCGTCCTTGAGCTCGCGATCTATGTTTTCGCCGAGCAGAGCCATCGAGAGCCACTTCCCTCCCGCTTTAACTCCTTGGCTAACATTCCGAAACCGCGGTCCTCGGGATTTTTCACCCCGTCGCTGGTTGACGCGCTCGATTTCGGCCTAATTCGCTCCCACCGCGCGTCGCTTTGCCCATATCAACCAGCTCGATTGGATTTTTTGGACAGCCAGCGAATTCGGGGCTACTTAAGAATATCGTTGCGCGCTTCAAAGCCCTCGTTGAGGGGCGACCCGATCTCTCGAGGTGAAAGCTCGGTTTTGGCGCTTCGAGCGCGAGCAGATAAATAAGCTGCAAGCGAAGCTTTGCTGCGCGCCGGCGA
>JAFNJA010000189.1 GCA_017601265.1 Candidatus Brockarchaeota archaeon
GGAAAGCAACCTCGCCGCCGGGAAGTACGGCGCTAGCTACGGCAACGCTTACGCGGCTTGGGCTTACGAGCAGCAAGCTTACCAGGCCACGATGGACCTCATATGGCAGGTGATCTACACTACCATATTCTTCTCGATAGCCCTGATCCCGTTCGGCCTCCTCGTCGAGAGGCTCGCGTTCGGCTACGAAGGGTTCAAGAGGATAAGCGCTAGCCTGGTAGTCTTCGCGGGCTTCATGATCGTCCTCGGCCTCTTCCACCCTGGTTTCCACCTCGCCACCAACGCGTCGATAGCCATAATGGCTTTCGGGATGATGGCGATCATGGTCCCGTCCTTGGCGTTCATCGCCGGCGAAGCCTCGGCCACCGCGAAGTCCCTGAGGGAGCAGCTGACCGGGGCGCACGTGGCCGAGATAAGCCGCGAGAGCGCCGTCATACAAGCCTTCTCGACCGGGGTCCAAAACATGAAGAAGAGGCGGTTCAGGACGATCCTAACACTGGTGTCTTTGACGCTGATCGTCTTCGCCCTCGTGACCTTCACTTCCTTAGCGGCCATCCCGAGGCCGATGATAGACACCACCGGAACGCAACCCATCTACCAGGGCATAATGCTGCGGAAAGTGTCTTGGCAACCCATCCCCGAAGAGATGTACTACCAGGTTGGCGTCATGTCGCAGGAGAACGCGATCGTCGCGGCGAGGGGCTGGATGTTTCCGCCCACCCCGCCGAGGGGATTGGCCTCCTTCGCCTTCTCCCCCCAGCTCCTCACTAAGATAGGGGGCGTCCTGTTCCTTTGTCCGGAGGAGGCTGAAGTGACAAGGGTCAACGACACCGTGATCAGGGGAAGGTGGCTCCTACCAGAGGACACCTACGTCTGCCTCATAAGCGAAACCGCGGCAAACAACCTCACGAAGGAGCTCGGAAGGCCAATACGGGAGGGTTCCACGATCAACTTCCTGGGCTTGGACTTGACCGTCATAGGCATATTCGACGGCAAGGCGCTCTGGTCCGGGACCACGGGGATAGCGGACCTCGACGGAGAAGCCATAACCCCGATAATTCCGATAGCGATGAGGGAAGGGGGCGTTCCCGCCCACTTCGAGGGAGACAGGATCATGATAATGCCGTTCAAGCTCTGCCTGCTCCTGAGGTCGGAGGGTACGAGGGTCAACATAGAGAGCGCGGCGATAAAGCCGATGGAAACGTCCACGATACCGGACACCGCGGTAGCCCTCGCTCTGAGGATGCAGACCAACATCTTCTACAGCCAAAAGGCGAACGAGACGAAGGTCGTGCGCTACAGGGCCTGGTTTAGCGCGACGGGCATGGTCAACATCTTGATCCCGGCCATAATCGGCGGGTTCACCGTCCTGAACATGATGCTCGGCGCCGTCCACGAGAGGATGAGGGAGATCTCGATATACATGGCAGTCGGCCTCTCTCCCCTGCACGTGGCTGGGTTGTTCATGGCCGAATCCGTCGTGCACGCAATGCTCAGCGCGATCCTCGGCTACATGACGGGGATCATAGGGTGCTGGATATTCGGGACCCTTAACCTCTATCCGGAAGGCTTCTACCCGAACTACTCCTCCTACTTCGTCCTCTACGTCATAGGCGCTTCGGCAGGCGTCACGATCGCGTCTTGCCTCTACCCGTCGATCAAGGCGTCCAGGGTCGTGACCCCGTCTTTGGAAAGGAGGTGGAAGATCCCCAAGCCGTCCGGGAGGGAGTGGGAGATCCCGCTCCCGTTCGTGGCGACGGAGGAGGAGGTGTACGGAATCTTCGCCTTCATCGAGGAGTTCTTCCAAACCCACGCCGTCGAGGGAGTGGGCCTGTTCGCCACTTTCGGGGACATAAAGGTGGAGGAGAGCAGTACCGAAGAGAGGGACCAGAAGACGCTGATCGCGAGCGTTCGCCTCGCGCCGTTCGACGTGGGCATAACCCAGAGGGTCACGCTCACGGCATCCGCCCTCAAGGGCCAAAGGTACAACATCGTCGTGAACCTCGCTTGCCTAACGGGCCTGCTGAGCGACTGGATCAACTCGAACAGGCCGTTCATAGACAACATGAGGAAGCAGTTCCTGATCTGGAGGGCGCTTCCCCCGTCGAAGAAGGACGAGTACGTCGCGAAGGGGCAAAAGCTCAAGGCAAAGCATGGGGGTACTTAAAAAAGGAGGATGGTTGAAGTGGCCGAAGCCAGAACGGAAGCGAAATACAGGCCGGGCCTGACTTGGAGGTCGGCCCTCGCGCTCGGCTTCTCCCTGGCGCTCGTCCAGCCGGCCATGATATACGGTTGGCTCGTCACGGGCGTTGCCGGGCTGGGATTGGGCGCCAACTGGTGGCCGTGGATCGTCATACTCCTCTGGTCGGAGCTCGCCAGGTTCCTGGGGCACCCGCTTTCGAAGCAGGAGCTCTTCATCCTCCTCGCATTCCAGTGGATGGCCTCGCTCTACGCCTTCATGTTCCTCCAACCCATCTACAACATGTACGTGGCGTACAGCAACGAGTCGAAGATCCTGGGAATATCGCAATACGTCCCGACCTGGTGGGTCCCGTCCGAACAGGACGCGGCAAGGCTCCTGAGGGTGAAGTACGTCTTCCTCGACCCCTCCTGGATCATACCGATAGGCGTGTCGCTGCTTGCAACGGTTTTCGGCGTCATGGCTTCGATCTCGATGGGTTACTTCACGTACGCGGTATACGTCCAGGGGCAGAACCTCGATTTCCCGGTGGCCACGGCGCAAGCCAACACGGTACTGACGCTCGCGGAGAGGGAGCCGAGGGAGATGAGGGTCGTGATGCTCGCCGCCCTGTTCGGGGTCTTGTATAACAGCTTCGTAAGTTTCCTGCCGTACGTCTTGGGACCTTACCTCTCCTCCGGGGGGCTTGAGACCATGGCCGTTGCTTCGCCGATCGCCGCAACCTACGACATGACCCCCTACCTGGCCCATTTATTGCCCGGGGCTGGGTTCGCCTTCACCTTGAACATATGGGGCATAATAGCCGGATTCATACTTCCGATAAACATCACGCTGTTCCAATTCATCGGCGCCGTAAGCTTTTACGTCTTAGGCACGGTCTTGCTGACGAAGTTTAACCTTTGGCCAGCCGAATGCGAGTACAACGTTTCCTGGGGCTACTACCAGCTTG
>JAFNJA010000190.1 GCA_017601265.1 Candidatus Brockarchaeota archaeon
CCTGGGTCCGAGCGCCGAGGATCCTGCGCGACGTTTCAAACTGCCTCTTGTCGATCCAGATGAATTCTATCCTCTGAGCTTTCGCTCCGCGTTCCTCCTTCATGCCCGCGTCCTTCTTGAATATCCAATCCCCGTTGGGTATGACGGCGCGTATCTTTTCTTCCACCAACACGACGACCTTCTCGAACTCCCGGACCCTGAGCCCTTCGATCATCCCGGCGTCGTGGTACCTTATCTCGGGCAGCGAAGGGTCCGGGATCCTCCAAACAACCCCTTGGAAAATTTGGTGGTCCCAGCTGACGAAATCGACCTGGTGCATGACGGTCTTGGGGACTGCCGAGGCAGGAAGCATGCCTAATGAGACTCGAGCGAACTCCGACTCAAGTTCAGATGACGGCATCAATGTAGTGCACGCGCGCCCTTTCGACCGCCTGATAGCTTGGACGCGCTCGGAGCTTTTTAGACGTTTCTATCCAATTTCTTCGAATGTCGGCGCTTTTCCCCGAAGTAACGTTTAAGTATCGGCGCCAAAAGACGCCATTGCGAGGGAAAAAGGGAATGGCTTGGGACGACGAATTTTGGGACATCGAACCTTTCAGGAGGTGGAGGAGGCGTTCCCCGTTTTTCAGGGGAAGCATATTCGAGGAGATGGACCGGATCATGGAGGAAGCTTTCAGGGAGTTCGGAGACCTGGCCAACGAAATCCCGAAAGAGCTGATCAGGGAGAAAAAGCTGCCCGACGGTTCGACGGTCCGCGAGATGGGGCCCTTCGTCTACGGCTACTCGGTCACGGTCGGCCCGGACGGTAAACCAGTGGTCAGGGAGTTCGGCAACTTGAAGCCAGGAAAGCCTTCGGCATTCGGCCCCCCGAGGCCGATGATGGAGGTGAAGGGCAAGCGCGAGCCACTCACGGACGTCGTCGAGGAAGAGGAGGTCATAAGGGTGATCGCGGAGGTCCCGGGCGTGGAGAAGAGCGACATCAAGCTCAGCTGCTCCGAGGACTTGCTAACCATCTCAGTCGACACGGAGAAACGCAAATACTACAAGGAGGTCAAGCTGCCCTCCCCAGTCGATCCTAAAAGCGCCAAGGCTTCCCACAAGAACGGCATCTTGGAGGTCGTGCTGAACAAGACTAAGAAGAAGCCCGAGGGCCACCGGATCAGCATCGAGTGAGCAGCGCAAGCGAATCAAGGATCTCCTTCCCAGCTGCTGCCTAAAAACGCGCAGGATCGCTGGGCGGTTAAGCCCCAGAATAAGCGGCCCACCTTTGGACCCGGAGGCAAGGCCATGTTAGGGGCTGCCGCGCCGGGGAAGAGGTTTTAAATATAACGGCGTTAACGACGTGGCCCGGGCGACGCCAAAGGGATAGGAAGGCAAACTTGACCGCCAAGCAGGGGCAACCTGAATGGAAAAAACGAGGATCTTGATCGCCGACGACCTTGGGGACGACGAGGCGATGGACGAACTCAGGCGCGGTTTGGAGGGCAGGGCAGTGATCGCCTACCGCCGCGACATGGGCAGGGAAGAGCTCCTTTCCGAAATACCCTCGTACGACGTTCTGGTCGTGAGGAGCCGGACCGAAGTTGACAAAGAGCTCATAGACAGGGCGAAGTCCTTGAAGCTCGTCGTCACGGCCACCCACGGCTCGGACCACGTCGACCACCGGTACCTGGATCGCAAGGGAATCGGTTTCAGGCGCGTCGCCGAGCAGTCGAACGCCGTAGCCGAGCTGGTGATCGGCCTAATCGTGTGCCTAGCGCGCAAGATACCGCTCGCGGACAAGCTTTCGAAAAACGGCGCTTGGAAGAAAGACGAACTGATAGGGATCGAGATCCAAGGCAAGGCGATCGGCGTCGTCGGGTTCGGGAAGATCGGGCAACTGGTTGCGGAAAAGGCCTCCGCCCTCGGGATGAGGGTTTTGATCCACGAAACGAACTTGACCCGGGAGAAGGAGGAAAAAGCTAAGGCGCTAGGCGGGGAGTTCGTACCGTTGGATCGCCTGCTCAAGCTCTCCGACTTCGTCACGCTGCACTTGCCAAAGACCGAGGAGACGAGCAAGATGATAGGAAGGGAGCAGTTCGATATGATGAAGGACGGCGCCTTCCTCGTGAACGCCGCCAGGGGGGACATAGTCGACGAGGAGGCGCTTCTTGAAAACCTGGAGAAGGGGAAACTCGGGGGCGCCGCGCTCGACGTTTACAGCGTCCAGCCTCCGTTCGACAAGGAGAGGCTGAGAAGGGTAGTGTCAGATGGCAGGGTCGTGGCCACGCAGCACATCGGAGGGCAGACGAGGGAAGCGAGGAGGGGGACGATCAAAGCCTTAAGGAAACTCCTCGAAGAGTTTTTGTCGTCGAAGGACCCTAGCCCGCCTTAGCCTTGATTTTTTCCACCCTCCGCCTGTAATACCTCAAGGCCAAAGCGCCGAAAAACAACGGCGTGGAGAACAGGTAGAGCCATCCCAAAAGCGGAGACAGAAAGAAGAAAGCCCAAGCGAGGGAAGAGACGAGGACGAACGGCACGAACGCGCCTATCAAGATAGCCGCAGCCTTCGCGTCGCTTTTGGCGATGCAGGCGTTGCAGAGCTTTTGCGCCACCCTGCTGAAGTAGCTCACCCTGACTGACACGCAATCGGCGCAGACCGGCGCGCCGCACCCATCGCAGAACGCGGCCGCGTCCCTTCCTGGGTGGTAAACGCAAGATGCCTTTGGCATCACTTTACGCGTAATCGCTCGATATTTAGTCCTTTCCCAAGGAAAGCCCTCCCCAAGCAAAAATCGGTGGTTTGCGAGGCGGTTCGATGGTTCGTTATGCGGCAGTCGAACATGCGTTCGTAGACGGGCTTTGCCGAAGATTCTTTACGTTTGCCGGCTTAAAACTATACCTTAAATATCGGTAAACCAACGGAAGCCACAGGTGGAAAATTGCCAGAAGAAGCGGAGAAGAAGAGCATACCAAGGTCCAAGCTTGTCGGCATGCCCGTCTACAATCCGGACGGGTTCTTGGTTGGAAACGTCCAAGACCTCGGCGTCATACCAGGGCAGCAGAACATCACGCTGATCACGAAGACTAAGTCCGGGCCCCCGGTCGCCATTCCGTGGGGTGACGTGGGGCAGGTGGGGGACATAGTCATACTCACGAAGGCGGTCAA
>JAFNJA010000191.1:0-399 GCA_017601265.1 Candidatus Brockarchaeota archaeon
TACGCACAGCTGCGGGTGTACTATCGCGTACTCCACATCTAGCTCGTTCCTTACGAAGTTTATGAGTTTCCACAAGTCCAACTTCGCGAACCCCGGACATTCTCCTGTGCAGAAGCACATTATGAACCTAGGAAGTTTGTTTTGGCTCATGCTCGGAAGGAAACAAATAAAGATATTTAAATATATTGTTTTATTACTTTTATGCCAAAGCATCGCGATACTTAAAAGTGCGCCAAACATTTATGTAAGCCGGTAACGCACGCGGCCGAGGTGCTTTTTGGATGAGGGTGCGCGTGGAGTTCGTGGGCCTTCTGAGGGAAGCGGCTGGGCGCGATCAAACGTTCGCGTACGTCGAGGAAGGCTGCAACCTCCTCGACTTGTTGAAGGCTTTAAGCAAGG
>JAFNJA010000191.1:563-3140 GCA_017601265.1 Candidatus Brockarchaeota archaeon
GCGGCCGGGAGAACTGACGAGGTCGCCGAGGACCTTTCGATACTCTTGAACGGCAAGGTCGTCCCAACGGCCGAAGCTTCGTCCACCCGTTTGAATGAAAACGACACGGTGGTGTTGATGCCTGAGGTGATAATATGATTCCCCTTTCATCTCCCCCTTTGCTGTGACTTGCCCTTGCAGTCGAAACAGGTGTCGGCGTCGGTGTTCGTCCAAAACTCCTTGCCGCATATCGCGCATGAAACCTTTCGGAGCGACAGGCTCCAATCATCGATGCGGTCTCTCGACCTTATACCTGTGTTGGGAAAGCTTATGGCCTTGCGGGGGCAGACAGGTTCGCACGCGTTGCAGCCATTCACGCAATTCATCGGATTTGCCACAACGGCCTTTCCTCCCCTTATCTCGAACACCCCGTTTGGACAGTAGCTCAAGCAACGAGGCTCGCGGAATTTTTCGCACCCGTCGCATCGGTCTAAAAAGATCGTGGGAAACCAGGCTGTCGACGAACCTGCCAACTTGCAGTCCGCGACGATGCGGCAAGGTATAAGCTTTTTTCGCGCTCGAATCCACTCGACCCTTTGGCCGACTTCCACGCGCGCAGAGGCGGTATTGCCAACCAAGATCATTGCTTTTCGACGCGGAATCGAGGGGTTATAAAAGAAACATATTTAAATATGTTAATTTCATTCTAGCAGAGCATGAGCACGAACGCGCTGGCGACGGTTAAGATCCTCGGCCCGGGATGCCCAAGGTGTCTGGAGACGGAGAAGCTGGTTATGAACGCTCTTGCGGAACTCGGGATAAAGGCTGACGTGCAGCACGTCACAGATCCGAGGGAGATGGCGAAGTATGGAGCCCTCTTCACCCCCGCGGTCATAGTGAACGGGAAGGTCGTGTCGCAAGGAAGGATACCAAGGTACGAGGAAGTCAAAAAGTGGCTCTCGGAGATGGCGCCCAAGTAGGCGGCTAGAAGCATGGCGGGCGGCTTCAGGCGTTTAAGGACAGCGTTGATGCTTGCGTTCATAATCCTCGTCATATCGGCTCTGATATACACTAGGATCGCCGCGTACTCGCTCGCGCCCACGATCAAGCCATCCCATCTCCAGGGCCTTCCGCTCTGGCAGATTCCTATAGCTTACATATGGGACTACCTCAGCCACGGCGTGATATGCTTGCTCTTCGCCTTCGTTGCCGCTGGCCTGGTCTACGAGTTCGCGCCGAAGTCCTTGATAACCAAGCACATGGGAAGCAGTAAGGCGCAAGGGTACGCTTTGGCCGCGGGGTTTGCCCCGTTCTTCACCGTTTGCTCGTGCACTATGGTTCCCTTATTCGCCGGGATCTTCTACACAGGCGCTGGCATCGGTCCGGCGATCGCTTTCCTCCTGACGGCCCCAGCCGCGAACATATTGACCATACTGCTGACCGGAGAGATCCTTGGTTGGGAACTTGCGGCAATCCGGATACTTGCTTCGCTTGTAACGGCCGTTACGGCCGGCTATATAATATCGAGAACTCCTTGGGGCAGGAGGATCGAAGCGGACTATCGGCTTGAGGGGGGTAGCGCTTCAACCCAAATGGAAGTTGCAAAGCCGCCTCTTGACGAGAGGTTGGCGAGCGCCCTGAAGTTCGGCGCGTTCTTGGGCAAGCAGATACTTCCTTACTTCTTCTTGGGCCTTACCGTTGTCAGTTACCTGGAGGCGTTCCTCCCGGAGGAGGTTGTGGCGACTTACCTGACGGGGGTTGGTGGCGTACTCTTGGCGTCGGTCATCGGGGGCCCACTGTACACTCCCACTCTTGTCGAGATAGTGCTCGGAAGAAGCCTGATGAATTTGGGAATGTCGAGGGCCGCACTTCTTTCTTGGCTCATGGGTCAGCCGTACGACATACCCAACATGGTAGCAACTTCTAGGATAGTGAAGTGGAAAGTAGTCCTCACCTATGCTCTCATAGCTTGGTTCTTCAGCGTAGTATTTGGGCTTTCGTACGGGCTTATTTTTTCGCTTTTGTGAAATAATACATGAACGCGGTCTGCCTGAATCCAAGGAACTGCGTCCTTCGATGTTCCCTTAAGATGGCCTGTCACGTTCTTCCGACCTTATCTGCCACCTCCGCAGCTGCATCCTCCTCCCTTCGAGCCGCCCGAGCTCGCCACGAACAAGTTTTTGTCGAAGATTTTCCTCCAACAACTCGGGCAAACCCACATGCCGCCCAGTTCTTTGTGCTCCGCCCAGAGGAGGGCGGACTCGCGGTTGCCGCAGAAGTGGCAGTTTGCGTTACTCGATGGCAATTCCCTTCTGGATTTTGGAATCAATATGTACATATTTAAATTTATTGATCTTCGGACTGCGGTTAATCCATGGATTTCAAATACTTCCGTAATCGCGGCATCTATCGGGCTACCTTCCGCTAGAGGTGCTTTGTTCCCTCAGGGCAATGTACAGCTTGCTTCGTAGGAAGGAGTTGATGGCTTTCCTAGGCTGACAATGAGTTTGCAATCTTCGTCCGAGAGGCCCATAGGTGCGGTCCGGCACAGCTTCAGCCTAAGGATTTCCATAGCTTTCCGAGTTTAAGTTCAAGCGG
>JAFNJA010000192.1:0-283 GCA_017601265.1 Candidatus Brockarchaeota archaeon
GGACGGAAAGGGATCGTTGCCAGAGAGGTTGGAGAAGTTGGACGCGGAACGCGTGCTCGTTCTGGTGGATTTCGATCCTGAGGGCCAAAGGCTTGCGCGCTTCGTTTCCCACTACCTGACTAGGAGGGGCGTGGACGCCGACCTTTCGGTTTGGCGCGGGCTCAAGTCCTGCTTGGGAGGGGAGGTCAGGGACGTCGAGGGGCTTGCCAACTACTTGGCCCGCCGTTCCGGAGGAGCTCGTCGAAGAAGCCGTGCAGCTCCTCGAGCCTCGCAATGACCGGGT
>JAFNJA010000192.1:293-3100 GCA_017601265.1 Candidatus Brockarchaeota archaeon
CGCGCTCCCCGTTCACCTCCAAGCCCTTGCTCTTGATTCGCCTCGCCAGGCGGTCCGCGACCTCCCCGACCTTTATGCAATGAAGGATGACGCGCTGGCTGCACCCGCACTCCTCAAGTATCCTCACGCACTCCCTTTCTGAGGGGTAAGGCAGCTAAGCCATCTCCTTCTCTATAGAAGCGATCCTCGACCTGAGCGCGTCGATCAAGGGCTGCATGTCTACCCTCGAAAGGGGCGATCCGCACTTCGGGCACTTGAAGAGGGCCTCAACGGCTTCCTCGAAAGTGACCTTCTTGCACCCTTCCTTCCCGCAGTGGTAGAATTCGTGCGAGGTCACGTACTCCAGCTTCGAGTTCAACCTCTTCAGCAGGTCCCTCTTCTGGGTTTGTATGAAGCCCTCCACCTGGTCGGGCAGGGGCGACCAGTAGAATATTATCCTGTCAGTCGCCGGATCCCTCCCCTCTTCGTAGGTGACGAGGGAGAAGTCGAGCAACCTGTAAAGGACCCTGCGGACGCTCGAGAGCCGCAGCCCCGACTTCGTCGCCATCTCCTCGTCCGTCGCCTTCTTTAGCTCGAGGAGCGAGGAAACAACACCTATAGCGTCGTCGCCTCCCACGAGGCCGGCAACCTTGAGGTAGAGGTCTTCGGATATGCTCACGGGTCACCACCTTTTTAAGGGGCCAGGTTGGTTATTACCTTTGAGATCCTCTTTTTATACGCTCTCGAGTACCCGCTTTCCCTTCTCTTGAGGAACGATCCGAATCTTCGCGTTTTGGAACCTCCTTGAAAGCTCCCTGCCTTGGAAGAGCCAATCGAGTATGGTCGCTATGCTTGCGACCTCGGAGTGCGGCAGGTTCGTGACGGCGACGTTAACGTCTGCCAGCTCGTAAACCTCCGGAGGCACCTTCCGCGAGCCGACGATCAGGAGCAGATCCTTCTCCTCGAACTTCTCCCTCAGCCCCCCTATCGCCTCGGGAAGGTTGATCCCGTACATCGTTGAGTGGATCACGTAGCCCCCATTCTTCCTGAAGCCCGAGACGTAGCTTTTCCAATCCGCCTCGTAAGCAACCTCGAAATTCCCTCCCCACCTCCTGACCGCGCTTTTGACCTTCTCGATCAAGCCCCGGTCCTCGTCCCCCGAGAATGCGATCCCGCTCGCCCCGTACGCGTACGCGACTAGCGCGCAATGCGTGCTCACCCTCGCGTCCCTGCGGATCCTGTGGCCCAACCTCAGGACCCTGACCTCGCGCAAAACCCTCATCCCGCCCCGGAGGTTTCCTCCACTCGGGCTCGATCACCCTTCTTCTTTCCCTTCCTTGAACTCGATCACGTCCCCTATGGTCAGGGCCTGGGGCTTCGGCCCTTTCGGAGCCCCGACGACCTCCTCGGCGGACACGAGGGAGATCTTCAGGACGTGCTCGAATAGCTTCGCCTCCCTCAAACTCGGAGCTAGTTTTCCTGACTCGATCTTCCTCACCTGGCTCTCCTTAAGGCCTACCATGTAGGCCAGGCGTTCGATCGGCAAGCCGGCGCGCTCCCTCGCTTCCTTGATCAGGGTTGGGTAGGAAGGGACCACGCGTAGCGCCTCCTCCTTGAGCGCCTCCTCCCTGGCCTGGGCCGGCAGCGCCCTCCTCCTCGGCCCGGCTTTCGGCCCTGGTTTAGAGGGCTTCCACTCGCCCGTCGAGTACTTCGCGCAATCCGAGCACGTAATGACCTTGCTTCCCTCGACTATGACGTACCTGGACGGGCCCACGATCGCGTTTCCACACAGCTCGCACTTTGCCGTTGCCGCTTCCTCCGCTTCCTGCCCTTCCGAGCTTCCCCTCGCCTTAAAAGCGCGCCGCAAACGCGCATTCTATATAAAAATGTTGCTATTTTTCTAGAAGGAAGCACCATAATGCCAAATAATAGGTCTGTCGTAATGACATACGACCCTGAGTTGAGCGAGGATTCAGGAACTCCGCCGTTCCCCTGGTTTTTCTGCTCTTTCTGCGGGGAACCCATAGACGTGATGAGGGAGTTCCACGTCGTCCACACCAGGGATCCGAGCCAGAGCACTACGATAAAGGTTGGTAATTACGAGCTTAGCACGACCATCATAGGGTACGAGTGCGAGAGGTGCTACTGGAGGATAAAGGAGAGGCAGATGACGGCCTACGAGCAGTTGAGGATCCCGATATAGTTCCTCAATCGCGCTAGGGCGTCGATTGGCCGGATGAGGACCTGCCAGCCTCCCAGAGGATGTGGCCCAGCTCCGGAGCCAGGAGCCCGACCGCCAGCTCGACGGCCTTCCTCGAACCGGGCATGCAGGCCAAGACCTTCCCCCTCGAGACGCCCATCATCGCCCTGCTCATTATGGCCCCGCTTCCTATCTCCTTGTAGCTCAGGGCCCTGAATATCTCCCCGAAGCCTTCGAGCCTCTTCTCGACTATCTCGCTCGCAACCTCTATCGTCACGTCCTTCGCGCCTATGCCCGTCCCCCCGGTCGTGAGGACCGCGTCCACCTCCGGGCTGCCGAGGAGCTCCTCGATCGCGCGCTTAAGCGAAGCCCTGTCGTTCTTGACGACCTTGTAGAAGGAGACCGAGTGGCCCGCCTCCTTCAACTTTTCCACCATTGCCTTGCCGGATTCGTCGTCCTCCTCCGTGCGCGTGTCGCTGATCGTGAGTACGGCGCACCTCGCCCTCCTCTGGGAGGAGAGGCGCTTGTGCTCCTCGTATCCCAAGCTATTCAGGCCTTCCTCTTCTCCACCACCGCCACCTCTCCCACCTTCGTCGAAGGGTAGTTGCCCGAGTCGTCCTTCTCGAGG
>JAFNJA010000193.1 GCA_017601265.1 Candidatus Brockarchaeota archaeon
TGACGACCTACCTGGTCGAGGTCAGGGGCCTTCCGGATTCGGCGGCCAGCCTGATCTTCGGTCTTGGCCCCTTCATCGGCATAGCCGGGTCCTTGAACGGAGGCTACATGGGGGAGAGGGTGGGGCCAAAGGGGGCGCTCAGCCTGGCCATCCTCTGCTCGGCCGTCTCCATCTCGTTTTTGTGGCTCCTTTCGCCTTTCTACCTCCTCCTGATCGCCTACTTGGCGTACACCTTCTTCAGCAGCAGCGTCTGGTCGCCGATCAACTCGATGGTGGCCAACATCACGCCCGATTTCGGGAGGGGGTACAGCTACAGCGTTTACTTCCTCACGGAGGGGGTCGTGGTGTCCATCACGCCGACGGTGGTGGCCGCTGTAATCGGGTTGACCGAGGTATGGTTCATCTTCCCCTTCAGCATGGCCTTCATGGTAATGGGCCTCGTCGTGCTCCAGATCGTGTCCTGCCCCAGGCAATCCTCCAGATCGCTCTGAACATCGTTCCTATCGATCTGCCCAAAAAGGATTAAATGGAGCTGGGCGAGGAATGCCTGATGCATGGGAGGTTTTTGAGACGAGGGCGATCAATCTCGTTCCAATGCCGAAAGAAATCGACCTCACGGAAGATACCGTAAGGCTCGGAGACGGCTGGGGGATCGCCGCTGGGGGCGAGTCCCCGAGCGTGCGCGACCTTTACTCGAAATCCCTTTCCGTGCCCGTCCAAGACAGGCCCCGCAAGATCATTTTCTCCAGGGCAGACGTGCCCCCCGAAGGTTACGAACTCGAGATATGCAAGGAGCGAATAGAGGTCCGGGCATCCGATGACCGGGGATACGTCAACGCCTTGAGGACGATGAAGCAGCTTGCAAACGGAGACGAGCTTCCCACCGGGCGAGTCAGGGATCGTCCCAGCCTCTCCTTGAGGGGGTTCCACGTGAACTTCGACAGCTACGTCCAGATGAAGGCCGACGACGCCAAGAACCTGATCAAGGCGGCAGCAAACATGAAGCTAAACGCGATCCTGCTCGAGTACGGGCCAAGGTTTCCGTTCAGGAAGCACTCGGCCATCCGCTCCCCTTCGGCCCTGACCGTCGAGGAGGTGAGGGAGGTCGTGGGCTTTGCCGCGGAGAACCACGTCGAGGTGATCCCCCTCCAGCAGTCGATAGGCCACCTCCGTTACCTGCTGGCGCACGATGATTACGAGGACATCCGGGAGCCGCCCAGCGACTATTACACGGTCGAGGGCAAGCCGTACGCGCTCGACCAGGTCTGCCCCATGAACCCCAGGTCATTCGAGGTTATTACCGACCTGATGGCCGAGGTCATCGAGCTCCACCCCGGCTCCAAGTTCTTCCACATCGGCGCCGACGAGGCCCGGCAGCTGGGGATGTGCGCGAAATGCAGGGCCGAAGAGGCCAAGAAGGGCAAGGCCGGCGTCTACCTGAACCTCGTCAACAGGGTCTGCGAATGGCTCCACGAGAGGGGCAGGACGCCGATACTGTGGGACGACATCCTGTGCGCGCATCCCGAGGCTTTGAAGGACTTGAATCGGAACGCCTGGTTGATGTACTGGGACTACTGGACGGTGAGCGACCCAAGCCCCCGAGTGGTCGCCAGGGGCACGCGCAGCGCCGGATACGATCGGAGGTGGCTGGGGGAATGGCTCGACGAGCTCCCCGCGAGGTGGCTCCCTTCGATTTTGGAGGGGGCGCGCCGAGCGGGCGGCAGGTCCTTCGAGGAAGAGCTGGGGCCCAAGTACCTCTCCTACTTCAAAAGGTATTTGGGCGGCGGATTCCCGAAGTACCTCAGGGCGTTCCCCTACATCGAGTTCTACCAGGACAACGGATTCCAGGTCATCGCGGCTCCCACGGCCATCGGGGACGGCGAGCTTTGGCACGGTCTGCCCAACTTCGCCCGCTTCGTGCCGAACATCCGAGCATTCGCCCGGCGCTGCATCGAGAACGGCAAGGTCCCAGGATTGATCACGACGGCCTGGTACAACTACCCGCCGGAGATCCTCTACCTCGGCCTGGTAGCAACGGCGAAGTTCACCTGGGAGTAGGAAGCTGACGAAGCGGAGGTGCCCGAAGGGTCTCGAGAAGCCCCGAGCGCGCGTCAGTCCGCCCGTCCCCTGCCTCTTGGGCGTATAAGCGCAAATCCTTCTCCGTCTTTCTCGATGCATTGATTTTTCGAACCCCAAGCGCGCTTGCGAATCGTTCGGTTACCTCTCAATCGGATTTGAATGCTCGGTTCCGGTAAGGAGTCTCGTGGAGCACGCACCACTTTGCATTCATGTCAGACCATCTTTACCCGGCGATAGCTGGGATGGTGGGTAAGCCGGAGCCCGCAAAGCGCCTGACGCCCGACCCGTGAGGATCGAGTGCTTGTTGAACAAGTCTACGCTCAGCTGCGGGATTGGATAACGCGTCGGTTACGCGTTGGCGGTACTGCTCGCAGGAATCATCGGGATCTACAGGTTCTTCTTCCCGTTCTAGTGTTCGTTCCTGCAACCGAGAAGGAAGACACGGTTCAAACAGGTTGATGGAAGGCGATCTGCCGGGCGGCCCGGCCAGGATCGGGCCCTAGGCATGCTTGACTCCCCGCCGCGCTCTGGGCCCACGGCTTTTGAACGCTCACTCTAAGCGCCAGCCAAATGTTTCTCATGGCCGTCCACGGCGAATTTCCTTCCCTTTTGGATCACCTTGAATCCTTCCTCTTCCAGCAGTTTTCCGTGGGCCTCCGCGCCACCGGGGTATTTCTCGTTCAAGAATCCGCCCGCTTTCAGCGTACGCCAGTAAGGGATGCCCAGATCCTTGCCTTCCCTCGCGGCTTCCTCGGCCGCGTTGGCCGCTATCATGATGAAAATCCCTGCCGTGAGGGAACAGCAGGCCTCGACCCCGTGTTTCTTGGCGATTTTCTTGCATATCTCAACGATCGTGGTCAGTTTGCCCTTTGGAACTTCCTTCATGGCTTCAACGACTTCGCTGGGGTTGACGAGAACTACCCTGTCGCCAGCTTCGGCGCCCATCTTGTGCACGGCATTGTAGCAGGGAAACCTCTCTTCCAGCCTGAGTATTTTCGGCAAACCATCCTT
>JAFNJA010000194.1:0-809 GCA_017601265.1 Candidatus Brockarchaeota archaeon
ACCGCGGCTGGCCCAACCCCGTATTCCTGAATGGCCCTAGTGGCCGCGGCCTTGAGCACCGGCTCGTCGGCGAATCCGAGGTAGTTGTTGGAGCACATGTTGAGGACGCGCTTCCCGTCCACCACGGTCCAGGCGCCCACCGCGCTCTCGATAGTGCGGATGATGTTGTACATGCCTTGAGCCTTGAGGGACTCCAGCTCCGCCACAATGAAATCGTATTTGCCCATCTTTCCCCCTTGCACGCGAAGATACCCGAGAAACCTCAACGCGGGCAACCTGCTGAATCCTCGTCCAACCTCCACTACCACTGAGGGTTACTCTTCCACCCTGCACGAACTTCGCTAACCCACGTTCAACATCTCCCTGATGAGCTTATCCAGCGCTGCCGCCAACACATCCAGGGAGAAAAAAGCCCTGCCCAGGGCAAAGTTGTGGCGAACCACTTTCTCGTATTCTTTAGGATGGGAAAAAAGGTGGGCGACCTCAGCGGCTGCTCGTTGAAGGATCGGCCGAGGGACATGCACAAGCCCGTCGTCCCCACGCTGAACTTCACGTCCAAGGGAAACATATCGGAACCCTAGGGGCGCGATGTCTGTTCGGAAAACGGGATATTCAAACACCGCGATCGGTCGTTTTGCCCATACAGCTTCTAAAAATTGGTTGCCCCAACCCTCCTGAAGGGAGGGGTACGTTACAAAGTCAGCGTACACGTAAGCATCCCAAAGCGAGAACTTCGAAGCCTTTTCATCGCGGCATACACCCACCCAGCGACTCACGAACCGGGCGTCCACGCCTCGCCGGGCGATCCT
>JAFNJA010000194.1:819-2650 GCA_017601265.1 Candidatus Brockarchaeota archaeon
CGACCTGGTTTGGTAAAAGCAGAATAGGACGGGCAGAACCTTGCCCTCCACGCCTTCGAACATAACGCTGGAGAGCAGGGGCGAATCTTTTTGTAGACATAAGAGAAACCAAATCCACCGCGAGTTCGATCCCTTTGCGCGGAACAACCCTTGTGGCTTGGAGAAAGACAACGTGCGCGGGTGAAAGGTCGAGGATCTCGGGAAGACGCGCATTAAACGAATCTCGGCGGAGCTCACGATCGAAGTCGAAAACGTTGGGGATGATCGAAGCAGTGAGGCCGAGGAGCTGGAGCCGGGCCTGGGCCAGGCTATTGATAACGATATGCTTGATCCCAGGATCCGTCGGAGGGTAACAGGTTCGAAGGAGTTTCCTAACTAAGGCCCAGGCCGGCCGATAGCCTTCCTTCTCCCAGTAGAAATCGTGATGGTGTGCGAGCACAGGAATCCGACGGTCTCGGACTACATCGAGAAGAGCTAGGGTTGCCGGCAGGTTCAAAGGGAGCGAGCAGAGGTTGTGAACTGCAAGGAGGTCGATTCTCTTTTCTTCCAGAAACCGGTGGAAGCCCTCTTGGATCACGCCTTTCAACCTTTCGATCGCTTGAGCTAAACCCTTCTCATCGGTCACCGTCTTCTCGTTTCCAAAATCTCCACAGCGATCAAAAGCATGAGACCGAATGAAACGAACACCCGGGTGATCGAAATCCAACTCAGGGATGATGAAAACATCTTGAGGAGATCCTGAGCGGCCCGCGCAAAGGTACACCTCATGTCCCAGCTTTCTTAAGACCACAACATATTTTTCGATCTCAAGAGAAACTCCGTCCATCTCGCCCGTGCGAAAATGAACGATGCCGATCCTCGTCATCGCTAGAAAGAATTATACCAGCTACGAACGGCGCGGATCATAGGAAAAGCAATTTTCAACGCGACCCCCTTGACGAACTGCTAGGGCCTGAAGTATCATGACAAATAAGGAGGTGAGAAAAAAATGCGAAGCTGGCTAAGTGCGGTTTTTGCGGCGGGTCTGTTAATGGGAGGGGTGGGGGCCGAGCTTACCTTCATGTCCACTCAGATGAGGCCCATCACGGAAGCAGAATGGGTCCGGAATGTTCTTCTGCCGCCGTTCACCCGGGAAACGGGGATCCCCGTGGTTTTTCTCGGAGCGGAAGAGCCGGAGATGACCACGCGCGTCCTCGCCGAGTACCAAGCGGGAAGGGGAACCGTACACTTGGTGGGTGACCTGCACGGAAATTTCCTCGTGTATCACCAGGCGCTCAAAGACCTCAGCGAAGAGTTAGCAGCCCTGGTTGCACTAGGGGACCGGACTTTCCCCTCAACGTTTATAGAACTTGGAAAAATCGAGGGAATTCAAGCGTACATTCCTTGGATGCAAGCCACCTACGTGATCGTGGTCAATAAAAAGGCTTTGCCCTACATGCCGGGGGCCATGGCCACCGAGGGCTTCACCTATGACGTACTTTTGGCGTGGGCAAAGAACATCTTTGAGGCCACAGGAGAGAAGAAGCTGGGGATACCGGCTGGACCGCGTTCCCTCTTGCATCGTTTTCTGCACGGTTACCTTTATCCTTCTTTCACTGGAGCCCAGGTTCGCAAATTCAACTCCCCCGAAGCGGTGAAAATGTGGGAGTATTTGAAGGTGCTGTGGACGTACGTCAGCCCAGCTGCACCGACCCTGGACTCCATGGATACTGCGCTGCTCACTGAGGAAGTTTGGCTGGCCTGGGACCACACCGCACGGGTGAAGACGGCCATCGTGGAGCGCCCCGGTGACTTCCTCGTCCTCCCCGCGCCCGCAGGCCCCAAGGGCCGC
>JAFNJA010000194.1:2660-3083 GCA_017601265.1 Candidatus Brockarchaeota archaeon
GTGCTGGCGGGATTGGCCATCCCCAAGGCCTCCCCTGATCCTTTGGGGGCCTTCAAGCTAAGCGAATATTGGACTCGGCCCGCCGCGCAGGTGGCCGTGTTGGAGGGGGTGGGGTTCTTCCCGATCGTTGCCGAGGCCAGTGGTGCTGTCCCGGTCGGCGGCCTCAAGGTCCTCGCGGACGGCGTGGCTGCACAATCCGCAGCCCAGGATCTGCTCGTCTCCATCATCCCGGGCGGGCTCGGCGCGCGCAGCGGCGAGTTCAACAAGATCTACCTGGACGCGTTCACCGAGATCGTCCTCCGAGGCCGTCCCATCGAAAGGGTCTTGGCGGAACAGGGGGCGTTGCTGGAGGCCCTGTTCCGGGAGACGGGCGCTCCCGTGCCTGTACCTGACGTTTACCTGCCATAGCTTCCGTGCGGGCCG
>JAFNJA010000195.1 GCA_017601265.1 Candidatus Brockarchaeota archaeon
GCTATGAAAAGCGTCACCTTCTCTCCTTTAGCGACTGTCGGGCCCAAAGCGAGCATCAGAAGGAGCGTAGCCGCCAAAGACGCGATTTTCTTCATTCAAACTCCTCCTTGCAAGCCAACTTTTTAGCACCCGTATAAATACTTGTAGGTCGGCAGCACATTGAAACCGAGCAGAGGCTTGGCGGAAGGGCCTCCGTTTGGGGGTCTATACCGGCGTGGAATCTAATCATTGGATCGCGGTTCGCCCGACAAGTAAACGAGCGGGCCAAAAGGCGGTCGTTGAAGGGCGCTGGCGATCAAGACATCATGGCCAACTTCAAGTGCCTTACCCCCCTCCTGGTTTGTAGGTCTTGGGCGAACTTGAAGATCTCTTCCCGATGCCCCCGGACGGCGAAGATCCTCATGCACCTCTTCGAGTCCAACGCGATGTGCAACGAAGAAGAGATTATCGACGAATGCTTTTGCTGCTCGTCCTCGATCTTTTCGACCAAACCCTTCACGTCCCGGTAGTAGAGGCAGACGAGCGCTCCAGCCGCGGGTTCGCCTTTGCCGCTGGCCCTGTTCTCGACTATGAAGGCCGATATCGCGTCGTGGACCGCCTTCGACCTGGTGGAGTAACCCATATCCTTCACAAGCGCGTCGAACTCCTCAACCAGGGGGCTCGGGAGGGAGACGCTGAACCTCGTTCTCCTGACCATGCGTCCCTGCACCTTGGCGAAGCTTTCGATTTAATGAACCTTTCGAACGACGGATTGAATTTGCCAAGAACGAAAAACGCAACGCATAAATCGAGTGCAACGTAGGAACGCAAAGGAAAAACGTGAACGCCTCAGGACTGCTCGAAAGGCTCGTGAAAGAGAAGAAGGCGTTGATAATAGTGAGCAGGGGCGCCACGGTGTTCTCGAGCGACGAAGCGGGGTTGGCCGGGCTGCTCAAGGCCGCCAAGGAGGTGGACCCCGGCTTGCTTGACGGTAGCGCGGTCGCCGACAGGGTCGTGGGGAAGGCGGCGGCCTTGGTTGCGATCTCGTTCGGGGCCGGAGAGGTGCACGCCCTCGTGATGAGCAGGCCCGCAGCCGAACTCTTGAGGAAGGGATCGAAGGCCTTCTCGTACGCGAACCTAGTCGAAGAGATAAAGGACAGGAGCGGGAAAGCGACTTGCAAATTCGAGAGGCTCGTGTCGGGAGTCGAGGACCCTAAAGAGGCCCTGAGGCTGCTTAAGGAGGCATTCGGGCGGGGCCGTTGATTTTAAACTTGGAAGGCCTTCCCTTCTCATGAAAGGGCCGCGGCGCTGCAAGCTTTTACGGGCGCTTTCCGCAGAAAAGTAACTGCGGGCGCCTTCCCCGCTCCGTAGGCAACCCTTAAAGCCCTTCGGCCTCGGTTCCGAGGATGAACGGGAAGTGACGATAAGCAGGGAAGAGATGCAAGAGGTGGCCAAATCTTACGAAGAACCCGTCGGCCTAAACATAGGGTCGCACTCGGCCTTGGACGCCTGGCAGGGGCAGAGGAACTACGGAATAAGGAGCATAATCTACACCACGCCCCTGAGGGCCAGGATATACCTCGAGAACCCGATGGTAGGAATGGCTGGGGAGGAGATAGAGGACCTCGCGTCGGCTGTCAAGAGGGACCTCGCGGTCGTCGAAGACCCGAGGGACATAAGGAAGGACGGCAATTGGAGGAGCGCCATAATCGTCCTCGACATGTACGAGGACATAATCAAGTACGCGGACGACCTTGTCGAGCTCGAGTGCGTCCAGATACCGAACAGGGCTTTCTCGGTCTACGTTGGGGGCGACGAGAACTGCAGCTTGATAGAGAAAAAGTTCGGCGTCCCGATACTGGGCTCGAGGAAGCTGCTTAAGATCGAGAACAGGGGGGAGGTCGAGAGGGACTACTACTGGTTCGCGGAGAAGGCGGGCATACCTTACCCGAAGTCGTACCGCTTCGAGGTCGTGAAGGGGGGCATAAGGTTCAAGGAGCGCGTCGACGAACCGATGATCCTGAAGGCCGAGCACGCGGCGCGCACCCTCGAAAGGGAGTTCATCTTCGCTTCGGACTCGAGTGACATGGAGGAGAAGGTGGCCAAGGAGGTCCGCCTCGGAAACCTCAACAGGGCCTCCCTGGAAAGGGCGAGGGCGGAGCAGATAGTTTTGGGCCCGCACGCGAACCTGAACTTCTTCTTCTCCCCCCTGGACGCGAAATCCGATTGGGGTGACGCGGAGAGGGCGATGGCCAAGCTCTACGGCTTGTCGATCGAGGACGCGAGGGCCTGCCTTTCGAACCAATTCCTCTCGATAGACGAAAGGAGGGAGACTATACTAGACGGCTTGAAAAGGCTCCCAATGGACGTGCAGGAGAAGATAACGAAGACGCCTTCGTTCGAGGTGACCTGCCACCTTCCGATGAGCCTCAGGGAATCCTTGCTCAAAGAGGCGCACAGGTTCGCGGACGCCTTCCTCTTGGCGACCAGGAAACACGAGCCTCCTGGCATCATCGGAGCTTGGTGCCTCCAAACACTGATAACGTGGCAGAAGATAGGCCCCGGAACGGCTGTGAAGTTCGGCCTCTACGACGTCCCGGAGGGGAAGGAAAGCTACGTTCACCTGCCCGTCACGCAGGACGTGGCCTTGAGGCACGGAGGGGGGACGAACACGCACATGGGAATAGGGGCGCAGTACTCGAACGCTAAATACGGCAGGACCATGAGCATGGGCGACAGGATAGCCCTGGAGATCAAGAGGGCTAGGGAACTGGGATCGCTGCCCGACATCGTGACCTGAACCCGGCCGTCGCGCGCGCCAGCGGGATGGCGGGCTATCGCGTCAGAAGGAAAACCCGAAAACTGCTACCACGAGGAGGATTATGACGTCTCCAACGAGCGCCGAAGCTAGCAACCCTGCCGTGACGAAGACGATGAGGGGCACGGCGTAGTGGGCGAGGACGTAATCGGCGTCGGGCAGCGCCTCATCCCCTTCTTCATCGAACCTGTAAACCAGCTTGATGCGCCTCTTTTTCGTGCCGTTTTCGGACCTTTCGACCACCTCGGCCGCGTAGAAGCTCGGGCTC
>JAFNJA010000196.1:0-2748 GCA_017601265.1 Candidatus Brockarchaeota archaeon
TTTGTTGGTCGTTCTCTCCGCAAGCTACCTTGCGGCGTCGTTCTCTTACTCAAGGATGATGCGCGGACTGACCTCGAAGATGCATGTCGTGAAGCTTCTCACGACGGTACTATTTTTCTCCCTAAGTTTGTCGGCTGCTGCCTTCGGGATCGACCCATACCTTGGATGGTGATTTCCCTGGCCGAACCTGAAGGTAGCATGGCCGTAACTGGAAGCCATTGTTGCAGGCCCGGCAAAAAGATCTTGCCGGCATGGGGTTAAGCCTTCCGGGCACGGTAAGATAGCGGAGAAACCATCCATGGAATCTTGGATTACGGAGGAATTAATCTACTTTGTGCCTAAATCTTCGATGTCTGGAATAAGTGGCATCGACATTCCGCCCACGTCGCACTCATTCCACTTGCGTCCACGCTTGGCCCAGGATCAAGCTTTGTAATCTTTGGGCTTTCTTGTGGGCGAGATCAGATGTAGTTTGTTCCATGGACCATGTGCCTATCATCCTTTTTTTTTGGGAATTCCCATTTTTGCTCGCTCCAGAACGGATCCAATTTCGCCCCGCGCGGATTTGGAAGGTATTTCTACTCGACAGGCCTCTCTCTCGAGAGGGAAAGCTATACGCGATTCTTGTTTTTGCTATCAATTTTATCGCTCAATCAGACTTGGCGATTATCGCTATGTACTGCGAACCACCTGAACTTATGAACCTACGGACGTTCCAGCCCGTCCCTTCGAGCGCCTTCCTCATCTCATCCCTGGAAACCATCAGGTAGTCAAACCATTTCCCCACGCATCTACCAAACCTTACCCTGATCCTCAGTTGGCCGGGCATCCTGCCCCGCATTACGTTCAACTTGTGGTACCGGAGGTGGTCCGGGTTACGAGTCTCGTACGGGTCGTTGCTCTCTGCCACTATCAGCGCACCTCTCGATGTCATCCTATGGAACTTCCTGAGCAACAGTCTGCCCCTCTTTGGGCTCCCTAGCAAGCCGAAGTTGTTTCCGAGCATCAATATCGTATCGTAGGGGTTTGGCTCAAAACTCACCTGCGTAATCGACATCAATCTCGCTTTCCTCAGGCCCCTAAGCCTACATGCTTTTATTGCGAGAGGGGAGATGTCGATACCCGTGACATCAAAGCTCTTCTTTTGCAGATAAAGTGAGTGCCTGCCCGCCCCGCACCCAATGTCCAAAACCCTTCCCCTCACATATCTCATCGCTACCTTTTCGTGCTTCGGCCAATCTTCGTATCTGGAGAAGTAGATGCCAACACCTGTTGCATCGAAATATCCATCATCCCTCTCTATGATCTCGCAACTGTCCTTTCCTTTGAAGTACGCCCAGATCGCCTTGCCGAAAGCATCATTCATGCCTCTCACGGTCCGGCCGCTTCGGTTGAGGCGGTCGTTATCGCGCAACCTGCGAATTGCCGATTCGCGCCCAAGACGCCATCGGCAATTGGATCACTGTTCCTGCGGTCGATCGGGAAAGCCTTGCCCGCCAGGGAGGTTGCCGCCACGCGCGCCCCGAGATGGGGCCGAAGCTTTTTGGTTGGGATCGTTTTTGCAGTTTAGGCTTTCTCGACCCGTATCTTTTCCCCGCTTCTGGTTTTTACGAAAACCTTCGGATCCCCGGTGACCCTTCCGAAGACGTTGACCGGGCTCGCCGCCCTTGGCTTGCTTCCAGTGCTAGCCGGCGTCCTGCCGAAGAAGATGCAGAAAGCTTTGCCCGGGGGCCAGTACCCCAGGTCTCCTACCTCGACCTCCTCTTGCGAATTCTCCTCTCCCTGCCTGACGTTGGTCGAGAAGTAAACCTCATCGCCCCACCTGTTCACTTTCGACTCTATCGGCAACGCCTTGATCACGGCAGCCGCCGTTTCAGGGTTCTTGTCCTCGATTATCTCCGCGGGAACGTTACCCGTGCTCTCCGTGTGGATCTTTATCTTGACCGCCATCGTCCTTCGTCCAAACGAAGCTTGGGGCGCCTTATCTGCTTTTCTTCCGCGACGCGTAGGCTTCCGCCACCTTCCTGACCGCCCTCGCGATGACGTTCAGCTCCCGCGCTCCGTAAGCGGGGCTGAGGTAAACTCCCACCGCCGTCCTGCAGACCCTTTCAGCGTTTGGGCAGGTCCCGTAACCTATGTCGGTCCTCTCGACGTACTTGAATGGGTATCCATTCCCCCTGCCTATCCTTTCCCTGAAGATAGGTTCTTCGTAAAGAGGCCTGCCGTATATCGGGTTCGCGGGCACTCCCTCCGCCCTCAAAGCTTCGACGAACTTCTCCTTGGAAACCCCGAGCGCCTCCTCGTCTATCTTCCAAACGTAGATGTGGTACACGTGCTTTATATGGCTAGGAACCTCCGGGGGCTTTATGCCGGGTATCCCGCGAAGGTTCCGGCTCAGGTAAGCCGCGTTGCCGATCCTCTTTTTCGTGAACCTGTCGAGCTTTCCAAGCTGGACAATGCCTATCGCCGCCTGGATCTCGGTCATGTCGACCCTCAGCCCCATCTGGACGATCCCGCTTCCCGAGCTTCCCTGGTGCCTGAGCATCCTCGCCCTCTCCGCTATGTCGTCCCTGTCCGTTATGATCATCCCCCCCTCGGCCGTCATCATGTTCTTGCTGATCTGGAAGCTGAAGCATCCGGCGTCCCCCATCGTCCCGACAAGCTTTCCCTTGTACCGCGCCGAGTGGGCTTGGGCGCAATCTTCTATGACCAGAATGCCGCGCCTCCTCGCGATCTCGACCAGGGGGT
>JAFNJA010000196.1:2758-3048 GCA_017601265.1 Candidatus Brockarchaeota archaeon
CATGTCCGCGGGATGGCCGTAGAGGTGGACGGGCATGATGGCCTTCGTCCTGCCCGTAATTTTTTCCTCGACCTTGCCGGGGTCCAGCGTCATGGTTTCGTAATCGACGTCCGAAAACACCGGAACGGCGTTGCACTGGAGGACCGAGCTGGCCGAAGCTATGAACGTGTAAGGGGGCAGTATCACCTCGTCTCCAAAGCCGATGCCCGAAGCGTACAGCGCGAGCGTTAGGGCTGAGGTTCCGCAGTTCGTTGCAATCGCGTGCTTCACGCCGTGGTATTCGGCGAACC
>JAFNJA010000197.1 GCA_017601265.1 Candidatus Brockarchaeota archaeon
CATAGGAGGACAACATTTAACGTACATGACGAAGACGATGCTGCACCTGGCATCGATAAAGGGAGATCCTTTCACCAAAGTTGTGTCGCTTGAGAAATCGATAGAGAGGCCGACCTACATGGGCGGGCTCGTCAAGGTGACCGACAGGGGCGTCGAGGACGTCAAGGGGGCGAAGCCCATGCCCCTGAACGAGCTGTTGAAGCAGGTGGCTCTTGAGAAGGAGGGGTAGGAACGACTGGACGCGCCAATCCTGCCCCCACCATGATTTTATTCCAAAAATCTCAAGATCGCAAGAGAACGTCGGTGTTCGTGAGCAGGTTTGATCTAGGCGGATTACAGGTATCGGATTCCATTCATGCGACGGCGTTTCTTCGGTTTGAGTAAAGCCATCATGCTCTGAATCCTCATGATCGATTCTTCCAACCCCTCCTTCTCCGCCGCTCCAGGCTCGTCTATTAATTCGTCAAGTCCTCTCATCGTGGCATCCAGCGAATTCGTCTTCAGACGATGAGCGAAGCCCCAGAAATGGTGGAAAAGGAGAACCAGCAAGATTGCAGATTTTTGAGGAGAAACGTGCGTGGGAGGTTTACCGCAGGCAGGACCTGTGAAAAGCCTGGCAAGTATTTACTAAGAAACCCGTCTTAAGCCTTTTTATCTCATTATCAATATAGATGGTCTGGCTTTTTGAGCGCCTTCTGGGCTAATTTTCGGTTTCTTAGAATTCATCGGAGTTTAAATCCGATTCTGGGTGAGCCTAGCGAAATAATGGATGCTCATACATAGAAGGAGCCTCTTGGGAGATAGGACTGGAGTATCCAATACCGCTCTAGCCCTTCTCGCCTCAATTATCGATCTCCTGATATACTACTTAATCCTGAACATGGCCAATGGGCCGGAGACCCTCTTTTACCTGCTGTTCCTCTTCCTCAGAACAATAGGCGTAGTTGGCGACGATTTTGGTCAGTTCATCGAACTGGTTCGAAACACGCCGGTATGGCCCCTACTTGCGCTTGTAGGCTCGCAGGTAGGGATGGTCCTGTCCGCAGCCGTTACGTTTGCCATCACTTGGTGGACCGTCGGCATAACGTCAAGGATGTTGGCCTGGAGGAGGGCGGGCAAGGAGCAAAAGCGGGAGATATGCACGAAGAAGAGGAAGCGTAGGCTTTGGTGGAAAGGGCTCAAGGGAGAAGGTGGAGAATCATTGGTTATACTGCCCAAACTCGTCAAGGCGAATGAGAAGCCTCGATTTAAACCCACCATCGCGACTGGTAAAGTCAATAAAGTAGGGAAGCCTACAGATTGGAGGGTTCTAACGAGAACCGAGTGGTGGCAGATCCCCAAGACGCAGGTCGTAACGCTCATGAAGGGCAAGCTCAGCGAGTTGGTTTTAGAGGCCAAGAAGCTAGTTCCAGAAGGATCCTACGCCGAGCTTGCCAAAACTCTCGGAGTGGCTCCCACATTGCTGAGAAGGATTGTGAGGGAGGGGCGAGATTCGATGTCCGTGGGGAGGCTGCTCAAGCTCTTGGATCTGTTGGGAGCACCTTATGAAATTCTAACACCACACATCAGATCGGTTGGTGGAAAGAGCGCGCAAGCTATAACCAACCCGAAGTTCCCGATCGACTTGTATAATCCTGAGGGGGCGAGGCTTTTAGCTGCAGCCCTCAAAGACGGGGACATTACAAATGGCGACCATCATTTCGATTACACGAATTATGACAATGAGAACATAAGAATCGTGACTGAGGCGGTCCAACAAGTTTTCGGTGACATCGAACCCACAATACTGTATGATCAAGACGGCAGGCAAAGAGGCATAAAATTCAACTCCGCCGTCATTGGGGAGGTGCTTCTTAGAGCTGGAGCGGTTGAAGGCAGGAAGGCAGAAAAAGATTATCACCTCCCTGACATGATCAAGCATGGTGATTATCCTGTCAGGAACGCTTATTTCGAACAGGCTATACGAGACGATGGGAATCGGGATTACGAAAATTACAGGATCAAAATAACATGTGCCCAGGAGCTAAAATCAAAGGTCAAAAAAGAGCATCTCAGAGTGATAGAGAATTCAAATTTGGAGGAAAAGCGCTTTCCTTCTCAGGCGATAAAGCTTGTCATGAGGTTCACGGGCGGGACCGAGAAACGACTTCCGCGTGAGCTGAGGCCAGCATACGAGGACTTGGTATCGAAGATGAGCAATGAATGGATACCAACGATTTTGAAGGAAGAAGCGGAAATCATGCAAGAAACTTATAATGTCGAAGTTGTGATTCGGCCAAAGGAGATATACGTAGGAGAGAAGAGGGGCCTGAGGGGCGCATGGAACATCATGGTCGAGCGGAAAGAGAACTTCGAAAAGATGGTTAGGCAACTGGATTCGGTCTGGAAAAAAGGGGGTGATAAAGGATGAATCTTGATGACGTTATCAGGATGATACAGGAAGAACTTGGATATGGCCAAATAAAGAAAATAGGTTGGACGGAGATGATAATCAAGCTCGAAAAGAGAGGCATAAAACGCGTGGACATAGATGACGCTCTTGACGAAGCTGAAAGGCGCAAGATCATAAATATTGAGGATGGATTTTGCAAGTGGGTAGAACCTAGCAAAAGGGAGGGAGAGAAAGAAAAGACCCGTACTTACTTCAAGATACTGGCTGAAATCTTTAAAGATGGGGAAATCAAGTTTCTACCTCCAGAAGATCTCAAAACTGCGCTCAAGAAAAGAGGGTTCGATGATGAAGAGATCGTGAGGGCGCTTGCAGAGGCGGGACGAGATCACGTCATTTATTACCACTCTCGCATCCTCGGTTCAAAACGCAAACTGGTAGCTGGATACAGCTACATACCTCCTGAGGATCGTGAAAGATTCGCGAAGGCAGAGGAAGCAGATAGGGAATTCTCGGATAAGTGGCACGAAAAGAAGTTATCAATGAACGATTATTAGATTCTCGGGGCAGACCCTTTCACCAAAGTTGTGTCGCTTGAGAAATCGATAGAGAGGCCGACCTACATGGGCGGGCTCGTCAAGGTGACCGACAG
>JAFNJA010000198.1:0-2730 GCA_017601265.1 Candidatus Brockarchaeota archaeon
TCGCCGTGGTCTATTTCACCGATCTGGATCTCGTGCGTTTTGGAATTCTCGGTCAGCCTCAGGCTCGCTTTCGTGGCTGGGCCCTCGTTCTCGATCGTCAACTCCAACAATTGCTTTAGCTCTTCGCCTTCTTTCACGAAAAATACCGTCGGCTCAACTTTCTTCAAACTTATGGTGCCCAAAGGGCGCATCTCCCCCGAATCGTTCCTTGGTTGGCGGGCAAGGGGCGGGCAAAAACGAAAGCGCGCATGCTCTGATCCCGTACGCCAAGCGGCACGCGTTGTTGAAATAACGCTTTCGGCCTTGAACGGCCTAGATGGCCGTCGTAAGCGCTCTTCGCATCGCGCATGAAAAAAGCCGTTCAGCAACCTGTTTCCGGTATGGAAACGGTCTGGATTCCAACCAAGCGTCCTAGTTCGGTAAGTTCCTTCCTCGCATCGCCGTACCCGATCATCCAGTGGTGCCCGAAACCGAACCGAGCGACGATGTTGAGCAGTTCGCCCGTTCCGATCGGTATCTTCACCCTCACGGGGTTGCCTGGAAAGGCCATGCCCGTCGAAACGGCTTCGCCAGCTATCACGCACATCCTGTACGTGTCCTTTCTGCCCACGAGGTTGACCATGGTCACTTTGCCCGGCTTCGAAGGGTACAAAACGCACACTCCTTTGCGCGCCAGCCTGACCGGTGCGAGCACCACCTCCTCCGGCTTCTCCGCCACCGAAAAGCCTCCCGAGCCGCAGTGGGAGAGCAAAATCGAATCGTCTTCCTCGTACACGGCAAGCAGGTCCGTGTTGTGGACGGGCATTCCGCTCAGCTCGTGAAGCATGTACATGGCGACCAGCGAATTCACGTCTCCTTCGCAGGAGCCGGCTATCCCTTCTTCGCTCAGGATGGAGAAGGGAAGGCATACTTGCCCCATGAGGTTGGGGTAGCACTCCACGGCCAACCCGGATAGGCCGTCCCTTTCTACGAAGTTTTTTAACGCGAAATACGCCTTGATCGAACTCAAGCAGTCGTCTTCGGAAGAAGCCACGCTTCTCGCTTTCCCGCAGACTTCCTTCCATTTTTCCCTGGCCATTTCCTCCGGCACTCTGTCTCTTTCTTCCTTCAATTCGTCTATCCCTATGTGGACTATCCTCGGTCCGAAAACCGACTTCAAGGCGTACTCGTCGAACGTGACCTCGGTCATGCCTGGAACCCTGTATCCGACCAAGCCGAATCGGGCGGTTCTCAGCGCGTTCTTCAGGGCCACGGCCCTCGAGTAGGCCCGGATCTCCCGGAGGGCGCTTGGCGCGTCCCCGTAAACGAACTTGTATTCCTTGTTAATTTCCTTGAGGACGCAGTCGATTTGCTGGCAACCGCAGAGGGAGCCTGTGTTTACTCCTGGGAAAGCCCACGTCACCACGGGAACGTCCACCTGTTCCAGCATGTCCAGTACGACGTAGTCCGAGCTCCAAGTTGCCAGCGGAAGGCAAAGCAGGTCGACGTTCTGCTCCCTGAACTTTTTGCCCGCTTCAATGGCCGTTTGGGCGTCGTGGACCGGGTTGTCGGCAGGCACGACGTCCAGCCCCTGGTGGCAGAGCATCTTTTCAGTCTTGGAAAACAGATCCGGGGCCTCCTCTGCCCCCTCTTCGTAAGGATGGTACACGACTGCCAATCCAATCTTTGGCTTAAGCATGCCAACCGAAAGAAGTTTTTTGGATATTAAATTTGTGTCCTTGGCGCGCGATTCGCGGCTAATCGCGCCCTCGATACTTCCCGTACTTCCTGCCCGCTCTGACCAACGCAACCATGTTCTCCACTGGAGTTCTTGGCGTAGGCTGGTCGACGGCCGAGAGGATGTAACCTCCTGCGTAAGCGGCCGCTTTGATGCACTCCTCGACCATCCATTCCACCCTTTGGGGCGGTTCCGTCTCGAGCAGGCCGGTGTCCAAGTTTCCCTTGAGGCAGACGTGACTCCCTATCTTCCTCTTGACCTCCGAAAGGATTACGTCGCCCGTTGGGGGCGGGTCCAAGCCTTCAACGCACTCGACTCCCGAGTCCCTCGCTTCCTCCATGAACCTGCTGCACGGCCCTCCTGAAAGAAAGAGGATGACCGGGAACTCGGCCCTGCTGGCAACGGTCCAGAGATCCGGGAGCACGTAGTCCTGGAACATCCTGTTGTTGAGGTACCCCGTGTAAGTGCCGTCAAGCCACATCGCGTCCACCTGGCGTTCGGAGCAGGCTTCCACGAGGGGGAGAAGCCACGCCTCTTTGTAGAGGCGGAGGTATTGCCTCACGACGTCGGGCTGCCTATAGAGGTCTATCACGCTCTTGGTGCCGGAAGTGTCCCTGTACCCCATCCAAAAGTTGATCGGCAGGTGAGTCATGACCTTCACAACTCCCTTTTCCCCAACCGCGCGCCTCACCTCCTCGTACCCTTCCAAGGAGATGGTGCCGCCGAGAATCCACCTCACTTTCTCTAAATCCTCCACCGGGTTGTTGATTAGGGGTCTCTTCTCCCACGCTTGGTCTCCGTCTGGAACCACGCATTCGGTTTCCAACGTTCCTTTCGGGGTTTCGAAACCCCTTCGAAACCATGTCCTTCCTCCTTCCCGCCTCGAAACGCTGAATGTCCAACAGGTCATTGATCAGCCGGGTAAGACGGTCGCTCTGTTGGAGAATGATGTCCAGATATTTTTTCTGTTGCTCTTGGTCTAAGGTCCCGATCTGCTCTCGCATAATTTCTGC
>JAFNJA010000198.1:2740-3024 GCA_017601265.1 Candidatus Brockarchaeota archaeon
CCTTGCCTGTACGGCGTCTGGCGCGCCATCGACCATGGCGTCCATCTTCAGCCGCTCGAACGTCTCAAGCTCGGCTTTCCATACGGGGCAAGTGGCGAAAGGGGAAGCGAGGTCCCTCAAATCGATCCCCAAGAAAGCCGAAGGAAACTGGACGTGAAGCAGCGGGCTTATCGGAACCGCGTCGGTTTCCTCCAGACTCAGGGCGGCCATGATCCTTTCGCGGGGCGGCACGGACATTGGCTCCGTGCACCTCATCGCGGGCTAATATCTTCTTCGAAAGCATG
>JAFNJA010000019.1:0-11388 GCA_017601265.1 Candidatus Brockarchaeota archaeon
TCCTCCCGAGGGCCCAGCGCTTCGCCGAGGCGAGGCAGTTCGAAACAGGAAGTATCACCTCCCCCACCCCCTTGAGGCCCCATTCTACGAGCGCGTCCAGGGCCAACCCGTACACCCCCTCGAGGGAGTTCTCGACCGGGACGACCCCGAAAGCCGCGAAGCCCTCCCTCACGGCCTTGAACACGTCCAAGACCTCCCTCTGCGCGACCGAGTCGGCGCTCGAGCCGAAGAACCTCTCGACAGCGTCCATGCAGAAGGTCCCCTTCGGCCCCAGGTAGGCTACCCTCGCTCCGCCCTGCATCGCCTCGGAGTAGGCCAAAACCGACTCGAAGATCGACCTTGTGAAGGACGGGTCCAAGCCCGCCCTCGCCCCCGCCCTCTCGGCTCTCCTGAGCACGCTCGCCCTCCTGCCGACGTCGACCGGGGGGAGGCCCATCCTGCGCTTCGCCTCCCCCACCTCCTTCGCGACCGAGAAGCGCTCCGAAAGCAGCTCTACGATCTTCCGGTCTATCTCGTCTATCCTCTTCCTCAGCCCCTCTAGCTCGCCAGCCACTCGCTGTCACCTCAGCACCTGGGGGATGAGGCCGCACCTTATGCACTGGTCGGCTAGCACTATGGAGCACATCGCTTCGACGACGGGAACCGCCCTAGGAACGACGCAGGGATCGAACCTTCCCTGGAGCTTGATCTTCACTTCCTTTCCAGACATTAAATCCACGCTGCGCTGCTCCCGCTTTATTGAAGGCGTCGGCTTGAAGGCGACGCGCACGACGAGGGGCATGCCCGAGGAGAGCCCTCCCAAAACTCCTCCGGCCCTGTTCGTGCGTGCCGAAACCTTCCCGTCCACGCTCAGAAACTGGTCGTTGTTCTCCGAGCCCCTCAAGGCTGACGCCCCGAAGCCTTCCCCGAAACCTACGGCCTTTACCGCGGGTATGCTCACTAAAGCCTTGGCCAACTCCGAATCTAGCGACTCGAAGACTGGGTCTCCCACCCCGGGCGGGAGCCCCGTCGCTATGGCTTCCACCACGCCCCCCAGGCTGTCCCCTTCGGCCTCGGCTTTCGCGATCTCCTCGACCATCTTCGCTGAAACCTCCGGGTCGGCGCACCTGACCGGGCTCTCGTAAGCCCTTTTTACCTTCTCGATCGTAAACTCGCCCCCTACCGAGACTCGGCCTATGCTCAACGAGTGGGCCGCAACCTCGACGCCTATCCTCCCCAAGACCGCCTTCGCGACCCCTCCCGCCGCCACGAACCCGGCCGTGATCCTTCCCGAGAACCTCCCCCCTCCCCTGTAATCATTGAAACCTCCGTACCTGGCGCGCGCTGCGTAATCGGCGTGGCCCGGCCTTGGCACGTGCCTGATCTCTTCGTAAGCCGAGGAATCTACGTCCCTGTTCCAGATCACGAGGCAGATGGGCGCGCCCGTCGTGAACCCCTCGAAGACGCCGCTCAGTATCTCCAACTTGTCCGGCTCCCTCCTAGGGGAACCCAAAACGTTCCTCTGCCTCTTGTCCAGGAACGCCTGCACCTCTCCGGCATTCAGCTCCAGACCCGCAGGGCAGCCGTCGACCAAGCTGCCAACGCACGCGCCGTGGCTCTCCCCGAAGGAGGTGACGACGAACATTCGGCCGATGCTATTGCCCGGCATCGATCTCAGCTCCCAGGCGGGCAAGGTCTTCGTAGAACCCCGGATAAGACTTTGACACCTTCATCGCGTCCTCGATCGTTGTTTCGCCCTCGGCGCCCAGCGCGGCTGCCGCGAGCGCCATCTCGATCCTGTGGTCGCACCAGGAGGAGACCGCGCACCCGCGGAGCCTTCCGGACGGGTGGACGACCAAGTCTTCGCCCTCCAAGCGCAGCTTCCCTCCCATCTTCCCCAGCTCCGACACCAAAGCTTGGGCCCTGCTCGACTCCTTCGCGGAAAGCCTCGAAACCCCCCTGAGCCTCGAGCTTCCTTCGGCAAGCAAGGCCACGACCGCGAGCGGGGGCACGAGGTCCGGAATGTCCCTGCAATCCACCTCCGTCCCGCGCAGCTTTCCGCCCGAGATCGTGAGCTTTCCCGATTCGAACCTCGGCTCGGCGCCGAACTCTCCGAGTACTTCCAGAACCTTGTAGTCCGGCAACCCTTCCTTCGCCAAGCCCAGGAGCGTTACCTCCGAGCGGGTCGACAAAGCCGCCGCCATCAAGAAGGAGGCTGAGGAGTAATCCCCAGGCACGACCAGTTCTCGTCCCTCGTACCTCTGGCCGGGCTCTACCTCGAACCTTTCATAACCTTTCCTTTCGACGGCGACCCCGAAAACGCGCATGACGCTCACCGTGAGGTCGACGTAGGGCTTCGACACCACCTCTCCAAGTATCTCGACCCTCATCCCGCGCGGCGATAGCGGGGCGCAGAGGAGGAGGCCCGAGACGTGCTGCGAACCGAAACCCGCGGAAACGGCGACCCTGTCCGATGAGAATCCCTTGCTGTCGATCGCTACGGGAACGTACCCCTTCCTAGACCTCACGTCAACCCCGAGGGATGACAGGGCTTCCAGCACGGGTCCGACCGGCCTTTTGAGCAAGCTCCCCTCTCCCGCGAAAACCGAAAAGAAGCCCTGCGAAGCCGCCAAGGGAAGGCACATCCTGAGCGTCGAGGCCGATTCCGCGCAACAGAGCACGGTCTCGGGCTCAAGGGGAATGGAGCCGCGCGCCAATGCGGTCGACGCCCCGGGTTCGGTCTCGATCTCGATCTCCGCGCCCATGCCATTCAGGACGGAGACCGTTGCCATGGAATCTTCGCAAAGCGACAGGTTCACGATCTTGCTCGCCCCTTGCGAGAAGGCGGAGCAGATCAAGGCCCTGTGCGAGTAAGGCTTCGAAGGCGGCGCCGCCACCTCGCCGGACAAGCGCGCCCCTCCCCTGACCACCACGCGCCTAACTGACTTTTGCCCTTTCATTGTTTATACCCCTCACCATCAGGTCTCCCTCGAAAGCTTCGAGCGCTTCCCTCACCCTGTCGGCCCCTCCTTCCTCGACGACCGCGGCTACGGAGGGCCCTTTCCCGGAGAGGCCGGCGCCCAGGGCTCCCGCCCCCAGCGCCGCGAGCGCCGCTTCCCCCCCGCAACCGAATACGTCCGAGCAAGCCAGCCCGTTCAAGGTCATCGCGATCCAGAGCTTCTTCCTCAATGCAAGCGAATGCGCGAGAGCCAAAACTTCTGAGAGGGGCTTCACCTTCCCGACGTCCACCTTTCCGGAGAAGCTTTGGGAAGGGGGCACGAGCAGGACGACCCTCAAGCGCCCGTCCACCCTGAAACGCCTCAACAGCTTCAGGCTCTTGTTGTCCGTCACGGTCGCGCCGCCGAGCATGCTGGCGCTCGCGTCGTCGAAGGCTCCCGTCACCGTGACCTTCGCCCTGAAGGCCGCTTCAACGCCCATCTTGACGAGCTCGACGAGTGGGAGTTTAAGACCAAGGGCGGAGCTGCAAGCGAGGACGACCGCGTTCGAAACCGCGCTGCTGCTCTTCAGCCCCCTCGCGACGGGTATCTCGGAACGCACCTCGACGCTGAGGTCTTTTCCCGGGCCGAACCTCTCGAGCACGACCCTGGCTGCCGCGTTAACCAAGGAAGTGTCGCCGCAGCTCCCGTCCGGTATGGCGGCTCTGATCTTCCCGGAGCCGTCCTCGGCCCTGGCGCGCGCCTTCACGTGGATGTCTATGCCCAGGGCCGCTCCCAAGTAGTTGGCCATCGCGTTGACGATCGTCACAGCTCCGTGGCAGGTGGCTTCAGGCAGGTTCCCTCGCCCTCGCAGCCTCTTTCGCCGCCGACATCATCAACCCGACGTCGGGCTCCTTCCCGAACCAGATCCTGAAGCTCTCAGCCCCCTGGTAGACGAGGACTTCCAGGCCGGTTATGACCTTCGAACCCACGCTTTCGGCTTCCCTCAGCAGCTTCGTCCTCCAAGGGTAGTAGATCAGGTCGAGGACCGCCATGCCGGCCCTGAGGAATTCCCTTGGGACTGGCGAATCGTCCAGCCCTGGGTACATCCCCCTGGAAGTGGTATTTACGAGAAGGTCGGATTCCTTGAGCGCGCTTGGCATCTCTTCCCACCTCGCGGCCTCTACGCGGAGCCCCCGCTTGGACAAGGCCGCTGCTAGCTCGGCGGCCGTCTCGTAGGTCCTGTTGACCAGGACGATCCTCGGCCCGCGGCCGAAGCTCGACAACCCTATGCAAGCCGCCCTCGCGGCGCCGCCCGCACCTAGTACTGCGGCTTTGAAATTTCTCTGGCCGAAACCGGACCTCTCGAGGGCTTCCGATATTCCTTTGCAATCCGTGTTGTAGCCAACGAGCCTGCCTTCGAGGTTCTTCACGGTGTTCACGGCTCCGGCAACCCTGGCGGATTCGTCGAGCTCGTCAACGTGCTCTAGGATCTTCACCTTGTGCGGCATCGTGACGTTGAAGCCAGCGCACCCGATGCAGGAAAGGCCGCGCACCGCCGGCCCAAGGTTCTCGGGCTTGACGCGGGCCGCGAGGTAGACGGCGTCGATGCCCTCCTTCCTGATGGCGGCGTTCTGGAGCACGGGGCTGAGCGAGTGCTCGACGGGATCGCCTATCAGGAGAAGGAGGCGCGTTTTCGCCGAGATCTCGAGCTGCAACCGGACCGCCTTAGAGGGATAGGTCCCTCAGCATTTGCTTCAGCTCCTTTACCGGCACCTGCCCAGGCGCCGTCTCCTTGCCCCTTCCCAGGGACGCGTACGTGAACGCCGAGCCGAAAAGCGGCGAAAGGACCCTCGAGGGAAGGCCTTCCTCGCCCATCGCGAAGCAAACCATCTTGCGAGACCTCGCGTGCCTCGCTAGGAACCTCAGGACCGTGATGTTGTCCGCGCTCCTCTCAGCGGTCGTCACGATCTTCGCTATCTCCGCGCCCGAACGGATCGACCTGTCCAGAACCTCCTCGAGCTCTTCAACCCCGGGCGTGGAGGCGAAGTCGTGCCACGAAACGATCAGGTTCCCCTTCCCCGAAAGTTTTTCCAAAGCCTTGGACCCCAATTCGACGTCCAGGTAGCGGAAGCCAGATTCGGCAGCTTTCCCGAGCAACCTGGCCCTGCTTTCCTCGCCGCCTTCGAAACCTCCCCCTTCCGCGGCGCTCCTCGCGGTCGCGATCACGGGAACGTTGACCGACCTCGGAATCTCGCCTATCCCTTCGTGAGAGGGGAGGTAGTCCAACCTCGCCTCAACCAGATCGGCTCCCGCCCTCTCCGCCTCGACGGCGTTTTTCACGAGCTCCTCCAGGTCTCGGGCCTTCGTCGAGACGCAGATCTTAGCGTTCATCTATCTCCTCCGCCTCGACCCTTTGCCCGAAGTGCCTTCCCCCGCTCTCTTGCCTGACCAAGACCTCAGAGCCTTCGTCGAGTTCGCTCACTGATAACGAGCCTTCCGGGGAGACGAGCCTTATCGTCTCGGCGTCTTGCAGTACGATCTTTCCCAACCTTCCCCGCAACTCGGCCTCGACTAAAACCAGGGGCCTCCTCTCGACCTTCACCCTTCCCACGACGGCTTCCCTCGTCCCCGCCCTGGAGGCGACGAGGACCTTCTTGCCTGCGCGCAACTCGGAAAGGTACTCGGTAACGCCTCCGGGCGCGAGCACGTAATTCGAGACCGCTCCGGCGTTGACCCTGAAGGGCCTCGGCTCGACGTGCGGGTTTTGGCGTACCTCGCCCTCGACGAGGAAGAGGAACGAAGACTGAACCCCGATCAAAAGCCCTTCGCCCTCGGTAAGGAGGTCGCAGGTGTCGACGCAAGCCCGCAAGCCCATTCCCACCTTCTCCGTCCGCCTCACCTTCGCGGGCACGAGCTCGATCGAGGTTTCGGAAGCTTTTCTGGACCTTTCCGCTATCGCCAAGGCCTCCTCGAGGTTCGAAGAGTCGACCACCAACCCGTCGACGCCTAGCTCGAGCGCCCCAAGGGCGAGCTCAGCCTCCTGCCTTTTGGAAACCTCGGCCATGAGGACGGACCTGCCCTTGATCTTCGACACCAAGTTCTCCCACGGGATGACCTTCCAGTCCGGGCAGGAGACGACGACGTACTTCGCCCCTGCCCTGGAAGCTTCGGCCGCCAAAGCTTGGCCTTGCGCGTCGCGCACCTCCACCCTAGCGGCGGTGCATTTTCCCGAAGAAGCCTCGATTTCGAGCTCCTTCAATTCGCTTTCCGACGACACGCGCAGGAGCTTTACGTCGCCGCCCGATTCGGCGACGATAGATATCCTGCCCCGGAAGCCCTCGAAGCTTCGGCCGGGTTCCACCAAAAGCTTGTCGAAGCGATCAAGCGAGGAGGCTAACTTTTCCGCTTCCGAACGCTCCAACTTGCTTGGAGCCTTCAGCCACACCTCTGTCAAGGGCCTTCACCGAGGATCGAAAGCGCCTCTTCGACGCTCGAACCTTCGTGGACGATCTTCCTCATCGCGGCGGTCATTAGCCTCGGGGAGCGGTGCTGGAAGACGTTCCTGCCGATCGAGACCCCGCGGCAACCCGCGAGCATCGAGTCTCGTACCATGCTCAGCAAGCCCTCCACCGACTCGGTCTTCGGCCCTCCGGCTATCACAACCGGCACGGGGCAAGATCTCACTACCTCCTTGAACGAGTCGACGCTGCCCGTGTAGTTCGTTTTCACGACGTCCGCGCCGAGCTCGGCCCCGATCCTGGAGGCGTGCGCCACCGATTGCGGATCGTGCTCGCTCTTGACCTTCGGGCCGCGCGGGTACATCATCGCGACAAGGGGGACTCCGAATGCGCTGCATTCGTCGGAAACCGCGCCCAGGGCTTCGAGCTGCTCGTCCTCCGTCTCCGAACCCACGTTCACGTGGAAAGACACGGCGTCGGCCCCGAGCCTCAAGGCTTCCAGCACCGAGCACACTACGTACTTGTGGAGGGGCTTTGTCCCCGTCGAAGTTCCGGCGGAGACGTGCACGATGAGCCCCGCTCCGCGCGCGTCGACCGACCTCGCCCAGCCTTTGTGCATCAGGACCGCGTCCGCCCCTCCCGCGACGAGCTCCTTTACGGTCTCGCGCAGGTCAACTATCCCCTCGATGGGGCCGACGCTCACTCCGTGGTCCATCGGCACTATCAGCGTCTTTCCGTCCGGCTTGAAGATCCTGCCGATCCGCCTCTCCTTTCCCATCATCCTAAATCAAACCTCCTTCCTCAAAGCTTCCTTTATCAATTCCGCCGCGCGCCCGACCGAATCCCTGTTGACGAAAATCGTGAAGTTCGAACCCAGGGTCAGGACCCCGTGGATGTTTATCCCGTCCGACGCCAGCGGTTGGCTGACCTTGCCGAGGATCCCGAGCCTTTCTGAGAGCTCGGCGCCCTTGACGACGACGCACCCCAAGTCGCTCCTTACCGCCACGCCGAGGGCGGTCTCCTCCTCTATGAAGGACCCGTGCAACCTTTCAAGCACGTCCCCGTCCACCCCGTTCTCCACGTACGCCACTATGCTGTTGGAGTTGACGATCGAGCCTATCAGCTTTATCTCCCCGCTCGACGAGAAGCTGGCCAGGCAGTTCAGAGCTTTTCTGACGCTCGGCATGCCCCTTCCCGCGAGTACGACGGCTGTCACGGGCTCCGGCCTGCCTTCCACTACGAGCGAAGGCAGCGAACCCTGGACCCACGTGCCCTCCGATTCCAGATCCTCGTCGAGGTAGCTCGTTATCTTCACCCTGGTCCCCTCCCTGAGGTACCTCAAAGACGCTTTGTGAATGAACTTGACGCCCGAGTCTGCCAGGGAAGCGAGCTCCTCGGCGCTCAACTGGCCGTGCTTCCTCGCCGACCTCACGAGTTTCGGGTCGGCGGTCATTATCCCCCCCACGCTCGTGACGAGCACTACCGTTCTGGACCCTAGGACTCCAGCGACGAGGAAGGCCGTCAGGTCGCTGCCTCCCCTCCCCAGCGTCGTGACCTCGCCGTCCAATGAGCGGCCAACGAAACCGGGCAGGACCGGCGTCACCCCTCCTTCAATGAGGGGCATCAGCGCCTCCGGAACCTTCTTCTCACAAACTTCCAGGATCGGTTCCGCGGCCCCGTGGTCGCCGTTGGTCACTATTGGCCAAGCTGGATCGGAGGGGTCGAGGAAGGCGGACTTCAGGCCCAGCGAGTTCAGGGAGGCGGAGAAGATCCTGGCGCTCGTCCTCTCCCCCATCGACAAGATCTCGTCCAAGTGGCTCGGGGAGAGGGCGCCGGATGCCGCTTCCTTTGTGGTGCTCAGGAGATCGTCGGTCGTCTTTCCCATGGCAGAGACGACGACTACGATCTTTTTTCCGGACTTCGCGACGTCGACCACCGACCTGGCGGCCTTGCTGATCAGGCTTGGTGACGCCAGGCTCGCGCCACCGAACTTGACGACGACCAAATCCTCGACGGGTTTCATTCGGTTCATCACCGGAAAACGAGTTTTTACGCTGGCTTTGCGCGCTAATAGCTAAAGAAGAAGTACGCCATCGCCGGCTTCGGAGCGCGCTTCAACTTCGGTTGGAAGGCTACGGAACCTCGACCGCTTAAAACGTTTTCGCAGTCTGGATTCGCCGCGCGAATGGAAGGCTGGAGGAGTCGCGCATCAGCCTCAAGAATGCCCCGGCGTCGCCTTCTCGGAGCCCTTTCCGCACGGCTCGGAGCTTGCCCAGCGCCAGCCCCAAGGTTTCGTCGTAGGAGGGGGACGCGAGCTGGATCGAAGCGTAAACTTCGGGGCTCTCCGAGCCCACGGACTTGGCCAAGGAGCTCATCGCCCTGAAGCTCGACCCCCCAAGCCTCTCGAGGGTCCCAGGCCTTATGCCGCTTTCGGCCAGCAAGGAGCCGTAGAGGGCTGCCAAAAGGTGCGGCAAAGCCAAGGTGTAAGGAACGGCCGCGTCGTGCTCCTTCGGCGAGCAGAACACGACCTTCGCTCCAGCCTTCTTGAAGCTGTCGACGAACTCCTTCGACCTTCCCTCGAGCCTTGCCGGGTGCACGACGGCGACGCTTTTGCCCTCGAGGGATTCGGTCGTGGGGCCGAACAGCGGGTGGATGCTAAGGACCGGCCTCCTGCTCGACCTGATGAAACCCAATACCGGGGTTTTCACGGACGAGACGTCCACGAGCAGGCAGTCCTCGCCGAGCAGCGGGGCGTATTCCAAAGCGACCCCTTCCACCTTCCGAGGGGGAACGGACAGGACGGCGCACTCGATCCACTCGCAGCTCGCCCCCGGGGCTACGACAGGCAGCCCGAGCGAAGCTTTCCTCAGGGGAGCGGAGCGCCTTCCCGTGATCCAAACTGAATGGCCCGACCTCGAGAGGAACTTCGCGAGCCAAGAGCCCATCCTGCCGTATCCGCCCACGACCAGGATCTTCAACTAAAATCCCCCGGCGCGGCTCAGGCCCTTTTCGACAGCCATTCCAAGCTCGGATCGGCCTTTATCCGGGGGTTGTCCGGATCCGCCATGATCACCTCGAACCACTTGCTAGTTCCGTCCTCGCCCGCGCAGTAAGATCCGAGGACCTCCAAGTTCGGGTACTTCCTCGCGGCCCTTTCTTCTGCGATCAACCTCCTGCTCTTCGAAGGGGTGAAGAGGACCACGCCGAGGTGCTTCTGCCTCCTGCCCGATCTCGGGCGGGGCTTCCTCCTTCCCCCCCTCGCGACCCTGACCCTGACCACGACGAAACCCTGCTTCGCCTTGTACCCCAACCTCCTCGCGGCCGAGGCGTTCGTCGGCCTCTCCACCCTCACCGCCGACCTCTGCTTCCTCCAGGCGATCAGCCTACCGATCCTGACCTTCTCCCTTGCTTCATCTAGCTTCGCCAAGCTGGATTCGGACAAATCGGGCAGACGCATCCGACACGCCGAGAGCGACCAGACTTTGGAACTCAATTAAACGTTACTGGCCGAGCCGCCCGCGGCCAGTGCTGGACGGGGCGGCTGGCGGCGGTTTCGTCAAAAAGGGGTTCCGAAGCGCGGGAACGGTTTTAAGAAAGCTTCCGGTCCGTACGCAGTAGAAGCGGAGGATCCGCTCGATCAGCGGGTGACCTGGTTGCGGTTGGCCGGCATAACGGGCAAGCCCAACGTGGGCAAAAGCACGTTCTTCTCGGCCGCCACGCTGACGATGGTGAAGATAGCGAACTATCCTTTCACGACGATAGAACCGAACGTCGGGGTCGCCTACGTCAGGAAGAAGTGCGTTTGCAGAGAGCTGGGAGTCAAGGACAACCCGGTCAACTCGCTTTGCACGGGGACCGACCGCCTCATACCCGTCAAGCTGGTCGACCTGCCCGGGCTGGTCCCTGGAGCCCACCAGGGCAGGGGGCTCGGTAACAGGTTCCTTTCCGAGATAAGCAACTCGGACGTCTTGATACACGTCGTCGACGCTTCCGGAGGTACCGACGAGGAAGGAAGGCCCGTGAAGCCGGGAACGCGCGATCCGTTGCTCGACATGGTCTTCCTCGAGCAGGAGTACGAGAAGTGGATGCAGCAGATAATCTCGAGGGACTGGGCCAAGATAGCGAGGCAAGCGGAGCAGTCGAGGAGGAGGGCTGACGAGCTCCTCGCCGAGAAACTGGCTGGGCTCGGCATAAGCAGGGAACGGGTGGCCGGAGCGATCGAGGCGTCAGGGCTGGACGCGGAGAAGCCCGCTTCCTGGGGCGATAGCGGGTTGGAGGCGCTTTCGAAGGAGCTCAGGAGGAGGGCGAAGCCCATCGTAACGGCGGCCAACAAGGCCGATACCGAGGAAGCCGCCTCGAACATCGAGAGGATCAGGGGTATGGGCCTCGACGTCGTGCCCACAAGCGCCGAATCAGAGCTCGTGCTGAGGAGGGCGGAAGCGAAAGGGCTGATAGAATACACGCCCGGCGACGGCCATTTCAAGATCAAGGGCAGCTTGACGGACGAGCAGAGGCGCGCGCTCAAGCTCGTGGAGGAAAAGGTCCTGGCCAGGTGGGGTTCTACCGGGGTGCAGGAGGTTTTGAACAAGTCTTACTTCGAGGTGCTCGGGATGATAGCCGTCTATCCAGTCGAGGACCCGAACAAGATGACGGACCACGACGGCAACGTCCTCCCCGACGTTTACCTCGTCCCCCGCGGCACGAACGCCAGGGAGCTGGCTTACAAGATACACAGCGACCTCGGGAAGAGGTTCCTCTACGCGGTTGACGGAAGGACGAAGATGAGGCTCGGAGAGGACCACGTCCTCGAGGACGGCGACGTCGTAAGCGTTGTAAGCGCAGCCTAGTTGCCCGGGCATCGCCGTGGGCCGGAAAGCCTCACGAGCGAGCCGATTCGATGCCCGCCTCCTTCAGGAATTCCCTGTAGCCCGAGAGCGCCCTCGAATGGTCGGAAGGGGAGATTCGCGGCTCTTCATCCTCCATAGGTTCCGGAGCCGCTTTGCAGTACTTTG
>JAFNJA010000019.1:11398-15969 GCA_017601265.1 Candidatus Brockarchaeota archaeon
ACCCAGTCGGAGCCGGCCTCGATGGACTTCAGCAATGCTTCGCCGACCTCCAGCCCCCCGAGCGAGAGGGCTGTCTGAGCCTCGATCCTTTTGACGCCCGAGCCCGAGAACGTCCAACCGCGCTTCATGAACTCCTTCCTCAGGTAATAGTATCGGTTTCCGACGACCTTTGGGTCGGGCCGTCGGGCCCATCGGAAGGGCGTGAAAGGCTTCGGTATGAATGGGTTGAGGGATACGGATACGCGGGGGCCCTTGCTGGCGATCCTTTCGGAAAGGTCCAACGAGTCCCGAACGTCGCTTTCCGACTCTGAAGGAAGGCCGACCATGAAGTAGAGCTTCATCTTCTTCATCCCGGCTTCCCTGCAGGCGGAGGCAGCTTCGACGAACTCCCCATCGCCAATCCTCTTCCCCGCCCTGAACCTGAGCGCGCACCCTGCTTCCGGAGCAAGAGTTACGGTCCGAAGGCCTGACGACGCGAGCTCCTTCGCCAAGGAGCCTCTGGCCAAAGTTCTCGGGAGGACCGAGGGTATGGAGACGCGCGTCCCCGAGGCTGCCAGCTCTTCTACGACCTTCTCGATCCCCGGGACGAAGGAAGTTCCGGATCCTATGATCGTGACCTTGTCAACGCCCGTCTCCGCGAGGCCCCGTCTCGCGATGTCGAGCATGGCCCGCGTCGAGCGGTACCTGAAGGGGGAGGAGACGTGCGAGATCAAGCAGAAGCGGCAAGACTGCGGGCACCCCCTGCAAGCCTCCAACATCAAGCTCCTGCCGAAGATCGGCATCAGCCCTGGAGCGCGGTCTTCGGTCACGACCTGCCTCACGACGTGCGGCACCTCGTCCAAGTTCCGCGCGTAAACCCTTTCACCGCCCTCGGAAAACCCGGGCACGAAGAACCCCCTCTCCCCGGCCAACCCCTCGAGGTCGCGCGGGTGCTTGGCTTGTTGGAGGATTGAGCAGAGCTCCACGAACACGGGCTCGAGCTCTCCCAGAACGACGAGGTCGAGGAAGCTGGAGAGGATCTCGGGATTGGCTGTTGCGCACGGCCCCCCGCCCACGACGATCGGACCCTTCCTGCTCTCCCTTCTCGGATCTATGCCTCCTTCCAAAAGCATCCTTAGTAATGTTGCGTATTGCTCCTCGAACTGCAGGGTGAAGGCGACGACGTCGAACTCTTTCAGCTGCCTTCCCGTCTCAAGGCTCTTCGGGAAACCTTCGAAGAACCTTTCCGCCAAAACGCCCTCAGCGCTGTTGAACATCCCGTAGAGCGTCTGCAAAGTCAGGCCGGACATCCCGGACCTGTAATCGCCCGGGTAGCAAAGCGCGACCCTTAGCCTGGCCTTCCTCCAATCTTTCCTGACCGCGTTCCTCTCCTTCACGCGCAACAACATGCACCTTTTTCCTTCTGATCCGAACCGGCGCCCGAGTTTCGGCGGGAGCCGTGGCCCTTAAGCCTAATGCGCCGCTACGCGGCCGCTTCCTGCTGGACGGCCCCGGCCTGCTGCGCCGAGAGCATCGCGGAAACCTCAGGGGAGGGCGAAACCACCTTCGATTTTCGGATCCCCGTCCTCCTGATCCCGTGGATCTTTTTCACCGCGTTGTGGACCTCCGAGTCGACCTTTCCTAGGACGAGTTCTTGCGCGAGCTGGTCCAAGTTGAGCGAAGAAGCCTTCTTCGTGACGACGCTCGCGATCAGCTTCCTTATCGCGTTCTTCTGCGAGCGCGACGCCCTCCTCCTGGTGAACACGACCACGCCGACCCTAAGCTTGAAGTTGTTGGCCGTCGACACGTCCACGATGGCGTCGATCTTGCTCGATCCCCTCCTGACCAGGCTCCTCAGGTAATCCCTGGTGTACTCGTGGCCCCAGAAGATCGTGTTCGTCCTCGTACCTTCGACGGAAACGATCTTGAAGAAAAGCTTGATCTGGTAGTGGGCAGGGTCCTCGGTTATGTCGTAAAGAGAGACCTCGACCTTCCTGCCTACCAGCTGGTCGGGCGAATTCGCGGGGATCGAGCCTAGGACCTTCTCTCCGAAGTAGGTAGGCGCGACGACCGTGTACCATTCCTTCGCGCCCCACTTCGTCCTGGGTTTCTTCGCGGCCTTCGACATGACCTTGCCTTGAGCCGCTCGCCAAAAGCTGGTATAAATGTGTTCGCGCCGGCGCCTCCTCCGCCCACTCGTCCAGGCCGACTCCGCTTCGCTGGAAACTGGCGTCGAGGTTTCCGAGCGCGGAGGAGGGCGCGATCCTTAATTGATTAATACGAGGACAATCCAGCGGTGGCCTGTGGCAGGTGGAAAGGGTGCGCGAGAGAAAGTGCGTCGCCGCCTTCGGGGCCCACATCGGTGACCTGGAGCTCTCGTTCGGGGGAGTCGCGGCGAAATGCGCAGCCGACGGGAACAGGGTCGTGTTCGTCCACATGACCGCCGGGGAAAGGGGACACCCCAGCCTCCCGCCCGAGAAGTACAAGGAACAGAAGGTCAGGGAGGGGGCCGAGTCGGCCCGGAAGCTGGGCGTCGAGTTCAGGTTGATGCCGTACTCTGACGGCGAACTGGAGTGCGGGAGGGAAGAGGCGCTTGCCGTCTGCAGGGCGATCAGGGAGTTGAAGCCCGACGCGGTCGTGACGCATTGGAAGGGAAGCTACCACAGGGACCATGCCAAGGTCCACGAAATAGTGAAGGAGGCGGTCTTCTTCGCTTCCCTTCCTGGCTTCGGAGACCTTCCGAGGCACTCCGTGCGCGCGCTCTACTTCTGCGAAAATTGGGAAGACCCGAAGGGTTTCGAGCCGAAGGTGTACGCGGATTTCTCGGACAGCTTCGACGCGTGGGTTGAGGCGATAATGGTGCACGAGTTCGTGAGGGGAAGGGGGTTGCCTTCGGACTACCCCTACGCCGACTATTACAAGGCGCTGGCCAGGTTGCGGGGGATCGAGGCGGGCTTTGAGTACGCGGAAGCCTTCATGCTTGACGAAGATTGGGGGAAAGGGAGGCTGAGGCTGGATCGCTTCCCCTGGCCCCAACCGTGAACTTGCTCGGACTTGAACTTGAGATTGGCCGCGCGGCCCAGCCAGGGCTTTTCGGAAAGCTTTCCAGGAAATTCAGGCCATCCTAAGCAGGATGTCGAGGGCGGCTTTGCTGTCTATGGCGCACTTCAGCTCGTCCCCCCTGTAAGGGGAGACCTCGACGTTCAGGAAGTAATCGTAGCCCACGTGCCTTAGCTGCGCCATCACTTCCCTCCAAGGAAGGTTGCCTTCCAGGAGCGGCTTGAACTCCAGGCTCTCGTTGTCGTAATCCTTTACGTGGACGCAGGCTATGTCTTTCCCGAGCATCCCGATCCACTGCTGCGGGAAGCCGAGTTGCCAGACGTTCCCGACGTCGAAATACGCCTTCACGTGCTTGTGTCCTATCTCCTTCAAGTACGACTTGAACTCGACCGGGCTGTAAAGGAAGTGGTTCCAGACGTTTTCGATCCCCAAGATGACGCCGGCGCTTTCGGCCTCGTCAGCGGCGCTTAACACGGTCTCTTTCGAGAGGCGCCAAGTCTCCTCGTAAGGAACGTTCGGCGATGCTACGGCCGGCACGACGAGCAGGACCTTAGCGCCAAGCTCGGCCGCCAGGCGGCACCCCCTACGCATTATCTCCGCGCCCCTCTCCCTCACGGACCTGTCAGGGTTACCAAGGTCGTACTTCCAAAAGAGGCCCGTGCTGAGGCTGGGGAGCTTCAGCCCGAGGCTTTCGGCTTTTTCCCTGATGGACCTGGCCTCCCTCTCGGTCATCTTGAAGGGGTCCATCTTCTCCTCGTCCAGGTTTAGCTCTACTCCGTCGTAGCCTATCCTGGCCGCGTTCTCGAGGACTTCGTTAATCCCGTAGCGGTCGGGGAAGCACCACGCGTTTACGCCCCTCTTCAACGCTCCCACCCTTCATCAGGCCTTGAGGGGGAGTTTCACCGGCCTCCCCTCCTCGGACGAGCGAAGCGCCGCCGTCGCAGCTTCCTGGGCCTTCAACGCGTCGGTCACGTCCACCTCCGGCTTTCGGCCGCCAAGTATGCACCTCACGAAGCTCTCCATCTCCTTCCTGTACATGACTATCGCGTCCTCCTTGACGTCAACCACCCTGAGGCTTTCTCCCTTCCAGCTTGCCTTCATCGGACCGCCTATGTACCCGTCTACCGTGACCGTGCCGTTGACCCCCATCACGCCCCACGCGTCCCAACTGTGGGTCGCGGCCCACGTCTGCGTTATGGTCGCGTAAGCCCCGCTCTTGAACCTCATCGCCACCACCGCCGTGTCCTCGATCTCGATCCCTTTCGAGACCGTCCTAGTCTTCGCGTACACGGAGTCGTACTCGCCTGCGAACCACCTGAAAGCGTCGAAGACGTGCATGGTGTTCTCGACGAGCATCCCGCCGCTCCTCCTCTTCTGCATTACCCACTGGGCCGGAGCCAGCACCCCTATCGCGGCCCCTATCGAGTTCCTCCACATCAAAGCGGGAGGCCCGATCTTGCCCGCGCCTATCAGGTGCTTCACGTACCTGAACATCCCGTGGTACCTGAGGCAGAATCCTGGCATGAGCTTGC
>JAFNJA010000019.1:16097-20254 GCA_017601265.1 Candidatus Brockarchaeota archaeon
CGACTCCCGGATGTTCGAAGCCAAAGGCTTCTCCAAGAAGACGTGCTTCCCGGCCTCGAGAGCCGCGCCCGCTATCTTCAGGTGGGTATCCGGAGGCGTGCATATTGCCACGAGCCCCACTTTTTCGTCGTCCAGAACCTTGCGGTAATCCGTTTCGAACTTTTCGACGCCGAACCTGCTCGCGGCCGCCTTCGCCCTTTCCTCGACGACGTCGCAGACGGACACGAGATCGACGTTCGGCATAGCCTTGAGGTTCGGGATGTGGGCGTACGTTCCTATGTTCCCGCATCCCACTACAGTCGCTCCCAGCTTTGCCATGAATCCTCGAGGGGCGCCTCAGCAAGCAGGATATAAGAGGTTTTTCCAAAAACGGGGCTTTGAGGTTCGGCGCGGTCGCGTGCTCTGCCCGCGCAGCGGATGAGGCGGCCTTCGGCGGCTCCTGGCTGGGCGTTTTTGAACGGATAGACTTTTGGAGCCGGGCTTCAAAAGTCCTTTCACGGATGGGGTCGAGGGGGCGTTGGCGCTTCTTGCGCCGCATCCCTCGGCGGGGGAATAGGGTTGGCGCGGTTCCCGGAAAGCGGTTTAGCTTAATAGGTCCCGTTAGAGCCGCATGTCTGATGAAGCTGATCTTCGTAACCGGGAACCCTGGAAAATTCCTCGAGGCGAAGGAGCTGCTCGGAAAATACGGAATCAGGCTTGAGCAGGCTGACATCGAAGTAACCGAGCCCCAGTCGGACGACTTGGAGGAGGTCGCCGTGAAGTGCGCCGAGGAGGCCTTGAAAAAAGCAGGTGAAAGGTTCATAATCGAAGACTCCGGGCTTTTCGTGAACTCCCTGAACGGTTTCCCGGGAGTCTACTCATCCTACGTGCACAGGAAGATCGGCTGCGAGGGAATACTCAGGCTGCTCGCGGGCTCGGCGGACAGGTCAGCATACTTCATGGCAGCCCTAGCATACGGAGAGCCCGGAAGCGGGGTCAGGCTTTTCACCGGGAGGGTCGACGGGAACGTAGCGACGGAGCCACGAGGGAAAAGCGGGTTTGGTTATGACCCCCTCTTCATACCCTTCGGCTCTCACTCGACTTTCGCGGAGATGAGCATAGAGGAGAAGAATAAATTCTCTCACAGGGCTAAAGCATTAAAGGCTTTTGCATCATGGTTTCTGAAGAAGTATGAGAGGAAGTAAATGTGGAGTATCATGTAGAAGCTGTTATTATTATGATTTTAGGAAGCTTTGCGCCGGCTGTGCGATCGAACGTTGTCTTGTAGATTCATGCATTAATGGGACTTCTTTCTCAGGTATTACGCATCCCAAATCATTCTGTAAGTTGAGGACGTATTGTCCTATCGGAGGGGAGCGCAGACCACTTCCAGTCCTACTCCCCCGCTTAAGGAAAAAGGATATGCTTAAGATTAATTTTCCATCGTTCGTTCCTCAGATTGATATAGGAAATCGTGGATCATGGTTTTGGAGAGAAGGAATAGATGCGCCTGCTATTTTTGTCCCTCTCTGGCAAATGATTCTTAACGGCGATTTATTGTCGGAGGCTTTAAGCAAAGGTCTTCACGATTTTCTCAACTTTAATGGAAAGATATTGTTGTCTACAGTTATGCCTGATGAACTCATTGATAAGCTTACAAAGGATGATTACTTTAAGCTAATCAAAGAATTAAAACCTGATGCTGCAATGATTCCCGATAATTATACTTATGTTGACGCTCCGTTATACCAATCTTGGTCTCAAACTATGCGATTAATATCACTCGCGAATGATTTTCTAGATCTCGATATTCCGTTAATCGGCTTAATCAAAGGTGCGAATCTAGGCCAGATCCATGTATCTCTTAGTAGGGAAGTTGAAATGAATTATGTTTCATTTGTTATGCCTGCGAGAGAACTTTTTGAGCAGGGCTTGTTAGGCGATCTTCTTTCTCATGTGTTAATCATGCTGAAGAAGCTGGGTAGAGTTAATAATAAGAAACTTGAAATAGTTATCTACGGAGTTGGACGAAAACTTGGGTACAAAGGGATAAGCTATAGTAATTTTTCATGGTTTCTTGAAGCTAAGCATGGTCTTTATTTTCGAGACGGCAAATTATACGATATGCGGGATGAGAAAATAAGGTTTAAGGAATGTTATTGCGATGCTTGCAGAGGCAATATGCCGCAGGATCTTATCAATTTGTGGGTGGAAAGTCCAGAATCTTGTAAAAGAATACTGGCTCTTCATAACCTGTTAGATTGGTTGAGGGGGAGTAAGAGTTGGGTGGGGGGTCGTTAATAGGTCAATACGAATCAAGGTTTCGGGAAGGAGAACAGGTTCTAACAGAACGAAAGAAAGAGTGGGAAGAATGTCACAAACAGACTTATAGAGAGGTAATGGATTTCGGCGGGTATAAAGTGGGTGTAACAGAAAGTGGAGAATATGAGCTACTTGAAGGAAATAATGTTATCTCAACGTTTGCAGAAGCACGAATAGAAGAAGATAGGATTTTGTTTCCCCTGAGTCATGGGACATTATTAGAACTGTCTAGTAGTGGGATTAGAGAAATCCTTACTCCTCAGAAGGCGGAATTATGCGGCCTTATAGCTGCAGAAGGCAGCTTGTCTCCTTATGAGGAGGGTAAATTAAAAGGAGGAAGACCGAAAAGGAATGATGAAGAATGAGTAGGATCACTGTTTGGGGATGGGGTGATAAATACGAGGCTGCCAGAGTCAACAGTGAAGCGTGTGTTGAGAGGTTTTGGAAGGACGCAACTAAAGAGTGTCATATAGCTTTAGTGGGCAAAGATCGGCGTGAGGGCATAATTTTTGGAATTGATGTTGATACGGATAATCCGAAGAGCGTCGGATTTTTAGTGGAAAGACTGCTTAACCTAGTCCTTACGAGGAAAAATAAGGTTTATGAAATTAAAATGGAATTTCTTACGGAGGAAGCCTCGTATAGGGAACACTTGAAGACGCTTGAGGAGATAGAGAAGCAGTACGAAATCCTCGCAAATATCTGTATCGAGAAAGTTAAAGATGATCCAAGGGTGAAACCATTGGCGGAGGGAAGAAAGATAGCGGTCTTCCCGGATATGAGCCTGTTCGTCGATCTTGAACCAGAGTGTGGATTAAGGATGTCGGTGGGCGTTTCCCACTTCAATTTCGATGAGATGCTTGAATTCGTCCAATCTCTATCGAAGGATTCGATTGAAAGTAAACTGGCTAGGCGTATTCTAGGTTACAAACTCTCGTTAGACATAGATAAGCTTGAGATTTCTGATATTGATGTCACCGAGGACGAGGTTCTGGTGGATCTCGCCATATCCGACTCTAAGAATCTGAAATCTAATACCTACTGAACTTAAATCTAGTCTTTCCTACCTCGCTTCCCTCTCGCATCCGTTCCTGCGGCCCCGGCTCAAAAATAGTGCGGAGTGCTGCCGAGGGCGAACTCCATCGCATCCTCCTGCCCGCCGCAGCGCCTTCCATTGTGTTGGAGAAGGATTGGGCCAGGAATTCCACCCGGAGAGTTGATCCTCCTTCGGTTTAACCCTTCCTTCCGTCGCGCATCTCCTTTGCCCGAAGGTTTGGAGGGAAGAGGGGAAAGGTTATCTTTCCCCCCTGGAGCGAAGGCCGGCAGAAAGAAGGCAAATGGCCAGGCTCTACTCCCACAGGCGCGGTTCCTCGGGCTCGAAGAGGCCCATCTCCAAGAAGGCTCCCCCGTGGTTGAGGATGACGGCTGACGAGGTCAAGGTTTTGGTCACGAAGCTCGCCAAGGAAGGCAAGACCAAGAGCGAGATAGGCACAATCCTCAGGGACCAGCACGGGATACCCCTCGTCGAGGCCGTAACCGGCAAGTCGATCGGCCAAATGCTCAGGGAGGAGAAGATCGAGGCGTCGAGGACCGAGGACCTCGACAACTTGATCGAGAAAGCCAGGCTCCTGAGGGAACACCTGGCCAGGCAGACGGCCGACAGGCTCGCCAGGCACTCCCTCCAGCTCGTGGAGTCCAAGATAAGGAGGCTTGGAAAATACTACGTGCGGAACGGGGTGCTCCCAAGGGATTGGAGATACGCGCCACGATGACCCGTCATGGATGAGGGCCTAAAGAGCCTGATCGAGGATGCTGCTGGAGCGGCCGAGCGATTGAGGGACGCGGCTGGCGAAGCG
>JAFNJA010000001.1:0-4557 GCA_017601265.1 Candidatus Brockarchaeota archaeon
GCACGCTATTTTCGAACAATCTACTAAGCCTAGTCGTTTTTTGGGAATTGGTAAGCCTGTGCTCATACGTATTGATTTCATTTTGGAATGATGATGAATTGTGCTTGCGTGCAGCTGCTAAGTGTCTCATAATGACTCACATAGGAACGATGGCTCTTCTAGCCGTTGCGATAATCATTTTCTTTTCTACCGGAACGTTGGAAATCCTGCAAATAGGCAAAGGGATTTCGCTAGGATACCCGCTGATTTCTATCGTTTTCCTCTTAATGCTTGTTGCAATATTGCCAAAAACAGTGCTTTTCCCGCTTCACACTTGGCTGCCCGATGGGACTATTGCGCCCACATCGGCGACCGTCATTTTTCACGTATGTGGCTTTCAATCTGGAGTTTACATAATCGTCCGATTCTTTTACCAGGTTTTTCATTTCCACGTTTTATCAGCTCCACCGATCCCTTTGGCCCCTCTATTCGGAAACGTCAGTTTATGGAATTTCGTCGCTTCCTTCATTGGCGCGATTACCTTAATCATCGGCGGTTTGAATGGGCTTATCGAAAACGATCTTAAAAGGATAGTAGCTTATGGCACAATTTCTGGGCTTGGCTGCATAGTGATGGTTGTCAGTTTAAACGCTCCTTTATGCATCGCGGCCGGTCTGTTCCTTATGTTGTCGCACGCCTTCTGCTTTGGCGCACTTTTTCTTTGTTCTGGAGCTATAATTCATGCGACTGGAAGGCACGATATTAATGAAATGGATAGGCTTTATCACCGTATGCCAATTACTTCTGCCTGCTGCTTAATCGGTGTCCTGTCCATGTTAACTGTACCCCTGTTCAGCGAGTTTGCAAGCAAATACCTGGTTATCCACTCAACTATTTACGCGGGGGCAACGTTCTCCACGGTCATCGCCCTCTTCGGGTGCATACTTAACGTCGCGGTCGGGATGCGTCTGTTGCATTCGTTCTTCGTCCAAACGAAAGACGTGACTACTTTCAGCGGTCAGATTAAGGATCCGCCAGCCCTCATGTTGTTGCCGATGATCATAATGTCGGCGGCTTCGGTGATATTTGGCATATTCCCTGCAGTTCCACTTAGTTTTCTTATTATTCCAGCGGTCAAACAGATGGGCTTCACGGTTGAAATCACCAGCCAACTAGCCATAATCGAGACTCCATTGGGTTTCTGGAGCCCTATGATTGTGGCCACAGCTATGCTCGCTCTTTCAGCTGTATTCATTTTAATGATATTGCATTTCAGAAAGGGAGCCGTAGCAGGCCGAAATGTAGAAAGGGAAGAGACATTCCAACCATTCCTATGCGGTGAAGGCTCAAACTTATTGGACGGCCCTCACGGATACCACTTCTACCATACTTTGACGCATGTTTTAAGGGTCGAGCAGCTTTGTAAAGCGTCTAATGTGGATCGCGCCTACAACGCGTTGTCGGCAAAGTTCCTGGATCTCTGCGCAAAACTCCTCCGATTGGACATCCGCCAAGGATATTTCGGCGCCATCCTGTCGTTCGTGGCCGGAGCGGTTGTCGCCTTGGCACTTTCCATGGTTTTCGGAGGATAGCGTTTGGAAACGACGGTTTTCGCGGTTTTGGTCGGATCCACCCTAGCCACGGCCCTGGGTTGCATGGGGCGCGACACGAGGGAAACGATCTTCTTTCTGTCCCTCCAGGCCGCTACCATCGGGCTCGTAGAACTCTTGCACTGCTTACTCGAACTCGTGACAGGGTTGCACATAGAGGCGCTCATTGACTTCTTCATAACTTTCGCGGAATGGTTCTCCTGCGCCGTGGCGTCCCCCCTGATAATCTATTGGGGCATGGTGAAGACCGAAAACAGCGCGGAGCAACCCGCAATAGGCGCCCGAAATACGGCCATTTCGCTCGCCGCGATGGCGTTGTTTTACCTGATCTTGGGAACTTTTTCGCCCCCGCTTCCCCGGAAATTCGAATCCGTTTATTTCAGCGCGCTCATGTTCTCGATGTCCGTTTTCCTAATGTCCACCCGAAAGGACGCCCTTAAGATCCTCGCGGGCCTCAACATGGCGGAGAACGCGCTCTACCCGCTGATCGCGGAGAGCCCCCTTAGCCTGATCCCCTTCATTTTGGTCCTTATGGCGTTCGTCAACGTCGTCGGCGTTTTCATCGTAACTGAAGCGTATCGAGAGTACGGAACGGTCGTCGTGACCAAATGGAAGTGGGCGCGGTAATGTACTCCCTCCTCCCCCTCCTATCCCTGATAGTCCCGTTTTTCGCCGGCGTCCTGTGCCTGTTCACTTACCCCTTCCGGTTCCTCGAGCCCTTTTCCAAGAGGATCGAAAAGGTCTCGCTGCTCTTCGGAACGGGTTTGACTTTGGTCACCGTCCTGTCTTCGGTACAACAGGTTTTCGCCGGCGAGCCATTGGAGACGCCGATCCTCTCACTGAGGGTTGACTTGACGAATGCCGCCGCCGTATTGGGCGTATCATCGATCTTTTTCATTACGTCGTTGTACAACGTCAAGGCCGAAAGGGGAGGCAGATTGAAAGCAAGCCTGTACAATTTCTTCGTCATGCTTCTCCTTTTCTGCATGCTCGGGCTCACCCTCTCATACGATCTTTTCGGCATCTTCCTCTTCGTGGAACTAACGATAGGAGCCTCGATCGTCCTCGTAGTGCACGCCCCAGGAAAATCGCCGCCTGAAGCCGCTTTCAAGTACCTCATAATCACCTCGATCAGCGCGCTCTTCGTCCTTTTGGGAGTACTCATGATTTACATCTCGACAGGTACCTCCAACCTCTTCGACATAATGGGCAGACCCGATTCGCTGGCTGGGAATCCGCGCCTAACCTTTTTGGCGGCGGCATGCTTCGTCATCGGCTTCGGGGCCGACATTGGCCTGGTTCCCTTCCACGGTTGGGTTCCGGACGTTTTTCCCGCGTCCACCCCGGCGGTCAACAGCTTCTCTTGCGCGGAACCCATCGCCTTGGTCTTCGCGCTTTACAAGATGTTGCATCTACTACACGCGATCCTTCCATCACCAGCGATCGTCACGCTCGCCGCCGGAACGGGGATCGTTTCGATGGTGTTCGGCGCCCTTTTGGCTTATCCGCAAAGGGATTTCATGAGGATGATCGCGTACTGCAGCATAGACGAGTTCGGCCACATGGTTTTCGCCTTGAGCTTGTTCACTCCCCAGAGCTTCACGGCGGGGATGATGTATTTGGTGAACGGCGCTTTGATGAAGTCAGGGGTCCTGCAAGGCCTCGGTTCGGTCCTCATCGCGAGGGGAACGAGCGACATGGATTCGCTCGGCGGCCTGGTTGGAGGGATGAAGAAGACCTCAGTCGGCTACGCGATCTGCGTCCTCTCCTTGGTTGGCGTCCCCCCTCTTAGCGGCTTTCACGCCAAGTGGCTCCTTTACAACGCCACGTACGAATATCTTCTCCACAGGGCTGGCATCTCCGCCTCGATCGCGGCCCTGGCATTATTGGCTTGCATTTCGATGGTTTCTTTCGTATTTCTCGTCAGGTCCTTCCACAGGATTTTTTTGGGCCGTTCCCTCGGCGATCAAAGAAACGTGGCCGAGGTCCACTGGACGATGTGGCTTCCAACCGCGGCCACCGCAGCCATAGCCGTCGCAGTTGGCCTGCAACCGAACCTGCTTCTCGGCCTTGTGAGGCCGCCCTAGCCCTCCCCGCACTTGTGGAAGAACCAATCCTTCCTCTCGATCCTCAGCCCCAGGTCGACGCCCAACCTCTCGATCAACTGCTGTATCGCGTAGCCGCTTTCGCTCACGAGTTTGACCATCTGGTAAGTGGCCGTGTAGACCGGGTACTTTTCATCCCCGCCGGCCTCGACGATGTCTTCCGTTCTAGTGACATCGCCCAGGACGTAGACCCTTACCCCAGCGTCGAGGTAAAAGCCTTCGAGTATCTCCATGGAAGAAAACTCCTTTTCGGTTTCTTCCGAGACGACCGGTGCCGAAAGCTCGTCCTTCAGGAAGAACTGGGTCTTGTCCACGCGCATGACCTGCTTTAACCTGCGGATTTCGTGCTCTTCTTCTTCAACCTTCCGAAATCCGTACTTCCCGATTAAAAACTCCTCCAAAGTCCGGTATTCTGAGCTCCGGTACATCACGTCTTTAAGCACCAAGGCGACGATCTCGCGCGCGCCGGATAGCAAACGTGGCCTTCACTTCGCCTTCGAAGCCCTTGCCGAGCGCGTAATAAACCTTATCGAACGACCATACCCTCCTTCTCGTAAACCACCAATTCAAAGTCCGAACCAAGCTTCACGGCTTTTTTCGGGCAGATCTCCGCGCACTGCCCGCAAAACGTGCACTTGAAGACGCTGAACTCCACCTTCTTCTCCTCGGTCGTGGAGATCGCGCCGCTGGGGCAGGTCCTGATGCAAAGGAGGCACCCTATGCACGCTCCCTTGTCGTAGGTTATTTTGCCCCTGTAACGTTCGGGGACGGGTACCATCTCCCCCGCTTCGGTAAGGTACCGGACCCTGACGGGCTTTCTAAGCAGCGCCCGGAAGGCAGCGCGGAGCCCCCGTCCCAACTCC
>JAFNJA010000001.1:4567-22924 GCA_017601265.1 Candidatus Brockarchaeota archaeon
AGCACGCTTCCCAACTTCAAGCCAAGCCCACCTAAAACCCCGCGGCGGATAGCACCACCGAGAGAGCGGACAGGGTCAAGGGCAAGCTCCAGCAGAACTTGAACGCTTGGCCTACCTTCAACCGCGCGAACACAGTCCTGGGAACGGTTACCGTGAGGAACATCATCGCGGGCGCGAAGGCGACGCACAGGATCGCGGACGCCAACCCTCCAAGCGAGGCATGGCCTTCGAAAAGAGGGGGGTGGTAGAAGAAGAGGGTCAGGGCGAGGAAAGACAGCGCGAAGCTCGCCGCGTCTTTGGCCAGCCTCGCGAGAGCCAAGTGGGGACCGCCGTACTCGACGAGGTACCCGTGGACGATCTCGGTCTTGGCCTCCGGCACGTCGAAGGGCACGACGCCTGCCGCCGCCGGTATGCAAGCGAGGAAAGCGGCCGCGGCAAACGCGGAGCTCGGGTAAGCGAAGGCGAAGCACGTGCCCATCCCGACCTGGCTCTGGACGATTCCGTGGTACGAGAATGAATGTTGGGATTTCAACGACAGCGGCAAGATGGACGCGAGCAGGGGAACCTCGTAACCGATCAGCATCACCATCTTCCTCGAAAACCCGATCGCCCCGTAGGGGTTGCCCGACGAGGAGCCGCCGATCATGACCATTATCGAGGACATGGTCAACAAGTACAGGATCAAGATTAGGTCGCCAACCACGCTCGTTCCCGCAACCAAGCTTGCCAAAGGTATCGCGCCCGCGAGGATCGAGGAAGCGGCCGCGATTACTGGGGCTGAGGCGAAGATCGCCTTCGAAGAGCTCGAGGGGAACACGCTTTCCTTGTTTAGCAACTTGGCAAAGTCGTAGAACGGCTGCGTCACGGGAGGCCCTATCCTCCCCTGCATGCGCGCGTGAAGCTTGCGGTCTATCCCCTCGAATAGGAGGCTGAGGAAAACCGCGGCAGGCAGTGACGCTAAAAGGGCTGCTAATGCGGCCACTTTCTCCTCCTCCGCCGCAAAGGCTCTCCAGCCCCTCCCTTGTCCAGGTCGATTACGGTTATCCGGTTGGTGCAACTCAAGCAGGGATCGATCGAGGCCACCACCACTGGTATGTCGGCGACCTCACCGCCTATCAGCATCTGCCTCAAGCCGACGATGTTGGCTAGGGTTGGGGTCCGCACCTTCAACCGCCTCAATCCCCCCTTCCCGTCGGTCCTCACGTAGTAAAGGAGTTCGCCGCGAGGCGCCTCCACCCTCGAAACGGCCTCTCCCTGCGGCACCCTGTTCATCGACCTTATGATCGTTTCTCCCGGCCTTATGCTCCCGCCCGGCAGCCTGGCCAAAATCTCGTTTATCATGTTGATCGTTTCAAAAATCTCGAAAATCCTTACCTCGGTTCTCGCGTAAGCGTCTCCTTCAGTCCTCGTGACGATCGAAAAACTCCCTTCCAAAGCTCCGTATGCCGCGTAAGGGTCTTCCTTGCGCACGTCCGTTTTCAACCCAGATCCCCGGGCTGTTGGGCCCACGGTGCACAGCTCCTGGGCCGCGCCGCGGTCGAGCAAACCCACGCCCGAAAGCCTTTCCTCAACGGTTTTGTCTTGGAAGATCTCTCGAATGCGTTGCGCCGCTTCGCGGACCTTAGACATCGAGCGGCCGACCTTTTCAACCATCCTTCCGTCCAAGTCCCAGCGCACGCCCCCGATGACGTTCATGGAGTGGTGGACCCGGTTCCCCGTGATCTCCTCGAAAAGGTCGAGGACCGCCTCTCTCGTGTTGAACGCGAACATGAAAAGCGTGTCGAACCCGATCTCGTATGCCATGATCCCGAGCCAAAGCAGGTGGCTGTGCAGCCTCTCGAGTTCGAACACCAAAGTCCTGAGGTACAAAGCCCTCTCGGACGGTTGGATGCGACCGATCTCCTCGAGGGCTCCGACGAAGCAGGTCGTGTGGCTGTGGGAACAGATCCCGCATACCCTCTCTACGAGGTACATCGCCTGGACCAAGTTCCTCGTTTCGGCCAAAGCCTCTATCCCCCTGTGGACGTGCCCCAGTCTAAGGCCGACGTCCACGACCTCTTCCTTCTTGACGAAAACTTTGAAATGGACGGGCTCCTTGAGCGCCGGATGAACGGGTCCGAAGGGGACAACCAGCCTGCTGTAATCGTATTCCAATTCCCTAGTTTCGCCCGTCATGCGCGCTCACGAAAATCTCCTTCTGACGGCCGTCACGATCCCCCTCACGATGGCTTCCGGCCTTGGAGGGCAACCCAACACGTAAGCGTCAACCGGGATTATGCCGTCCAACGGTCCCTCGATCACCCCGCTCCCGATGAAGGGCGCCCCCGAGGCCGCGCACGTGCCGACTGCGACCAGCGATTTAGGCTCCGGCAGCTGTTCATATACCCTTATGACGCGGGGAAGCATCTGGCGCGTGACAGGTCCCGTCACCAAGATGACGTCCGCGTGCCGCGGCGAACCGACGAGCACGCACCCCAGGCGTTCCGCATCGTAACGGGGCGCCAACGACGCCACTATTTCTATGTCACAACCGTTGCAAGAGCCCGTGTTCAAGTGGAAGAGCCAAGGGGATTTGATCCTGCTACGAGCTCCTATCCTGACCGCCGATCCCTCCTGCCGCAACCTCGAAAGGTGGAATGGGCAATTCCCATGGCGTCCCGAAGCAAAGGAGGAGACCGCGGCGTAATAAAGGTTAACGCGAATCTTTTCCGCGTTCCTTCAATTCGGACGGACTTTTTTGCACCCCGCTTTCCCGACCCTTTCCAAAAACCGCCCTGCCGTTTCGTCCCGAGGGGTTCGACCGGGTCATCACGGGCGATAGCCCCCAACGGATTCCATACGGGCGGGTTCTCCCCGTCGAATCCGCTGCCAGCGGAATCGCCAACCCCGGAAAGCCCTGTTCGACGATTCCAGATAATTTTTACGACCACAAACGTATGTCCTTATAGGACGGACTTTTCGCCTTGCCCTGCTCAGCTTGGATTCGGTCGAGGACGCTGTTTCGGAGTCGGCCTTCGCCAAAGCGTCCTGGCGTACGAGGAGTTGGCAGCCATGGCATTCGGAATAGTCGGCTACGGGGTCTACATCCCGAGGTGGAGGATCAAGATAGAGGAGATAGCCAAGGTCTGGGGCCACGACCCCGATTCCTACAAGAAGGGGCTGGGCGTGGAGGAGAAGGCCGTCCCCTCCATGGACGAGGACGCGACCACGATAGCGGTGGAATCCGCCAGGAACGCGCTGAAAAGATCCAAGGAGGTGAAGCCCGGGGAGGTGGGCGCGATCTACGTCGGCTCGGAGTCTCACCCCTACGCGGTCAAGCCCACTGCCGCCACGGTCGCGGAGGCGATAGGCCTGACGCCCAACATAACCGCGGCGGACACCGAGTTCGCGTGCAAGGCGGCAACGGCCGCGATGCAGGCCTGCCTGGGCCTGACCAAAGGTGGTTACATGAAGTACGGCATATCAATAGGGGCCGACACGGCCCAGAGCGCTCCCGGTGACGCGCTCGAATACACCGCTGCAGCGGGAGGCGCCGCTTACGTGATCGGCGGCGGCGAGGGCGTCATAGCCGAGGTGGAGGGAACCCATTCCTACACGCAGGACGTGCCGGATTTCTGGAGGCGCGACGGAGCGCAATACCCGAAGCACGCCGGAAGGTTCACTGGAGAGCCAGCTTACTTCGAGCACGTCATAAACTGCAGCAGGGCGCTCTTCGAAAAGCTCGGCACGAGCGCGAAGGACTACGACTACGCCGTTTTCCACCAACCGAACGCGAAGTTCCCGCTGAGGGCCGCGAAGGCCCTGGGGTTCGACGAGGAGAAGGTCCTTCCAGGATTGATAGTGAGCAAGGTTGGAAACACCTACTCCGGCTCCTCCTTGTTGGGGCTGGCGGCGGTCTTGGACGTGGCTAGGGAAGGGGACAGGATACTCATGACCTCCTACGGCTCGGGAGCAGGCTCCGATTCGTTCAGCTTCAGGGTCACAGGCAGCGTCGAGCAGAAGAGGAGGCTCTCGCCGCCCGTCAGCTACTACGTGGAGAGGCGCGAATACATAGACTACTCGACGTACGCCAGGTACCAGAGGCTCCTCAAGGGGTGACCGGGCACGTCGAACAAGGTCCAGTTCAAGAGGAGGGAGGTCGCGGTAATCTCGGTCGGAGCGACCGAGTTCGGCGAACTTTGGAACAAAGGGTTGAAGGACCTGGCGTGGGAAGCGGGAGTCAAGGCGGTCGAGGAGGCGGGCATCAGCGGAAAGGACATAGAGTGCATAGTTTTCGGAAACATGTCGGGGGGGCTTTTCGTGGGCCAGGAGCACGTCGCGGCGCTCGTGGCCGATTTCCTGGGGCTCAACTCGGTCCCGGCCACGAGGGTCGAGGCGGCCTGCGCCTCGGGCGGAGCGGCGTTCCTCCAAGCTTACATGGCGGTGGCTTCGGGCATGTACGACATAGTGGTGGCCGGCGGGGTCGAGAAGATGACCGACGTCGGAGCGGGCCAGGCCACGTCCATACTTTCGGGCGCGATGGATTACGAGTGGGAAGCCTACTTCGGGGCCACCTTCCCCAGCGTCTACGCGCTGATGGCGAGGAGGTACATGCACGAGCACGGGCTCAAGCCCGAAACGCTCGCGAAGGTCGCCGTCAAGAACCACTACCACGGCAGCCTAAACCCGCTGGCCCACTTCAGGAACAGGATAACGGAGGACGAGGCCTTGTCTTCCCCCATAGTCGCGGATCCGTTGAGGAGGTACGACTGCTGCCCGGTTTCGGACGGCGCCGCTTGCGCGATACTCGCTCCCTTGGAAGTGGCAAGGAAGTACACGGACGCCCCGATTCGCGTGAGGGCGGTCGCCCAAGCGTCGGACACCCTCAGCCTCCTCGGCCGGGGCGACCTTTGCACGCTGCGCGCTACCGTGAAGGCGGCGGGACGGGCGTTCGAGGAGGCGAATCTGGGCAGGGAGGAGGTTGACGTCGTCGAGGTGCACGATTGCTTCACCATCGCCGAGCTGCTGGCCCTCGAGGACTTGGGATTCTGCAAGAAAGGGGAAGCGTGGAAACTTTACGACGAAGGGCAGACGTACGTGGGCGGAAAACTCCCCGTGAACACCGACGGCGGCCTCAAAGCGGGAGGCCACGCCGTCGGAGCTACGGGCATAAAGCAGGTAGTGGAGGTCGTCAGGCAGCTGAGGGGAGAAGCCGAAAACGGCAGGCAGGTGGACGGCGCGGAGGTCGGCTTGACCCACAACGTTGGGGGCACCGGGGCAACGGCGGTGGTAGCGATACTTTCGAGGTGATGGCGGTGAGCAGCGCCGGGATCCCCCAGCATTGGAGGACGATAAAGGAACGCTACAGGCTGCTGGGCGCGCATTGCGAAAGGTGCGGCTCCAACTACTTCCCCCCGAGGAACGTTTGCCCGAGGTGCAGGAGGCGCGGGAAGATGGCCCAAGTCGAGTTTTCCGGCAAGGGAAAGGTTTACAGCTACACGGTCGTCAACGCGAGCTCGAAGGCCTTCGAGCAGTACATGCCATACGTTGTGGCGCTCGTCGAACTCGACGAAGGGCCGAGGGTTTTGTCGCAGATAGTGGATTGCAAACCCGAGGAAGTCAAAATCGGAATGGAAGTCGAAGCGTGCTTCAGGAAGATCTTCGAGCAGGAGGACGGTGGCATAATAAGCTACGGGTTCAAGTTCAGGCCGTCCGACGGCTCTTGGGCATGCCGCGAAACAGGCCAACGATCAAGCTGACGGAGGCACCGCGCCGAAAGAGCTTTTTTCCGCGCGAACTCGAACCGGCTCGTTTCCTACCGCTTCCCTTCTCCGGTCGATAGAACAGATTAAAAGCACCTTGCTCGCGGAGGGTTGAAGCGGAGCTTGGCGCGAGGGATGTCGCACGATAGCTTTGACGAAGCGGAAGCGGTCTTCGAGGCCGCCGCCTCGCCCGTTCGATTGCGCATCCTCAGAACCCTGGAAGCCAACAGCTCGAAATACAACGAGTTGATGAGGCAGATCGGCCTCGACCAATTCAAAGACGCTGGGAGGTTCGCCTACCACCTGAGGAAGCTCCTGCAGAACGGGCTCGTCGACATCGATCCAAACACAAAAAAGTACAGGTTGACCGAACTGGGAGCTCGGATCTTCGACCAATACAGGAGCCTAGGCGATTACCTCTCGAGGAAAACCAAGAGGATGGAAGTCAGGAAGTCCGACCTCACAATGGTGCCGTTCGACAGGGTCGAGATAGAGAACTACCTCATAAAGGAAGCCTCGCTGAGGCCCGACATCGCTGCCCAGATAGCCACGGAAGTCGAGGAGCGGATCTTCTCCGTGCCCGTAAAGTACCTGACCGCTCCCCTGATAAGGGAGTTCGTAAACGCGGTTTTGATAGAGAAAGGGCACGAGGAATACAGGCACAAGCTGACTAGGCTGGGGCTTCCCGTCTACGACGTGACCTCCATCTTCGAGACTAGCGGGCAGGTCAGCGAGAACGTCAAGAGGCAGGCTGGCGATTCGGTCTTGGAACAGTACGTGCGCCTGAACGCCGTGCCCAGGGAGGTTGCCGACGCCCACCTCTCCGGCATGATCCACCTCAACCACGAGGCCGACTGGTGCTTGAAACCGGAGGACGTTGTCCATGACGCTTCCGCACTCGTTGAAGGAAAGAAAGTGCCCTCCGGGTGGGGCGCCGCCCCCATCGCCTTGGAATTTTCAGGGGGAGTTGAGGACGCGCTCCGCCTCCTGGGCCTGGGCCTCGAGAAAGCTGCTGACGAGGTCGGTTGCGGCCAGACCCTGGATTGCTTCAACTTCACCGTCGCGAAATGGGCCAAGGGATGCGAGTGGAGCGTTTTGAAAAAGGCGATCAACGACTTCCTGTTCGGCGCCGTCACGCTCGAAAAGCCCCTGGCCATGACGCTCGACTTGGGATCTCCGCCCATCCAGGAGTTGAGAGAACATTCGGAGAGAGCTTCATCTATAGCGGAGTTGATCGTTTCGCAGCTGTTGTCCCTCTCCAAGCACTCCCTTTTGGGCAACCTGAAGCTCATAGTCAGGATGGGCGGGGAAGGCGAGTCCGCGGAGGAATCCACGCTCGCGCTCGCGCACACGCTTTCGCTCGAGCAGGGAAACGTCGTTTTCACGAACAAAGCCGAAGGCGAAGGCCCTGCCGCTTACACTTGGAATTGCGCGAGGATATCTTCCAAAAGAGACGGCGACTACGCCGCCGAAGTATCGAGGAGCGGGATCGTCGGGAGCGTGGCCGTCAACCTCCCGAGGATAGCCCGCCAAACCTCCGGAAACGAGAGGAAGCTCTTCGAAAACCTCGACAAGGCCCTAAGGCTCGCCACGAAGGCGCTGGAGGTGAAGAGGGATTGGATCGCGAACGACATGGCGAAGGGCTTTCTGCCCGTGCTCTCGCACCGCACTCCGGCTGAATCTTATTTCAACCACGCGAAGGGCGTATACTTGGTCGAGCTGGTCGGCATCGACGAGGTTGAAAGCTCTTTCCTGGGCGAGTCGGCCGAAGGGTCTTTTCCGATAACGAAGAAGATACTAGAGCACCTGCTCGCTCTGCTGAGGCACAGGACCGAGAGGTCGAACATCAGGCTCGCCCTGTCGGCCGGAAGGCACCACGCCGCCGCAGCGAGGATGGCGAGGGTCGACGGAGAGAGTTTCGGGCGGGGCAAAAGCCCTGAAGAGGCCGGGAGGGCGTACAGCACTCACCAGCTTACGAGGGGCTCCCTCCCCTTGGACTCCAGGCTTCCCCTCGAAGCCGAGTTCCAGAGGAAGCTGAACGGGGGGCACGTGTTCGTGGTCGGGCGCGACGCGCTGGAGAATGCGGGAGCGGAGGAAGCCCTCCAACTGACGAGAAAAGCGTTCGAGGAGTTTCGTATCCAGTCGATAACTTATTCGGTCAAGAAAACGATGTGCCTCTACTGCGGTTCGGTCATGGAGAGCGGTTCCGCGAGATGCGGGAACTGCGGATCGACGACTAGGTTTTACATGCATACCCCGGAGTGAAAAACGAAAAGCCTGCGCCAAGCCGCCATAGGGTTCAGGGCTCCAAAAGGAAATAGATAGCCGCCAGCCCACGATGCAAGGAGGGAGGACGATCTTATCACTATTTTGTATCCTTGAGCTACGTAGCACCCACCAAATCTACTACTTTATTGCTCAAAAGCGCCGTCGCGCGCTACCACGCTTCGGGCTCCAGGGCACGTCTCGACGAAAAGGAGCGGTTGGCGCCATAAAATGGCGATTCCAAGGCTGGAAGAGACCATATTACATGGCGAGAAAATACAATAGTTTCGTGCGAAAAGGATAAAATAGTGTAGATGCAATGCTGCAAAGCCCCAGCTCAAGGTAGTAAAGCGTTGCGCAAATCCGCAGGAAAAAGCCGCCAGCCGTCGAGCCCCTCTCGTATCGGCCGTCCTGACCGAGGGGCGAAAGACGTGACGGACATCGCGCTCTTCGTCAAGGTCTCCAGGGGGGACATCGTGAAGTGGGATCGATCGAAGATCGTGGAGGCTCTCCTGCGGGAGACGAAGATCGCCCCCAAGATGGCCGAGCTCATCAGCAGGGAAGTTGAAAGGACGATCGTTAACTCAAAGATAAAGTTCATAACGGCCCCGCTCATAAGGGAGGTCGTAAACGAAAAACTGATCGAGCACGGCCTGGAGGAGGAGAGGAAGCAGCACACGCGCCTCGGCCTTCCGATATACGACGTCGAACAGATGATGGTATACAAGAACAAGGAGAACGCGAACGTCCCCCACGGCCCGGAATCAACGAATTTAGTGCTGGCGGAGAGCATAAAGAAGCAGTACGCCCTCCTGAGGGTCTTCACCCCGGGGATAGCGGCCGCGCACGAAAAGGGCGACCTGCACCTGCACAACCTGGGGATGATCGACCGCCCGTACTGTTCGGGCAACTCCCTCGAGTACATCAAGAGGTTCGGCCTCAATCTCCCGAACGCGATATCGATAGCCAAGCCGCCGAAGCATCCGGAGGTCCTGATAGGGCAGATGATCAAGTTCTCGGCCGCCCTCCAGGGGGTCTTCTCCGGGGCGATAGGTTGGGACGCCGTCAACCTGTTCTTCTCCCCCTTCCTGGCCGGGATCGACGACAAGCAGATGGAACAGCTTGCCCAGATGCTCATATTCGAGTTCGCCCAGCAAGCTGTTGCAAGGGGAGGGCAGTCGATCTTCAGCGACCTCAACCTCTACTGGGAGGTTCCGAAGCACTTCCGCGACGTGCCGGCGGTGGGCCCGGGCGGAGCGTTCACTGGGAACGATTACGAAGATTACGTCGAAGAGTCGAGGAGGTTCGCGAGCGCCCTTTTCAGGGTGTACCTGCAGGGCGACGCTTTCGGCAGGCCTTTCTTCTTCCCCAAGCCCCAGGTCCACATAACGGAGGATTTTTTCAGCAGCGAGGGTTACGAGGATTTCCTGCGGCTCGTGGCCGAGACCTCCTCCGAGATGGGGAACCCTTACTACGTTTTCGACAGGAAGGGCACGGCAAAGATAAGCGAATGCTGCAGGCTTTCGTTCAAGCTCGAGAAGTCGGACTTCGAGGACGCCAAATCCCCGTGGAAGATGAGGTACTCCGCCGTCCAGAACGTGACGATCAACCTCCCGAGGATAGCTTACGAAGCGTCCGGCGACGACGCGAAGCTTTTCGAGTTGCTGGGCGAGCGCATGAGGCTGGTGGCCGAAGCCCACCGGCTGAAGAGGGATTTCGTGTCCTCGCTCCTCGGGTTGAGGGGCTCGGGCCCCCTGGGCCTCTTGGCGATGGATCTTGACGGTGAACCGTACTTCAGGATGCGAAGGGCGACTTTCCTTTTCGGGATGCTCGGCCTCAACGAGATGGTCCAATACCACTTGGGCAAGGAGTTGCACGAGTCGGACGAAGCGCTGAAGTTCGGCTTGAAGGTGATCGCCTTCATGAAGAAGGAAGCAGAAGCGCTGGGGGAGGTTTACGGGATGAGGTTCGTTCTCGAGCAGACTCCGGCCGAATCCACGGCGTACAGGCTCGCGGCGCTCGACCTTAAACACTACAATGGAAAGGCCAACGGGGTCGTGAAGGGGAACGCCCGCAGCGGCGACGTTTACTACACGAACTCCACTTACCTGAACGTCGGAGTGAGGATGAGCCCGATAGAAAGGGTGAAGAAGGAGGGCCTGTTCCACCCCCTGATCGAGGCCGGAAGCCTCTCCCACATATGGATAGGGGAGGCGAGGCCGAATCCGGATTCGATCTCGAACTTCGTCGTGAAGACTTTCAAGAACACGATGAACGACCAGATCGCCTTCAGCCCGGAGTTCACCTGCTGCTTGGATTGCGGAAGGAGAAGCCAAATGGAGGTGAAAAAGCAGTAATGGAAAAACCGACCTTCAGGGGTTTGAAGGACAAGTGCCCCGTCTGCGGTTCCGCCAACGTCGAGAGGATGACGAGGGTTACGGGCTTCTTTTCAAAGGTCGAAGGTTGGAACCGCGGCAAGGTCGCCGAACTGAGGGACAGGAAGGGGCGCGACAGGGAGTACTTCGAATAAACCCCGAAAGAGAAGGTGAAAATGGCGGATGAAGGTAAAGCTGTTCTACCGCGAGGAGTGCGGCAAGTGCCCGCCCGCGAAGGAAGCCTGCGCGCGGCTCGAGGAGAGGGGCATAAAGGTCGAATACTTCGACGTCGACACCGTCGAAGGGATGGCAGAAGCGGCTTTCTACGAAGTCGCGGCGACCCCCACCGCCATCGTCGTGGACGAGGGAGGAAAAGAAGTCGCGTCTTGGAGGGGAAGAGCTCCGGACGAGGAAGCCGTGGTGAAGCTGCAAGGGCGCGGCTGAATGTTTATCAGCCCGCCTCGAGGCTGTGTTACGATGCGCCTCAAGGGGTTCGTGGACACGAGCTTCGTCGATTGGGACGGCAAGATCGTGTCGACGGTATTCGTCCCAACTTGCAACTTGCGGTGCCCTTTCTGCTTCAACCACCAGCTGATCCTCCATCCCGAGAAATACCCTGATGTCCCGGAATCGGCTGTCACGGATTTCTTGAAGAGGAACGGGGATTTCGTCGACGGCGTGTGCGTTTCGGGAGGGGAGCCCACGACCGCGAGGGGTCTGAAGCGATTCTGCCAAGACATAGTTTCCCTTGGTTTCAAGGTGAAGCTCGACACGAACGGCACGAATCCAGGCGCGCTGATCGAACTCGTTTCGGAAGGCCTCGTCAACTACGTGGCGATGGACGTGAAGGCTCCGCCTGACGAAAAGAAGTACGGGCTGGCTACCGGGACGAGGTCTCCCAAGGTCCTCGAGTCGGTCAAGGAAAGCGTTTCGTTCCTGATCGAATCCGGCGTCGATCACGAATTCAGGACGACGGTCGTGCCAAGCATCCACTCGGATGACGACGTAGAGGAGATCGCGAAATGGCTCCGGGGATCGAGGCTCTACGTCCTGCAAAAGTTCCAGCCGGAGAGGGCGTGGGACAGGAGGTTGAGGAAGTTCCATTCGCAGAGCGACTCCGAGATGGAGCGGCTCGCCAGCGTCGCGAGCAGGCACCTGGGCCGCGTGAAATGGCGGGGAAGGTAGAGCCGCGCTTTCAACCGATCCTGGCGTCCAGGCCGAGCGTGAGGGCGAGGAGGGCCATCCTGAGGCTTATGCCAAGCGCCGCTTGTTGGAAATACCTTGCGTGCGGCGTCGAGTCCACGTCCTTGCCAAGCTCGTCGACCCTCGGGAGAGGGTGTATGACGATCATGTCCGCCTTGCACCCCCTCAGGGAATCCAGCGTGATCTTGTAGGACCCCTTCACCGCCTCGTACTCCTCCGGGGTCGGAAAGCGCTCCTTCTGCACCCTCGTCACGTAGAGCACGTCGATCTCGCCGATCACGTCCGAGAGCGCGCCCTTCTTTACCGGGGCGTTCTCGATCCCGGCTATCAGGGAGGCGTCCATCTCGAGTTCTGGGGGCGAAACCAAGTACACCTTGGCCTTGAATTTGTCGAGGAGCAGGAGGAGCGAACGCGCGGCCCTGCTGTACTTCAGGTCGCCGAGTATGCAGAACGTGAGCCCGTCCAGGCGGCCCAAGCTCCTCCTTATGATGTAGGCGTCGATTAGGGCCTGCGTCGGATGCTCGTCGCGTCCCGCGCCCGCGTTTATGACGGGATTGTCGGCGACCTCGGCGGCAAGCCTCACGACGTTCGGGTCGGAGTGGCGGATCAGCAGCACGTCGCCGTACGAGTCGAGGATTTTGAACGTGTCCGAAAGCGACTCCCCCTTCTCCAGCGACGTGCTCCTCACGTCGTGGATGCTCAGGCAGTGTCCGCCGAGCCTGTACATGGCCGCTTCGAAACTCAACCTCGTCCTCGTGCTGGGCTCGAAGAAGAAGAGGGTCGCGAGCTTGTCGTAGGCTATGTCTAGCCGCGTCCTTTTCGACATCTCCTCGGCGAGGCCCAACACCTCCTCCACGTCGCGCCTGGTCACGTCCCTGATCGAGATCAGGTCCCTTCCCGCAAACCCGTCCGCCAACTCTGCCCGGCCTCCCGTTGCTGGGCCGGTGCTTTATCGTTTTGGCTCCAGGCTCCACCGGGCTTGGAGGCGGCCGCGGGAAGCAACCCCCATATAGGCGCGGCGGCGCGTTTGGGACGGTTCGGGTTGTCAGGGAGATCGTACCGGTTCTTGGAACACACTTCGGACGCGTACGTCGCGGCCAGCGGCAGGAACCTGGAGGAGGCCTTCGCCTCCGCCGCCCTCGCGATGAGCGACATCATGACCGATCCGGAGACGGTCCGTCCGCTGGAGAGCGTCGCTGTCGAGGTGGTTGCGGACGACCTGGAGTCCCTCCTGTACAGGTGGCTGGAGCGCCTCCTGGTCATTTTCGAGGTGAACGGCATGATCTTCTCCAAATACAACGTCGAGATCCGCGGGCGTTGCGGCCGTTACGAGCTCAAGGCCAACGCGGAGGGGGAGAGGTTCGATCCCGCGATCCATCCTTCGGAAGTGGCCATAAAAGCCGTGACCTACCACGGGATGGGGATAACGTGCGGGGACGGGTCCTGCGAGGTTAGGGTTCTCTTCGACATATAGCCTTCGGATTATTTCTCAGTGAAAGGCTTGGCTGCTATCTGCACGTCTGAAGCTTTGACCGTCTTCCTGCCCGCGTGAGTTGAAAGCTCCACGGCCTGCTTGGCGATCCTCACTCCCAGCTCCTCGAGCACCTTTGCAAGCTCCTCGGCAGCGTCTTCCCCTACCCTTTCGGCACCCGCCTTGCGGATGATCCTGTGAATCGCCGATAGCGAAAGTTCCTCGGACATCGGTTCACCTCCGCCCAGTTTTCACCGATTTAGGTGTATAAAACACTGATATAAAGCGTTTTCGATACTGCTTGGTCAGAAGAAAGGTTAGGTCGGCAAAAACCTGAATTTTTGCGAATTAAAGCCGAACCACCCCCCAAAACTCGGATGACGGCAGGCAGGAAGTTCTCGCCCTCGAATCGCGGCCCCAAAAGAAACGAAATTCGCCTCAGCAAGCGTTATATCTTTTGCACGCGAACTTCCATTCTGTGGTGGAAATGGGGGCAGAATTAAGAGGATTCAAATTATCGGCTCCGATGCTCGCTTGGGCGGCAGTCATAACGATCCTGCTAACGGTGATAGGAAACTTCTTCATCTACTTCCTTCCTTCGATCGCCGCTTGCAACCAGAACTTCGGGGACCTGATACCGACGCCCGGGGTCGACCTGCTCGGCATGCCGTTCGTCATGATCCTCGTGGTAGCCGCACTGATGCGCGTGCCTTCCGTGAAGAGGTACTTCACCCCCGAGAACATGGTTTTCCTTTACGTCGTGGCCCTGGCATCTTCAGCGTTCGCGAACCAGGATTCGCCTTGGAGGGAGGCGTTCGAACCGATCACGGCCAGGATAGGCACCTCGGAGGAAATCCTGAGGTACGTGCCCGAGTTCGTGTCCCCGCCGAGGTCGGCGCTTGACGCTTTGGTGAGCGGAACCGGAAACGTGGGAGCCATACCCTGGGCCCAGTTTTTCCCCGCTTTGGCCTGGCGTTTCCTGTCGTTCGCGATATTCGTAGGTATAAGCGTCGGGGTGTCGAGCATCTTCAGGAGGCAGTGGATGGACGTCGAGATGCTCCCCTACCCGCAGGTCATGATAGCGCACAGCGCCATGGCGGGCGCGAGGGAGGTGGGAGACTCGAAGTGGACCGGAAGGCTGCCTTTCGTCGCGGGTTTCGCGGCAGGATTGGCGCTCGAGATGATCAGGATGCTCAGCGCCTTCTTCCCCTGGTTCCCCGACATATTCGGGTTCCGCGCATCGACGTGCGGCCCCGGCAACCACCAGATAGCGTACGGGGCGATACCGATGCACATGGGCGTCGCGAAGCACACGCCCCTCTACGCGCTGCTCATGTTGGTGCCGCTGCACTCGTTGTTCAGCATCACGTTTTACGGCCTGGTGTACGAAGTCCTGACCGCGGCCGCCTTCGCGACGGGAAGCTACACCGGCTACACCGACATGGGATTCTGCGGCAGGAGCTGGTGCTCGCCGGGAACGCCCTTCTCCGACCCGCCGCTCAACTTCGGCTCGCTGATAACAGGAGCCTTCTTGGGCGTGTTCGTGATGACGGTTTACTTGGAGAGGCGCCACATCGCGAAAACGTTGAGGATGGCTTTCGGTGGTTTGAAGGACGAGGCGTACGAGGCTGGCGAGGCGATGCCTTACAGGACGGCCTACGCCATAACCGTCGTTTCCTTCGCATTAATGGTTGCCCTCTTCATGTCGGCAGGCATGAGCGCATGGGTGTCGTTCGTGGTGACGCTCGCCGGCGTCGTGACCTGGTTCACCGCAAGCCAGCTTTGGGGGAGGATCGGTTTCTCGAACGAACCCGGTTACAACTTCGGCCCGGCTTTCGTGAAGATATTCACCTGGCCCACCCAGCACGCACTGCCGGTAGCGTCCACCGACCTGGCCTTGGCGCCAACGATAACGTACGAGCTGGCGTCCCACAGGCCAAGCGTTCCGTGGGCAACTACCTTCTACACGACCCTGGGATCTTACAAGATGTCGAGCTTAATGGGCGTGCGCCCCAGGAACGCGATCGTGGTGGCCTTCCTGACTTTGGCGCTGGCCGCCTTCATCGCTTGCGTGATGAACGTAATGATTCCCGGCATATACGGGCTGAGCGCCACCCCAACCATGCGCGGATCTTACGACCTGCAGGGAAGGATCAACACGTTCTGGAACGCGCCTTCGCCCCATCCATTGACCGACATAGTCCCGTGGCTCTCCACCGGGTTCGTTTTCGTGGTGGCCCTGAAGCTGCTTCAAGCCAGGATCCTGTGGATTCCCGATCCGACGATGGCCATAGTCGCTTGGGATTGGATAGGCGGGCTGCACGGGACTTGGGCCGCCGCGACGATCTGCGCCGTCATAAAGTGGCTGATTCTCAGGATCGGGGGCAGCAAGGTATACAGCGAAAGGGTCGTTCCGTTCGTCGGGGGCTTCATACTGGGCGACGTGTTGAACGCCATAATCGCCGGCACGTTGGCATTCACCATGCTGCGGCCAACTTAGTGGCAACTTTTTTTTCCATTCGGAGCGTTTACTGGGTGCTCATTCGGCGGGCGAAGCCCGCTGCGGCTGACGCCAGGGCCCGGCTCCCAAAGCTAAAGGCGGCGCTGGAAAGCCGCCTCCTCCGCCTCGCGCGACGGTGAGCGAGCCCAAGGCCGTAGGAGGAGCCGATCGACCCTCTGAACAACGTTTATCTTCGCCAACCGGGCGATCGAGCCCGTTCGCGCATGAAAGGCACGAAGGTTTTGGCTTTCCTCGCGTGGGCCCTGATGTCTGCATTTTGGTTCAACTTGCTCTTGGTCGCGTCCGGCCCTTGGGGCGCCCACACTCCCGCAACGCTTTTGGCTTTGGCCGCCCTCTCGGCCGCGTGCTTCTTGGCCCTCTGGAGGCTCGTCAAGGACAGGCAGACTTTGCTTTTGGCGACGTCCATAGCGGGCATGGCCACTTTCCTGGCCGCCTATTTCGCGACGATGCTTCCGGCGGTCCTGCCCTGATCGGCTGGCCCATCGCGCCTTTAAGCAACGGGCCGCGCTTTCAAAAACCCGTGGAAAAAAGCCGCGCCCAATTCCTCAATGGGCGGAGCCCCGGACGGATGGCGGGCGCGTCTTACCGAGGGACCTGAAGGGTATTGAACCGCACGAAAGGCAGAAATCCTAGTTGCGTAATCGAATTCTAGGAGACCCCGGGTCGGATGAAAAAGTGGCGTGGCGGCACCAGCTCCGGTCCAAGCAGCGCGCCACCTGGCGAAGCGAGCACGGATAGGACGGAAGGCTACAGGGTGCCCATCGAGAAAATACACCAGTCGTTGACGAAGCTCCGGGTTCAGATCGACAAGCTGGACCGCGTTTACAAAGGGCTTAAAGAAAGAGACAAGCAGTGCTTCCAAGTTTGCATCGAAGCGATCTCCTCCAAGGACAGGGAGAAAGCAAAGATCTACGCGGACGAAGTCGTCGAGATAAGGAAGATGGCCAAGAAGGTCCTCCACAGCCAGCTGGTACTGGAACAGGTAAAGATCAGGCTCGAGACCCTCGAGGAAGTAGGCGACGTCGTGCTCGAACTCCTTCCGTTTACCAGCGTGATCAACGAGATCAGGGGCCAGCTGTCCGGATTCATGCCGGAAGCGGCGGCCTCGCTCGACGAGCTGAACGTGCACATTGGAAGCATAATAGCAGCGACCGCCACTCCGGATTCGGCGGACCAGAGCCTTTCCACCGAGATCGACGAGGAGGCGAAGCGGATCTTGGAGGAAGCTTCGGAGGCCGCAGCCGCCAAGGTCAGCGAGAGTTTTCCAGACCTTCCCTCCGCGGGGATCGAAGAGCTTGTCTACGAGTACGCAAAAGCGAGCCCCGACACGTTCGAGGTTCAGGCGTGCGCAAAAGCCCTCGGAGTCTCGGAGGAATTGGTGAGGCACGCCCTCAAATCGCTGCAAAGCAAGGGGATGGTCGTCGTCGAGGAAAGGGTAAGGGAGCTCGAGTGAAATCAGAGCGCCATGTGCATCCTCGACCAGCTCTCGATCTTGACTACCGTGTCCATAGATATGCTGCTCCTCCTGTTCTTCACGATCTCGAGCAGGTCGCCCATCGTTATGGGCCTGGGCCTAGTTCCAGGGCCGGTTTGGCCGGAATCGAAAAGCTCCCTGACGACCTTCATCTGAGCCTCCATGCAGATGTCGTGGATGTCGTGGCCGGAGTAGTTGGGAGTCGCGTCTGCCAAGGCCTCCAAACTCACGGATTCGTCGACCTTGAGCCGAGAGAGGTACTGCTTGAACATCTCCATCCTGGAGGCCCTGTCCGGTAGCGGAACGTAGATCCTCTTCTGGAACCTCCTGACGAAAGGTTCGTCCAACTCCCAAGGCTTGTTCGTCGCGGCCAGTACGTAGAGGTGCTCCGTCCTGCCCTTCTCGGTCAATCCGTCCATCTCCTTCAGCAGCTGGTTTCTCGCCCTAGCCTCCCCTCCAACCTCGACCTGCCTCACCGCCGTGAGCGAGTCCACCTCGTCTATGAATATGATCGCCGGGTGCCCGTCCTTGCAAGCTTCCCTGGCGGTCGAGAATAGGCTCGCGACGTTCTTCTCGGATTCGCCCAGCCACTTCGACATGATCGAAGCCGCGTCGACGTAGTAGAACGAAGCCTCGATCTCGTTCGCCACCGCCGCCGCGAGGAGCGTCTTCCCGCATCCTGGAGGCCCGAAAAGCAGGATCCCCCTGGGCCAGCCCAGCGGGAAGAGGTCCGGACGCCTGTAGGGGAATATGATGCTGTCGCGGATGGCTTTCTTCGCGGACTCGAGTCCCACGACGTCCTGCCACGCAACCTTCGGCTTCTCCGTCAACACCAGTTCCTCGAACCTCGCCCCCCCTTGTTGCAGCGGCTCCTCCACCTGCCTGGCGGACTTCAACTGTTCCGTCCTGCTCTGGTAAAGCTTGATCTTCTCCCAGTAGACCGACCTTATCCTTTCGTCATCGGTCAGTTCTAGGAGCTTGTGCAGAAGCTGTATCGCCTGCTGGTACTTTGCTATCGCCGCGGCCCTCGAGCCCTGCCTGTCAAGTTGGACCGCTTCCTTGGCTCTCTGCGCGGCCGTCTGTTCCAACTCCTGCGACATCAAGTTCGCTTACCAGCAGCCCAGTTGCGCCAACAGCGTTGTTCGGCTCCCTCGAATTTATGTGTTAGTATTGCCGTCCGGCTCCCTTGATATTCCCGCAAGCAGCCGCTTACAGTTACTTATATATCGCACCGGGCTCCTCCAGGCCATCGGAGCGTGCGTCAAGATCGTAAGGTTCCCGTGGAGCAGGAAGAAAGAGGTGCAGAT
>JAFNJA010000001.1:22934-35914 GCA_017601265.1 Candidatus Brockarchaeota archaeon
GAGGGACAGGGTCACGGAGATCATAACCAAACTGAGGGTCCAATCTGAAAAACTGAACAGAACGACCCAAAGGTTGCAGTCAAGGGCCAAGGAACTCTTCGACCTTTGCGTCAGGGCGCAGTCGGAGAAAGACTCGGCTAGAGCATCGATGTACGCCAACGAGATAGCGGAACTCAGGAAGATGAACCGGGTGATCCTAAGGAGCCAGCACTCCCTGGAGAAGGTCATCATCCGGTTGGAAACGGTCAAGGAATTCGGCGACGTCATGAACGTCCTGGGCCCAGCCGTGAACGTGGTGCAGCAGATCCAAGGGGAGTTGAGCGGGGTCGTCCCCGAAGTCGCCGGCGACCTGTCAAAGGTCGACGAGATGCTCGACACCCTCCTGGTCGAAGCGGGCACTGTTACGGGCGAGACCTTGGACATAACCGTCCAAGACCAAGAGGCCAGAAAGGTGTTGGAGGAAGCTTCCGAGATAGCCGCGCAGAGGATGAAGACTTCCTTCCCGGAGCTTCCAGACGCCTACAAGCACCTCGAGTCGGATAGCGAGGCCAAAGGTTAGCAAAGGTCGGCAAGCACCGACGTAATGCAAAGCCGGAGGGCGGGCACCCTACCTGAAGAGTTGGGGCAGCCGCTTCCTCCTCCAGATCGCGTACTCGTGGAAAAGGACGGCCAAGAGCAAAAGCAAAGCGGCCGAGAGGGCGCAGCAGGCCGCGAAGGCGATGGGCGTCAATCCCACCCCGAAAAGCGAGGTAAACTCCCCGAGGGGGATTTGGACGGCCGCGTAAGGGCTTTCCAGCTCGACCGGGCGCATAGCGACCAGCCCGCCGTGCTCCACCCTCACGAAATACTCGCCGTAAGGAAGCAGGAGGGAGGAAAGGCCTTGGTCGTTTGCGACGACGCTTGAGAGCTTCTCTCCCCCCTTCCAAACCTCGACGCTCGACCCAGGCAAACCCTGGCCCAGGGCTCCCAACGCCTTGACGAAAAGCTTGCCAACGCCCTTCGCGACCAAGACGTATTCCCTTGAAGCCGTCACGGCGAGCGTGCCTGGGCTGACGTCTTTACCGTGCCAGTATGCCTCCACGGCGTACGTCCCCGACGGTGCCTGGCAGGCGCGCACCGATCCGAGCTCGTCGGTCGAGCCCAACCTGCGTTTCCTGCCGTCCTCGACCGCCCCCATCCATACCTCGGCTCCCGGTATCGGCTCTCCTCCCGGGCCGACCAGCCGGAGTTTCAGCTCGTGCACCGGCGCGCGGAGCGTTTCGAACGTGTTTCCGACCACGTTTATCGACGTCCTGAGCACCTCCACGGGCTTCGTCGAAAACTGCGACATCCACTCGACCTCTATGCCGCACGAGCCTCCCGGAACGAGTTCAAGCCAGGCGCTGCCTTCCTCGGTTGTAGAGCACGCGCCGCCGCGGGCGGGCTCCAGGTCGTACTCTTGCCCGAGTTGGACAACCTTGACCCTGGCCCCGGCCAAGGGCGCGCCCGAGTCGCCAAGCAGGCGGACCCTCAAACCCCAGACGTTCGTTTTCGCGACCCTGAACTGGGCCGCTCCCCACTCCTCTCCAGAGCCGCCAGGAGGTTCGACTCCGAGATGCAGGTACCTGTGCTGGGGCTCGTCCGTGAACGAGTCGTAGACCGGGATCCCCCTCACCGGCCCGCGCGCGCCAGGCGCTCCCCCGACGGAATAGTAAACCTTGACCAGGTACGTTCCCTTGAACAGGTTGATGCCCAGGACCGTGCCCCCTTTGCCGGCGATCGGAACGAAACCGCCCGCGAAGCCGTTCGAGTCGGTCAGCGAGGCGGTCACGTTGGTTCCTACCGCGACCTCCATCGTTGAGCCGGTGTTCGCGTCCACGGCGAGGTTCGTGCCGTAGCTCACGAAAACCCACGCTCCCTCCAGGGGCGTGCAGCCGTCCCCGGCGAACACTTGGAGGACGAGCTGGGCGGGCCATCGAAGCTCCAACGCCTGGCTGTACCAAGGCGGAGCCAAGGCCGCGTATAGCCTCTGAAGCCCGTAAAGCTGCCAATCGAAGTACAGGTCGGGATCCGTGAGGTTCGTAGTCGAGACGACGTAGCCGTAAGCCCCCCAAAGGATGAACGTCCCGTTCGACTTGAGCGCGAGCGGTTCGCTGCCGGTGTAGAGGGAAAGGTGCAGCGGGAGGTCGAAGGAGTAGACGTCCACCCTCTGGCGAGGCAGCAAGTTTCCGGAAGCGTCCTCGACCGCGACGTACAGGTCGTTGGCAGCGGCCCTCACGATGATGGGAGACTGGCGGCAACCTCCCGGCAGGATCCCCCTCGAGTCCGACTTGGAGAAGCCCAAGCTCCCCGCCGAGGCCGGGTCGACGAGGCCGGTCAAGTTCGCGCCGTGGGCGTCCCACAAGGGGTATTGCCCCGACCCTTCCGACCAAGGCGGCTCTCGAGCCGCTCGGAACGCAGGTCGTGATCCCGGGCACGGTCCAGGCCTCGAAGTACACGGGCGTTCCGAAGATCCTCGAGCTGCCGTTCCAGACTGGGACGAGCAAGCGGAGTTCGCCATCCGGGTCCGTGAAGCCGGCTTCGATCGCCACGTAGGAAGAGAAGTAAGGGCTTACCATCTCGCTGGGCAGAAGGCGTAGTTGAAACTCCCCGGCAGGCGGCCCCCACATCCTCTTCACGACGTCGGCGTCGAATCCATCCTCGAGCTTGGTGGATTCGAGGAGCATGAATTCCCCTTCCGCTTCCGCGCCCGTGAGGTTCGCGGTCGGCCAGAAGGAAGTGTTGAGGCCGGCCCAACTAGCTTGGGCCCTGAGGTTCTGTATTCCGAAACCGGGCCCTTCCAAGGGGTCGTTGAGTACCTTAAAGACGTAGTCGTAGGCCGAGGTGAAGATCGCGTTCTCCTCCGAAACGTAAGGGTTCGACAAGGTTATGGAACCGTTGAAGACGAGAATCCCCCTGTAGTACACGACGAACCTGTACTCGGGCTGCGACAGGTTTCCGGCTCCTATCAAGTACCTGCTCTGCTGCGGGTAGTTCTCCGCCCTTCCCACCGCCGCTATGTCCGGATCGTTGGCGCCCCGGCTCGCGTTCACGGAGTGGAAAACGTTCGCCGCCGAACAGTTGAACCTCACGAGGTAGGCGTTGTAATCCTCCCTTTCAGGCTCGACCTGCTGCATGTTCCGGAGGCGCAACCCTTCCGAACCGGCTGGAAGGGAAGGTTCCGCGAGTATTATGGCCGAGTTCTCGAAAAGGCAAAGGGGGAACCCCGAAGCGTCGAAAGTTTCCACGACCGCGTCGTAGACGTAAGTCCTTATGTCGACCGACAGCGGCCCTCGGACGGCGACCACTTCGCCCCACGGGTCCCCGCTCCAGTAAAGGGTCGCGTTCGAATCCGCTTCCCTGAATCCCGCTTTCCTGGATCGATCGCCCGTCGGCACCGAAACCCTGGCCGAGTAATTCGCCGGGGGCATGGACTTTATCACGAGCGGCCAACTCGAAGTCGTGGACCAGCTTTCCGTCCTGCAGAGCACAACCGGGCACTTCGACGGGTCCGAAGGAGTTCTTTCCAGTATCACCCAGCCTTCCGGCAGGACGCCCTTTTTGGACCTCGGGGAAGAGAGTATGCCGTCCAGCTCCCCGCCCGTCATCCCGAAGTCGGAGAAATTAACTTCCAAGTAGAAGCTCACGTTCACGTTCACGAGCTTGAACGTCTTGTGGAAGTTCCAAACGGTCACGTTCACGTCGTAAGCGGGGAAGAGGAGGTCGATCAATGGCTCGTATTTTCCAACCTTCACGCCTTCGGGTCCGACGTTCGAGGCCTTCAAGATCGACATCTTGTACAGCAAGGAGAAGCTTTTGTAACATCCTTCCGGAACGTCGCGCAAGGTAACGTAGCCGCCCCCGTCGGTCCAAACCATCGTCCTTTCGCCGTTCGGCTGAACTAAAAACAAAGGAACCTCCGGAGCTGAAACGTTGTTTCGCCGGTCTCCTAGCAAAACCCTGAAACAAACGTCGTGCGTCGCGGCGTAAAGCGTCAAGGTCTTGTCGTAATCGGTCAAGGCGGGGTCCGTCACGGGCGAGCCGCCCACGAACCCGGGGCAATTTAGCGAGATCGTGGAATTGACCGGGTAAGACCTCCTCGTGTCCAGCACCTCGACACCCATGTACCTGACCAAAACGTCCACGCTCGATCTCGTCCCGCTCGGGAGCCATCCCGCGGCAACCTCGGCTTCGTCCAGCCCCAACCAGCCCAAATCCGAGGAGGAGAGGAACCAGGAAAGGGGGCTGTCGGGAAGGGCGACGTATCCATGCCAATAGGACGCCCGAGCGTGATAAGGCGCGGACGACGCGGCGCCGCTCTCGAGCCGCAGCTCTATCTCGTCCACCAGGTCCGCTTCCAATGGGGCAGGAAGCTGGTTTGAGCCCAAAAGTTTCAGCCTGATCCTGACCATGTCCGAGTAGAGGTCGAAGCTTCCGACGCCGTCAGGCGCGGAGTTCGACGGGTCGCTAAGGTCGCAACTTCCGGCCCTCCCGGGGACGAGCATCCCACCGGGCATGCCCCGCCGGCTCGGGAAGAGCGTCACGTTCACGGTGACGCCGAACCAAGTCAAAACGATCTTCACGCTTGTGTTGACGCTTGGGTACCTGATCAGGGCCAGGGAAGGTTTCGGGTCCGCGGGCGAACCGTGGGGCGCGGGAACGATCGCGCCCGGCCAAGGGCATGCTGCCCCCGCGCCGGCGTCGTACGCCGCGACCTTCGCAACCCTCGTGGGCCACGCGTTGCGGTTTTGGTCGTAGAGTACCGCGTAAACCCACCTGACGGAGCACACCACGACTTGTGACCTGTTCCCTTGGAGTTCGGCGTCCAACGTGGTGGCGCGGTTGTCGGAATCCAACCTGCCGTCGATGCCCGCCCCCGCCGTCCAGGCAGCTCCGGTTGGGGGAAGCCAGCGGGTAGCTGTGAAGTTGCCAACCACGGTTCCCCTGTACTTGAAAAGCACGGTCAAGTTCTTCAAGAGGGAGGATCCCTCGCCGCTGGCCGCGGCGATCGAAGGAACCCTGGCCACGATCCAACCGGCGCCCCCGAACTCGGAAGGGCCCGTGTTGGGGGAGTACGGCTGGAAGGAACCGAACTCTTGGCCGCAGCTCCCGTTCGTGACCTGCGCCGGCCACGCCGGGCTCGAAAGCGGGAAAAAGGAACCCATCCAAGCTGGCACCACCTCGTTGGTGACCAGCGTCCCCTTCGTCGAACCCAACTCGTACTCCGAGCAGAAGCTTGCCGTAACCTCGGTCACGGGCAGAGGATACCCCCTTTCATCCACGACCTTGAAAGCCACGTAGAACGCGCGCACCTCGAACCTTCCCCACTGGTTCGGCGGCGCGCCGTAAGGCCCGAAATCGTAGGCGGCTGAAAAGTTCAGCACGGCCCCGAGCGGAACGAGCCGGGGATCAGGGCCGAACGGCCTGGAAAGGACGGTCCAGTTGCCCAGCGTCACGGGCGAAGCGGTTCCATCCATCTTCATCTTCACGACGAGGCGGTACTCTAGAGCCGTGCCTGGCAAGCCGGACGAGTCCCAACTAAGAGGCAGGCCGGAGATCGTGACGTTCCCGGAGCAGTCCGCGTCCCCCCACCCTACGAGCCTCCAGCCGGCGTAATCCGCCGAACCGGTCGAGTTGTAAAGGTAAGCCCTGGCCTCCGGCATGGGCAATTGCCAATCGTCAACCAGGCCAAACTTCCACGCGGACCGGCCCGCCGCGCGGTATGGATCGGCCGAGGCCTGAGAAGGAACGGCCAGCATGCCGAGGAGGAAAGGCAGCAGTAATGCCCCGATCGATCGCGGCGCTAGTCGCGTCAATTCGCGTCCGTCTCTCTCCTCTCCGCCGCCAAGCTTCGGCCAAAGTATTTAATTTAACCTCCGCATGAACCTCGGCGGAATTCTTAACTACGTAACCGTGCGAAGGCGAAACGGGGAACGTTCGGTGAAGAAGCTCTCCTTTATCGTCCTCGCAACGCTCTTCGCCCTGCCGCAGCTCGGGGCCAGGTCCGAGCCGGAGAACTACAGCCGTTCCGGCCACATCGGACATTACCTATACTACGTGATCTCGGCGCCCGTCGAGACCAAAGTGGGGGAGGAAGCGATCGTAAGGATCGAGGTTTGGTCCTCGTACGACATCGTGCTTACGCGCTACAAGGTCAGGATCTTCGGCGCTGGAACGGCTTACGAAGAGAGCAGCGACAAGAGCACGAACCTTCCGCAAGGCGCGGGCATACCGAGCACGATCGCGTTCAAGCCGAGCTCGGAGGGCATGGTCTACCTCGAGGTGAAGGCGGAGTACGACCTGTCGATGGGTGGCCAACGCCAGCAAGGTTACGGGGACGCGACGATGCCCTTAGCGTACGCCCGAACGCAGACGTTCGACGAACTCAAGGCCCAGAATCAGGAACTTTCTGAGGGGTACTACAATTACGCCGAGCTCGAACAACGGTATTTGGAGTTGAGGGCGGCCTTCGAGGAGGTACAGGCGAACGTCGAGGTCCTAACCGCAAGCTACGCGGAACTTGAGGCCGCGTACAACCGCCTCCAAGACGAGAACCGGGCGATGCGGGAAAACTACGAGTACTTGCTGGCCCAGCTCGGGGAGCAGGAAAACGCGGTGAAGACTTACGAATACTTGGCGGTTTCTTCCGCCGCCGCGGCGGTCATCGCGGTCCTGGCCGCTGCAGCGGCCAGGAGGAGGGCTGCAGCGGGGAAGGCGCCGGGAAGAAGAACCCAAGCAAGCTCTTTGGGCAAGTTCCTGCCGAACCAAAAAATTTAACTTTAGAGAACGGAGGGCGCAAGCCGGGTCGGTCGTCCAACCTGGTCAAGACGCCACCCTTACATGGCACGGCGGACCTAGGCGAGATGCCCCCGCTCGGCACGTCTCGTGGAGATTGCAGGTTCGAATCCTGTCCGACCCATCCAAACGCCCAGCCCCCCGTTACGTGGAGCGCGACCGGAAGGTTCCGGAACAGGGCGCGGAACCGAACCCGCAGAAACCGCCGAAAAGGTTTTTCCCGCCGCCCGCTCATCGGCCGGTACATGGGAAACACGTTCCCGATCGAGGTCTTCCGAGTTTCCGGGTCGAACTACGAGATGGGTTCCAAGATCGGAAGCCGTTTCAAGGAGAAGATAACCAAGTTCGCCGAATCGAGCATGGCCCTCAAGAAGCTGAGGAAGGTAGCGGACAAGGCAAGGTACGCGAAGTTGATCGAATGCGCGAACCGGCGCTTCAGCCAGTACATGGAAGAGATCAAGGGGATCTCGGACGGCTCCGGGGTGGCTTACAATGATCTGCTTCTCCTCAACTTCAAGTACGAGAACCTCGGCACCGGCTGTTCAACCGTCATCTTCAAGGGCGATGATAGCATAATCTTGGGGCACAACGAGGACGGGGAGAGGGAAAACGAAGACAAGGCTTTCATATTGGTGGCCGAACCGCTCGGCGGGACCCCTTTCCTCGTCTATTGCTACCCCGGAATGATCCCCGGCAACGCGTTCTCCTTCAACTCCAGGGGGATCGTGATGACCGGAAACGCGATGCCGACGCCGGATCCGAAGGTCGGGGTTCCCAGGCACCTCGTCGACAGGTCGGTCATCGAAGCTACCTCGATTGACGACGCGTTGGAGAGGGCGTTGTTGCCAGAAAGGGCTTCCGGATTCAGCTACAACCTCGTGTCGCTCAAGGAGAAGAGGGCGGTGAATTTGGAGACGACGAGCCAAAGGCACTGCGTGACTCGGGTCGACGGCGCGTTCTTCCACACGAACCACTACGTCTCTGCCGGCCTCGCCGGAATAAGGCAAAATGCAAGCGAGTCCAGCCTGGTCAGGTACGGGCAGGGAATCAAAATGGTTTCCAAGGCGGACGTGGCTTCCGAAAAGCGCGTCCTCGAGATCCTCTTTTCCACGGCCAACGAACCGAACAGCATCTACGCGTCCGGCGGCCCCGGAAACTCTTGGACGCTGTGCACGGCGGTCTTCGAGGTTTCGGAGGACATCCGCCTCAAGGTGCACGCTCGCAAGGAGAGGAACTGCAAGCCCCTCGCCCTCACGACGGCCGTATTCGGCGGGTAGGAGCCGCGCAAATTACGCATGTTGAAAAGCCAGAAACACCCGGCCTGAAAGCCCAGGTCCGATCCGAAAACTTGCAACCCTTTTTGGAGCGCTTCCAAACTACTTCTTTGCCTGCACCTCGCGCTTCTTGAGCCTGAGGTCTTTGCCGCGGCACCTCCTGCACTTGGTTGCCTTGATCGGGTTCTTCGAGCCGCAGTCCCTGCATATCTTGAAATGCAGCCTCCTCTTCTGCGCTATCTGCTTCAGGATCGGGTCCGTTATCGGCATCTTTCCTCGCCGGAAAGCCGGGCCTGGAGGATTTAAACCTTAGACGCGCAAACCGCTTGGCGCCCCTTTTTAACGCCCGAAGGCGAGGGATCTTTTTCGGCGAAAACCGTCCGCGCGGCCGCCCGATCCCTCCGCGACCCGCCAGCCTTCAATAAAGAAAAGTTTTAAGGTCTCGTTTTGGCTCGCTGGAACCATGCGCTAAAAATGGTTTTGGAGAGGACGTGATTGCTTCGCGAGCCAGGCGCAGGGACGAAGTCCGTCGAAGGAGGGAGCCAGGATGCAAACTCCCTTTGACGAGTTTTGCCTCAAAAGCAACGTCCTCTGCAAGAGTTGCGACAGGAAGATAAGATCCGGCGAATACTCGCAAACGGACCTCGAAATATCGAGGTTTCTGTCCGAGCAGACCAAAGGCATCCACCAACTAGACGACACGACTTTCAAGAAGGCCATTTTGGAAGGCGAGTACCTGGTCCTGATCCTTGGAAAGAACCAGTCCTACAACTTCATGTCCCAAGGAAAGAAGCTGGTCAAGGACCTGTCGATGAAGTACGGAAGGAGGGTCAAGGTTCTCGAGGAGGGCCAGAGCGTGAGAGAATTTTTGGAGGGCCTTTTCTCTCCCGCGACGATAATGGCTTTGAACACAATCTGGCTTCCGGACGGCACGACGGAGACGAAGGTGATCCTAGGCAGGCAGGTGCGGAGGAAAAAGTCCGAGATCGAATCCCTCAAGAGGCTCGCGAAGGCGATCAAAGGCGTCGACATAAGGGTCGAGTTCGCCTAGCTTCAGGGGGGCGGGATGGCGCGTGAGATCGATAGGCACATCGGGCGTGAAGCAAAGCGAGGGCGAGGAAGTGTGCCTGGCCGGCTGGGTCCACGAGAAGAGGGACCTCGGCGGCATCAAGTTCCTTTTGATCAGGGATCACCTGGGCGTGGTCCAAGCGACTTGGACGAGGGACGGATCAAACGAGGAGGCCGGGAGGTTGATCGAAACCCTGAAGATAAACGACGTCGTCCTAATCGGGGGAAGGGTGAGGAAGATGAAGCAGGCGCCGGGCGGAATCGAGATCGTGCCAAACTCCGTCAAGATACTGAACAGGTCGGTCCACCCGTTGCCCCTCGACCCGACTGAAAAGGTGAAGTCCGGGTTGGACACCAGGCTGAACGCGCGCGCCCTCGACCTCATGACCCCATCGAACACAGCGCTTTTCAGGCTTGAAGCGGCTATCTTGAGCTCCTGCAGGAGTTTCCTCTCGGAGAACGGGTTGGTGGAGGTCGTAACGCCGAAGATAATCGCCACGGCGACGGAAGGCGGCGCCTCCCTGTTCCCGATCCCCTACTTCGAGAGCACCGCTTTCCTGGCCCAAAGCCCCCAGCTCTACAAGGAGCAGCTGACGCTCTCGCTCGGCAGAGTTTACGAGATCGCGACGTATTTCAGGGCCGAACCGTTCAACACGGTCAGGCACTTGAACGAATTCGTCTCGATCGACGTCGAGGAGGCGTTCGCCGACGCGGAGGACGTGATGCGCCTGGCCGAAGGAATGGTGAAGAGGGTCCACGAGGACATCTCGAGGAGGTGCCAAGACGAGCTTCGGGTTTTGGGAATCGAAGTAAAAGTTCCGACGACGCCTTTCGAGAGGATCACGTACGCGGAAGCCGTCGAAAAAATACGAGGCCTCGGGGAAGAGTTCAGGTCGGGCGAGGACTTGGCCGGAAAGGCCCTCGAAAGCCTCGGCAAGGCCTTCGGCGGCTACTACTTCATAACCGAATGGCCGGTCAAGCTCAGGCCGTTCTACACGGCCAGGAGCGAGAAAGACGCGGAGCTCAGCGAGTCTTTCGACATGATGTACAAGGACTTGGAACTCGGTTCGGGAAGCAAGAGGGTGAGCACGAAGGATGAACTCGTGCAGAGGCTGCGCCAGCAAGGGCTCAACCCCCAGAACTTCGACTACCACCTCAGGGTGTACGATTACGGGATGCCCCCCCACGCCGGCTGGGCGATAGGTTTCGGCAGGCTCGTGATGGCCATAACGGGCGCGAAGAACATCCGGGAAGTGACCCTTTTTCCGAGGGACAGGTTCAGGCTGAGCCCCTAGCGCGGGGGAAGGGCCGCCGAAGCTGGATGAACGGCCGGGTTGAGGCGATGGGCGGTTCCGACGTCGTTCGCGCGGTGAGGGACGCCTTCGACGCCATAGCGGAGGACTTCGACAAGAAAAGGACGCAACCTTTCCCTTCGGTCGAAAGGATATGCGGGAGGCTGACCTTGGGCGGGTGCGTTTTGGACGCGGGAACTGGAAACGGGAGGCACGTGCCGTTCATACTTGGCGGCGGAGGGAGGGCCGTCGCGGCGGACGTGTCTTTGAAGATGCTGGAGACTTGCAAAAGGAACTTGGAGGGGAAAGGATTGCGCCAAATGGTCGAGCTCGTTCTTTGCGAAATATCAGAGCTCCCGTTCAAGGAGGGAGCGTTCACCGGCGCGCTTTACTCGGCGGTGCTCCACCACCTCCCCAGCCCGATGCGCAAAAAAGCCCTAGAGGAGCTGAAGAGGACGGTAAAGCCGGGGGGCGCCGCGATAATCACGCTCTGGTCCGCGAGGGCCCTGAAGGCTAGGTCCGGCGCCAGGGAAGCTGGAAAAGCCGCCCTGAAGGGGGATTACCTCATCCCTTGGAAGTTTCCAGGCGGGGCGCGCGAGAGGTACTACCACCTTTTCACGGCGGAAGAAGCGAGGGGGGAACTCGAAGAATCTTCGATCACCAACTTTTCGGTGTTCGAGGAAGGGCTCAACATCGTCATCGTCTTGGAGAGGTAGCCGCGGTTGCTCCCATGCGCCAACCACCCGGAACGAAGTGCCTCGGCTTTTGCAAGCTCGACTTGGCTCTGCGCTCCTTGCTTCTTCAGCCTCGTTGAGGCGGAGGCAAAGTCCGCGATAGCAAGGCACGGGATGATCAAGCCAGGCGACAGGGTCTGCGTGGGTCTATCTGGCGGGAAGGACAGCTCGGCCCTCCTCCTCGTCCTCAAGAAACTGGCGCCAAAGGTCGGGATATCGCGGTTGGTGGCGGCGACGCTAGACGAGGGGATCTCGGGTTACAGGGAGGAGGCCGTCCGGATCGCGAAGTCTTTCGCGGAAAGGTTGGAAGTCGAGCATGCCGTGTTCAGCTTTGGCGACCTCTTCGGGGTGGAGCTCGACGACATCGCTTCCGCGAGCAAAAGGAACCTGTGCTCGGCGTGCGGAGTCCTGAGAAGAAGGGCCCTCGACATCGCCGCCAGGGAAGCAGGCTGCAACGTGGTAGCGACTGGGCATACCCGGGAAGACAACGCCCAAACGCTGCTCATGAACGTCATCAGGGGGGAGCCGCAAAGGCTGGCCAGGACCGCGCCGAAAACCGATGGCGTGGAGGGCTTCATACCTCGGATCAAGCCCTTTTCGTACACGAGCGAGCGCGACGTGGCTCTTTACGCGTACCTCTCCGGCATCGCGTTCCAAGAAAAGGCGTGCCCTTACAGAAAAGATTCCCTCAGGCTCAGGGTTCTCACGACCTTGAACAAGATGGAAAACGTCCGCCCCAACTCCCACGTCGCGTTGACGCGGTCGATCGAAAAAGCGCGGGACGGCTTGATCGCGAGGAGCCCGCGCTACCCGCTGGAAAGGTGCGCCATTTGCGGCTACCCTTCGGCCAGAATGTTGTGCAAAGTCTGCCAACTTGCGATCGAACTCGGCTTTGAGGCTGGACGAGGTTAAAGCCGGCCAGTCGGGTATTTCGGAATTCTTGCCGTGCGGTCGGCGCTTGAGGAAAGGCGTTTGGCGCCCGTTTATCCGCGCCTACGCGACCAACTGTTATATCGAGATAAGATTTATTCGTAACCCAAAACGGCGTTAGCACCGCGGCGCGGCGCTAGTCCAGACATGTCTGATACGGTATCGCGTGGGGCAATCTGGTTCAAGACACCAGCCTTCCATCCGCCGGGGTCGAAAGCTGGAAATCCCGGGTTCGAAATACCGTCGAAATTCCCGGGCGCCGCATTCCCGTCGTTTCTCCGATCCAGAGAAGGATCCGCATGGGGAGGCTGCCGAAGAGGTTCGTAAGGCGGGAGGCCGCCAAAGTCGTGGACAGGCTCATCGAGGCCTCTTTGAAGGCGGTCTCCAAAGACCAAGCGCTGGGCGAAAACTACCTCGACAAGGCTCGAAGGGTGTGCGAGAGGTACAGGATCCGCAAGCCTCCGTTGCTGAGGAGGCTGTATTGCAGGAGGTGCAAGCGCCCGATCTTTCCGGGCAGAACGAGCAAGTTCAGGATTCGCCGGGGAAGGGGCAAACATTTATCCATAACCTGCCTCCTTTGCGGCTCGGTCACTCGCATTCCCCTGGATAGGCCGAAACAAGGAGTTTAGACTCGAAATACGCTGGTGCAATACAGATAAAAATAAGGTCGGCGATCAGGGAGGTGTCGAGCCGAAACCCTCGAGATGGAGATAGTTTGGAAGTGGACCTCTGCCCTAGCTGTAGAGCGCCGCTGCTGCCCGACCACAAGTACTGCTCGAACTGCGGCGCTCCGAGGCCTTCGGCACACCTGCCCCACAGGGTGCCTACCGGGATACCGGGCACCCCGGTCGGGCTGGACGACCTCCTCG
>JAFNJA010000001.1:35924-40656 GCA_017601265.1 Candidatus Brockarchaeota archaeon
AGGGCGGGCTGGAGAGCGGGAAAACCTACCTCGTAGCCGGGGAGACCGGAACCGGCAAGACCATATTCAGCCTCCAGTACCTCATCCAAGGAATCAAGAACGGCGAGCCCGGAATCTACGTCACGATAGACGAAAGGCCCGAGAGGCTCATCAAGGACGTTAACAGGTTCGGCTGGCCTCTGGAGCAGTACGTCAGGGAAAGCAAGCTGCTGATCCTGCCCGTAAGGCAGTACTTCACGGCCAAGATGTGGGGAAGGGACATGGACGTGGTAGTGAACGCCATCGTGACGGAACTGCAGAAGAGGTCGAGGCAGGTCAACGCCAGGAGGCTCGTGATAGATCCTGTCGCGCCCCTCGTCGCCACCTACACTACCGAACTGTCCTGGACCAGGGAGTACATAAGGAGCTTGGTTTTCTCGATCGAGAGCAAGATTCCGACGACGAACATCATAACTTCCGAGGTCCCGACGGGCGAGACTTCCATCAGCAGGTACGGGGTCGAGGAATTCTTGGCTTCGGGGATAATCGTCCTCGGCCTGGCCCGGCTAAGCAACCAGATAGTCAGGTCGCTCTACATAAGGAAGATGAGGTGGACCGAATCCAGGCCGGCCATCTACAGGTTCGAGATAGAAAAGCACAAGGGAATAGTGCTGAAAGGGCCGCTCGCCTAGCCTTCAAGCCGAGACCAGCTTGGCGCCGCACTTGTGGCAGTATTTGTACCTTGGATCGTTCTCCGCCCCGCATTTCGGGCAAGCTTTCGTCCTGGGCCTCGGAGCCGGCTCTTGCCTGGAGGCGTGTTCCGATCTCGCCGGGATTTCGGGGACCTCCACCAGTTCCTGTTTCTGAGTCGGCGCGGCCTCTTTCGGTTCCTCGGTTTCAGCCTGAATTCCGGGAAGCTCGACGGAGGGGACGAAGTCCCTGCCAAGCAGCACGATATCCTCTATGGAGGCCACCTCCGACCAGTGCACCTCGATTTCCTTCCTGTCCTTCGTGGTTACGACGAGTCCGACGGTGTTCTCCCCGGGTATGAACCCTATGTCCCTCACGGTGCCCACGAAGCGGCCTTTCCTATCGTAAACCTGCATGTCCACCAGCTTGTCTCTTCGAACGAATTTTACCATGCGCTTCCGGTGCCTCTGCGCTTCGCTCAACTAATTACTCCCGCCGCCTCCTAGTTATTTAAGGCTATCACATGGATTCCTTCCTTTCCCCCAGCACCATGAGGGCGAGGAACTTCTTCTCCATCAGCTTCCTCATGTACAGGGATAAAGATATTTCGGATTCCCTGGCCGAGAGCCTGTGCCTTTCCTGGAGTATCTCCATCACGTCTTTGAAGGTCCTGGTGCCGTCGCAGTAGGTCCAGACCTCCCCGCCTATCTTGTCCAGCTGAACCTGCCTGTATTCGGGAAGGTTGCTCAGCTTTGCCAGGACGTTCGCCTTCCTGCTCCTGTCCCTCGGAACCGAGATCACGACCTCCCCGCCTTCCTTGCGCTCCCACTTCAGGTAAGGGTTCCTGACCGGCCTCGCCGCGTACAGCTGCTCCCTGGAAATGGTCGGTTCCTTCTTCTTCCTCCTGAACAACCTCACCTTTGACCTACCCCTGGGGCTTTGGCGAAACCCTCCTGAAACTGCCCACGATCCTCTCAAATAACTCTTCCGTTTCTTGGGCCTTTCCGCCCTTCTTCATGAAGGCGGAGAAGATCTTGTTCAGGTCCGCAACGTACCAAACCTTTCCCAGGACGAGCGCCGATCCGCCGAGGACCCTCTTCTCGACGCTCCTGTACCTCAGGGTTCCTTCCTCCTCCTGGGGTTGGGAAAGCTTAACCTTGAGCGCCTTTGACACGTCCCTCGCCGGGCGGCCCTCAAACCACTTCCTCAGGGAACCGTGTTTCTCGAGAAGGCCAGTGGCGAAGCCGTACCAATCCACCAGGAGGTCGTGGTCCTTCGCGGAGAAGGACATGCTCGCCCTTCCAACGAGCAGCTTCCTGGACTCGAGGTAAAGGTCCTTGGGCACTTCGAACTGGATGTCGAGCGCCGTCCACGGAACCATCTCCCCTTCGGTGTGGCACGAAATCCTTTCAAGAAGCTTTTCGAAAAGCTCCATCTCGGCCTTCTCCCTTTCAGGCTTGTAGAAGAATTGGACCATGAAGAGCCTTTTCGTGTCGTCGCAATACCAGCTCGTCGCCAGGGCCTTCATCCCGTCTTGCCAAACTATGTACGCTCCTGTGTGGTCGCATATCTTCGACGACCCCCTGGAAACGATTTTGGCCTTCCTCAACTCCCTCTTCTCCTTTTTCAACTTCTCGACCATGTTGTCCAGGATGAGCGTAAGGGGCACGGTGCGTTTTTCTACCGGCTCCCACTTCACCTCCATCCTGCTCTGCGAAGCGTCGTCCAATCGAAAGTAGGCGCCGCGTTTCCCTCCGGATTCGGTCGTGATGTCCCATTCCCAAGGAACTTCCAGAACCACGTTCTGCCAGCCGATCTTCTTGAATTGCGCCATGTCCCGAACCTTCCGGCCTTGGCACCGTTCTCAAACTCGGACTTGAGTTTTATATCGTTTGCCCGGAAGGGGCGCAGCCCTTCCCCGCTTCGCCCGGAGAAAAACATATGAAGGCTCGGCCGTAAGGCGCGGCAGAGCGGTGGTATGTTTGTCCACCGAACCGAGGAAATGCGTTCCGGAATGCCCCTCCTTTTCGTGCAAACAAAAAGCCTTGGTCAGGAAAGGGAGGGAATCCTATTGCAGGTGGGTCGACGACGCGTGCGACGTGAAGTCTTGCGCGTACGCATTTTGCATGAAGTACGTCCTCCTTCCGGACGGGCTTTGCGGAAGGACCGTCAAGAGGAAAACGAAGGAGGCCCTGGAGATCCCTCTTGAGGAGGAGGACGTCGAATCGAGGCTCGGCAAAAAGCTAGGCAGCCTCTAAGCAATTTTGGCAAGAGGAATCTAATGAGAAGCGGAAGTAGATCCCTGGTAAGGTCGGTCCTGCTGCTGCTGGCCCTCTCCCTCTTAGCCCTGAGCCTGAGGAACGGGCCGGACTTGTCCGAAGCTCTAAGGAGATTGGCGTCGGTGAGCTTGGTTGGCACGTTTTGACGGGCGCTTGCTGGCAAAAAAATACACGATCGCCAGGGCGGTTTCAAGGACGGCCTTCCTGGCCCTTCTAGTCGGTTTGCCCTTCAGGAGCGAGCTCGAAAAACCGCTGATATTGCCGATAAGCCTGCCTCCAAACCTGGGGAGGAATTTCGCGGTTCCCGCCCTGGACCTCTCCGTTTCGGCGCTCTCGTCAGCTTCATCGCCGGCGATGCCCCTCGCCGTCTTGCTACTGCTGCCGCTCGTCCTCGGGAGGGCTTTTTGCAGCTGGGTCTGCCCAATCGGCCTCCTCCACGAGATCTCCTCCCCGAGGCGAAAGGAAGGGAAGATCACCTTTTACAGGAACGTGAAGTACGCATTCTTGGCAGCGGCCCTCCTCTTGGCCTCGGCCGTGGCGCTCCAAAAGCTGTCGGACCCGGGAGGCGCGTCCGAGCTCGAGAACGCCCTTGGCTCCTCGTCCTTCCCGGCGACCTTGGCCGACCCGTCCTCGCTAATATTCGACTTCCTTCCGGCCGTGATCCAGGCAAGCTGGGCGGCAGTGGCGCAGCAACGCGTTCCAACCGACGCCCTGTCCATGCTGCTTCTGGCGCCCCCGGCGTTCTGGATCCGGCTCTCGACGATCGTCCTCGTCGTCGTGGGAGCGAGCAGGATACCTTGGTTCTGGTGCAAGTACGCGTGCCCTTCGGGCGCGGCCCAGGCCTTGTCGTCAAGGTTCAGCTTCCTGCACCTTCGAAGGGAGCTCCACAAGTGCTCCAAATGCAAAAGGTGCCAGAGGGCATGCCCGATGGACGTCAAGATCCTGGAGGAGGACTGGAGGAACCTGTCGAACGCCGAGTGCACGCTCTGCTTGAAATGCGTCGAGGAGTGCGAGAACGGCGCCCTGAGGGCGGCCTTCCTCTAGGGTTGCTTTTCTTCCAAGCCCGCAGCCCTTCCCGCAAAGATCCTGATTAGGCGGGGCCTCAACCGGTCCGGTTGCACCGGCCTCAGGGCGAGCCTCCTCAACTTTCTGGCCGTCTTCCCGTCCTTGAACACGTCCAGCACCCACCTCTCGAAATCCCCCCTGTGCAGGTGGAACGCAAGGGCGCGCGCGTCGACTTTCCCCGCCAGGTCGGCGAACTCCGCGTAAGAACGCGCGACGTCGCCGGTGTAAAGCCCCTCGCCGACGGCGAACCTGAATCCGAGCTCCCTTGTAACTTCCTCGCCCGGCGAGTACGGCTCGACCAAGTGCGCGTCTCCGGTCTCCACCAGCTTGCTCCCAAGGGGCGTGAGGAAGTAGGTCCTCGACGCCTCGGGCTTGGTGGACACGAGGCCTAGCTTGCGCAAGGCGCCGACCCTCCTCCTCACGAGCTTCCCGTCAAGGGAAGTGGACGAGGCCAAGCTTTTTACGGTGCCCCCTTTCGCCGGCAAAGCCCGAAGCAGCAGGAAGTCTTCGGGAACGAGGCGCTTTCTGGTCGCCATCGGAACCCCACTATGCTCTTCTACCAACGCGTATAAGCGTTTTACGCGCCCCAAGGCGCGCGGAACAGGGCCATGAACATACCGTTCTTCGTCTACGAATTCCCGCCCAGGTTGGTTGGAGGGCTCGGCACCTACGCGGCCGAGATGACGGTCCAGCTCGTGAGGAAGGGCCACAACGTCACG
>JAFNJA010000199.1 GCA_017601265.1 Candidatus Brockarchaeota archaeon
TGCCTGCCCTCCTGATTGGATCGTTTGCGAGAAGTTCGCGGGTATGACCAGCACAAGGTCGAAGATGTTCTTCGAGACGAGGTCCGTGACGTTCTGCCCCTGGGACAGCTCGGTAACCCTGAGCTCCCCTATGCCCTTGAGCAAGGATGTGAAGTTGCCAGCCTCTTGGTCCAGCTGGAGGATGCCCAAGCTGGGTGGGTTGCTCCTCGGCGACATGAGGAACATCGGGATGTTGAGGGACAGCGGAACCAAGATCACGGGCAGCATGATGGTCGCGACCATCGTCCTCCTGTCCCTCAAGGCGTCCAGGAACTCCCTCCAAACTATGTTCAGCAACCGGGACTTCGGCAGGGAGCACCATATCGCGAAAGCGTTTAGCTTCTTCACCTTTCCGCCTCCCCCTTTATCAAGTGCACGAACACTTCCTCGAGGTCCTCCTGCTTCGTCATTCTTTCAAGCTCCTCGATCGTGCCCACGGACACGACCTTCCCCTTGTCCATTATCGCGACGGCGCTGCAAAGTTGCTGCGCCTCCCACATGTTGTGGGTCGAGAGCACGACGCTCCTGCCCTTCGAAGCCCAATCTTTGATCAAGCCCCTGATCTCCCTCGCGCTCATGACGTCGAGGCCCGAAGTCGGCTCGTCCAGGAAAAGGACATCGGGCTCGTGCAGTACGGCCCTCATCAGCGCTACCTTCTGCTTCATCCCCTTCGAAAACGTCCCTATCTTGGCGTCCCTTTTCCCGCTCAGTCCCAGCAACGAAAGCAAGACCTCGCTCCTCTCGAGAATCTTGGCACTTTCCATCCCGCGAAGCTTCCCGTAGAAAAGGAGGGTCTCCGCGGGCGTCAACCTGTCGTACAAGCCCGTGTCCTCCGGCAGCACGCCTATCACCTCGCGGACCTTGATCGGCTCCTCCAATATGTCGTGCCCAAGGATCCTCGCCTTCCCGCGCGTTGGTTTCAGGACGGTCGAAAGCATCCTGAGCAGGGTAGTCTTGCCCGCGCCGTTAGGACCAAGGATGCCGAAAACCACCCCCTTAGGGACTTCCAAGTTGACGTGGTCCACCGCGGCGAAGCCGTCGAAAACCTTCGTCAAGTCCTCGATCGTTATGGCAGAATCCATCTATCCTGTGGCCGATCCTCGTTTCAAGCGCTCAAAAACCTTCCTACCTCAAGAAGTTTCCTTATTCCCAAGTTTCTTTGCCCGCTATGTCTGAGGTTAATAGGCTAAACTCGAGGCGATGTTGGCAAGAGCCTAATGCTGACGCTGCAGTGATTCAAATCGATGAGCAGGGTGCGCTGCGGCCCGCCGACACAACCAACCCGCCTCTCCTCTTGAGCCTACCAGGACCTTGCCGAGGCAGCCCTTACCTCGGTTTGCAAATGATCTCCCTGATCCTGAAGCCCTTCTCCTTGTCGAACATCTCGTCAGAATGCGCCGCCGATACGACGGCTGCAGAGTCCAAGCCCGTTCCGGATCCGGCAACCGCGATGACCTCCTCCCCGGGTTCGACGTACCCGGCGTCGCAAGCCATGATGGCGATTTCAACGCAAACCTTAAGGCCCACGCCCAGCCTGTACAAAACCTCGGCGACCACGGAGTTCGCGTTCGCGCATCCTGGCAAGTTTATCCCCCTGAAGAGCTCGGTCGCGACCAAAATCTTGGTTATTCCTAGAGCTTTGAGCCTTTCGACGGCCTCGGGCCTCCAGAACAAGCCGGATCTGTACTCCTTGACCCCTTCTGCCCTAAGCCTTTCCGCCCACTCGCCGTAGAGTTCGTCGGGCTTGAACGCGACCCCCGCCCTGTCGGAGACGACGATCAGTTCGCACCCGGATCCGGCCAAAAGCCTCGCCGCTTCCAGCGCGCTTTTTCCAGTCGAGGAAGCGACGACGACCTTCCTGGCGCCCTTCTCCCTTGCCCACTTTTTGACCAGCTCCAGCACCTCTCCCGAGTGGTCCTCCACGTATGAAGGGCTGCCGAAATACCTCACTTCCATCTCTTTCCAAGCGCGTTGAAGCGCGCCCAAGCTTATACCTTTTACCGCAAGGCCTAAGCTCGAAGCGGCAAGGCCAGAATCTGTTACGGATGGGCGCTGCGCCCGCCGAGGCTTACTTCCTGAAGCTCCAGGGGGAACTGTACAAGTATATCGTGTGGCCAGCCGGCTCCGTGGTCGAAACCTCGACCGGCCTCCAGGTGTTGAGGGAAAAATCGTGCGAAACGACCCTCGCGCCGGCCTTCAGCTCCTTCTCGAGCTTGGGCCTCAGCTTCTCGTTGGCCGAGGTGTTCAGGTATATCGTGACCACGTCCACCTGCGAAAGGTCGGCAGACAGCAGGTCGGCGTTCACTATCTTCGCCACCTTGTCGAGGTTCAGGCCGGCGATCTTCTCCCTGGATTTCCTCACGAGGTCCTCCCTGAGTTCGTAACCGATCGCCCTCGCGCCGAAATCCTTCGCAGCCGATATGACGATCCTCCCGTCGCCCGAACCCAGGTCGCAGACGAGTTCGCCAGGCTTGATCTGCGCTAGCTGCAGCATCTTGCGAACCACCTCCTCGGGGGATTCTACGAACGGAACCCAGGTCGACAGTTCAACCACCGCACGCAGGAAGCGCTTCCGGAGGGTAGATATCTGTATCGCATTGAAAGCTTAAGTATGGCCTGCGCGCGTGCTGTACAAGGTTGCGGTAATTGGCCTCGTGGTTGCAATACATAAGCTTCCTGCTGAAGGAAAGGAAGAACATCGAAAGCAAGTTGGAGAGGATGAGCAAGGCGGAGTTGGTGGCTCTGAACAGGCAGCTGATCGGCGCTTGCCAGCAGAGCCTTAAGGGCTTCGACGCTTGGTTCACGGACTACTACATAATGGAAAAGATGGACGCCGAAATGGTTCGCGACATAACCAGGAGCCTCCTCCGTATCGGTTTCGACCTACTTGAATACGACAGGGACATCACTAAGGCATGGCACGACATGGAGCTCAGCGACATGCAGAAA
>JAFNJA010000200.1 GCA_017601265.1 Candidatus Brockarchaeota archaeon
GGCCTCGACCCTGCACTCCGCGGCGACTTTTCCCTTCAGCAACGAGAACTTTAGCTCCGCGCCCGTTATCTGGACTGGGTGGCAGAGGGGTATTATCTCGTGCGTCCTTTTGAGCGCCATTATGCCGGCAACCTCAGCCGTCCTGAGGGCGTCGCCCTTCTCGATCCTCCCTTCCCTTATCGCCTCTATCGTGCCCTCCTTCAGTGCTATCTCCCCCCTCGCGACCGCGACCCTCGTGACGTCCTTCTTCGAAGATATGTCGACCATCTTGGTCATCGGCTCGGCCTCCTCCTCGCTTTTCTTGACCTCTTCGCGGGCACCCAGCGGGCTCCTTTTTCTGTGTGCTCCTTCTTCCATATCGGGACGGTGCTCTTGAGCTCCTCCAGCACGTAGCGGCAGGCCGCGAAGGCATCGCGGCGGCGTGGCGCCGAAACCGATATGAGGACTATGTTCTCCGAGACGCCCAAGGATCCGATCCTGTGCACTATGGCAGCATCTTGGATCTTGAAGCGGCGGATCGCCTCGAGCCTGATCTCCTCCAACCTCCTGGCAGCCGCCCTTTCGTCGGCCTCGAACTCGAGCTTCCTGACCTTCTCCTTTCCCGTGAAGCCCCTGACGGTGCCCAGGAAGCTGACTATCGCTCCGGTCTCGCGCCTCTTGAGGGAGGAGATCACCTTGCCGATCGAGAAGTCCTTTTCGGTGACGAGTATCAAGGCATGCACCTCTGCCTGCGACCTTGTCTGAGAGCGGAGCGCGTTGCTTTTTACCCTATCCCTTCCAGAAAGGCTCCCTGCGCCTCACGGCTTCCAAGTAGGCCTCGACTAATTCCCGTTCGCCGGCCCCTGCGCGGACCAAGGAGGCGAACTCGACGAGGTTGTCAGTCCTCATCAAGCAAGGCTTCAACCTCCCGTCCGAGGTGGCCCTGAGCCTCGTGCATCCCATGCAGAACTTTGAGTTGTGGGTCGGCTTCACAACCTCGACCTCGGCCTCCCCTGCTCCCCTCCTGAGGAAGTACTTCCTCCTCCTTTGGAAATCCCTCTCCAAAACCTTTGCCGCTTTCTTCCGGAGGGCGGACTCGATCTGGGAGAGGTCCACGTAGCGCTCCTTGAACCAACCCTCCGCGTCTCCGCTACCTCCACCGCCTCCGCCGATAGCCTGGAGCTCGATGAGCTGGAGGACCGCTCCCTTCTCGAAAGCGAAATCGACCATGTCCCATATCTCGCTGTCGTTCAAGCCCTTCAGGACGACGGCGTTGAGCTTCAAGGGCTTGAGGCCGTTCTCCAGCGCGGCATCTATGCCGTCCTTGGCTTCCTCGAGGCGGTCAGCTCCGGTTATGGCGCGGTAGTTACGCCTGTCCAGGGAGTGGAGGCTCACGTTGACGCGCCTCAGCCCCGCTTCCCTCAGCTCGCCCGCGAATCGTCGGAGGAGGAGCCCGTTGGTGACGAGCGAAACCTCTTCCACCAGAGCCGAGATTCCCCTCACGACTTCCACGATGTCCGGGCGGAGGAGGGGTTCGCCTCCCGTCACCTTGACCTTCTCGACTCCTAGCATGCGCCCGACCTCGACCAGCTTCAGGATCTCGCCAACCGACATCCTTTCCGAAGGCGCCGAGCACTCGCCCTCCCTGTGGCAGAAGAAGCAGCTCAGGTTGCACTCCTGCGTCACCGAGATGCGCAGGCTGCTCACTTCCCTGCCGTAGGCGTCGAGCATCTGAGGTTCGGCCAACTTACCGGGAACCGCTTAAATGCTTAACTTGCTGTAGGGCGAAGGTCTGGGTTGGATGGGGCCGTGAAGAGAGCTTCCATTTACGGCATCGTTAAAGCTGGAAGGACGAACTTCCTGGACGGGACGTTCGACGTGGGCCCGCTCTTCGAGGGCGGCGTCCACTTCTACGAGCCCGGCGAGGTTTCGCACGCCGGGGAGGAGAGGCACGTTCACGAAGACCACTACGAGATCTTCGTCGGCCTCCAAGGGAAAGGGAAGATAGAGGTCGAGGGCGAATCCTACCCCTTCGGCGTCGGGGACGTTTACCTTGTCGAGCCCGGGGAATCCCACCACGTCACGGCGGACAAGGAGGACCCCGTGGCCCTCGTGTGGCTCGGGGCCAGGAGGCCCGGGCGGCAGAAATCCGGCCGTGCTTGAGTTTCGCTACGGACGCCCGAAAAAGTTCGACCGGAAAGCCTAAATTCTTGATAAACTAGCCCTGCTGGAGTCGAAACATGGCCAACGACAGGGTTATAGGCGCGCTTCTCCTCCTTGGTTCCATAGCCCTTCTCGTCATCTACTTCTGGCTCCTGTTCTACGGCTACATGTGGCTTGCCGTGAGCATAGTTTCCACGGCGGCAGTCCTAGGGGTACTGGGCATCGTCGGCTGGATCGGGTGGACGCTCGCTACAACGCCCCCTCCGCCGCCGATAGAGGAGACGCCTCCGCCAGCCACGGAAGCTGAGCAGGAGAAGAAAGAGGCTGAAGCGAAGAAGGAAGAGGGAACCGAGGAGAAGAAGTAAGCCACCCTTTTTCGAGGGCGGGGCTGAGCCTCTTCGCCCCGCCGAATTACCCAAACTTCCCTGACGTATTACCAGTCAACAAACCTTGATGCCAAGTCTTAAGTCGGTACGGCGGTTTGGATGGATTTCGGAGCGCCATATCGTGAGCTGCCATGTCGAAGCTTGGCTCGCAGGAGGGCGGTTCGAAGGCGAACGTCAAGCTCGTCGAGCTCCTGTGCAGCAGGAGGCCCGACGTCAAGATCGTGGCAGCGATCCCGGTCTTCAACGAGGAGAAGGCGATAGCGAGGGTCGTGATCGAGGCTTCGAGGCACGCCCACAAGGTCGTAGTGGTCGACGACGGCAGCGAGGACCTCACGGCTGAGATAGCCGAGAGGCTGGGCGCGACGGTGATAAGGCACGGGCGGAACATGGGAAAGGGAGCCGCGCTCAAGGACTGCTTCGAGGCGGCCAGGCAGATGGGCGCCGACGTGCTCGTGAC
>JAFNJA010000201.1:0-297 GCA_017601265.1 Candidatus Brockarchaeota archaeon
TCGAGCCGGTTCCGCCGTTGACGATCACCCCCATTTTACCGCCGGTTGCTCCGTACAAAGCTATGAGGGAGTCGTGCACGACCAAGATCCGCTTAGCGATGGGAAGGTTTCCGACGGCTTCGTTTAAGGTCTTCACGTCGTAGCTGCAATCGAGGCCCGCCAACCCCGCGCAGGCCACCAAGCAGTCTTCGCTTCCGATGCCGCTGCTTTCGCAGGCGCTCCGCGCCGCCTCGATCAGGGCGTTCCTGGCGCCCTCCACGCCCACGACGTGGTAGTTCGAAGGGCCGCTAACGCCGA
>JAFNJA010000201.1:307-1569 GCA_017601265.1 Candidatus Brockarchaeota archaeon
TTCGCGACGACGCACCTCGTCCTGGTCGCGCCCCCGTCGAGCCCGAGAACGAAACCCGCCATTCCGACCGCTTGCAAGCGGCGCTTTTAGGGTATATATCACGCTCGCCGAACCGCTCGGGAAGGGCGAGTTCAAGAAAAACGGCCCATTTGCCCATTTTATCCCAAAATTTCGGAATATCGGGGCCTTCGAAAAATCGCAAGGATCCGGGGGATGGGCAGCGCCAAAGGGGCTGGGGGACGCTTGTCCAAACGGCGGCTGGAATCGCTGCCGCAAGGGCGCGCGCCTTGCCTTCGATCTAAGGCAATTCTGAGATATTTTCTATGTTATTTTTCCATATATTTTCTCATAGAATTATTCTTAGACAAACCCTTGCGAAAATCGCAGGGATATCGATACTCCAAAAAATCGCATGCCTTGCTTTTGACTTGCAAATTGCCCTGGACGTCGGTGCCTTGCCTTCCCCCCGCCGCGCATGATTCGATCGGCTTTGGACTACCCGCTACCGTGGAACTTCAGGGGTAGAATGCCAGCCCAGGCAAAGGACGATCGTCACGCACGGAGTCAAGGCCCTTGTATTGAAGGCGGGGTTTGCCAGTCTTAAGCCCAAGTCCGTCCTCGGATTCCGGCCAGTTCGTTAAAAGATCGCGAACGCGCGTCCAAGGGTGTCTTGTTGGCTCAAACCAAGTTACCCTCTCAAGCATTCCGAAATCCTCTAGTCAAGCGTTGCCGCCATTAGGATCGCCGCCTATGGCTTTCGGCTCGCCCGCGTTCGCCGGCTCTTGAAAACCCTGCTAAAGCTCAGGAATCCTTTTCCAAGGAAAACGCCGAATTCGTAAAGCGCTCATGACCAACCGCGCTTCGTCGCGTTTTTCCCCCGGCATAGCGCAAGGGTTTTTGCGCTAACATCTTTTCCCCGGAAAGGCATTTATGCAAGGATGCTTGCAATCATAGCCATGGCTGTCACGCAGAAATCAACGATGGCGGAAGTTTTAGCTTCTGACGGCCTCAACCCCAACCAAACCAACATCGCCAACGAGATCCTGGTCCATTTCATGAAGAAGGGCAGGCTGACGGGCTTCGTGGACTACACGCACCAGAGCAGCAGCAGGACTTACGCCCTCCCTTTCTTGTCAAGCTACCAGCTGAGGAAATTCTTCCGGGAAGGCAGGCTGTGCCCTGAAAGGACCGCGTGGTACGTGCTCAGGAAGCTGGAAATGCTGGGGTACGTGCAGAAGGGGAGGGAGGGCAGGAAGAAGGGC
>JAFNJA010000201.1:1579-2973 GCA_017601265.1 Candidatus Brockarchaeota archaeon
AGCTTGGGCGCCCTCAAGCGCCACAGGAACTGCGCGGGCGCCATACAGAGGTTCTTGAAGCCCGTGACAAAGGTGGAGAGGGGTAGGAAAGGCTAGCGTCCAATTTTTCGCAAGGTAATGAAGCGTTCGAAAAATCGCAATCCCTATTCTAGGTTAAAAAGTAAGAATATTTCTATAAGAAATTTTCATAGAATTTCTATTACTCGGGCCAATAGCGATAAATAAAAACTCGGCGCCTCATTATAAGCTTTGAGGCTGGAGCTCCGGCCGGCTTTGGCCGAGCCATCGAAACCTTGCGAAAAATCGAAGGCTATGAGATCGTTCCCGCCGTCGCCACCTGGACGGGCTCCGCCTTCGGGGCGACCCTGGTGCCTTGGTAGTACTGCGTTATCACCTTCGCGACGGCCTTGACGTTCCTTATCTCCCTCGCCCTCATCCAGCGAAGCACCTCCTCCCTCCTGCTGATCTCCTCCAGGAACGCGTCGGGTGGCTTGCCCATCCTGACGGAGAGGTCCCTGAGGTTCTCGCTCTCCTCGACGTTAACCTTGTAGGTGTCCGTTACTGGGTCCCACTCGGCTATCGTCTTTGTCTTGGCGTACTTGTAAAGCTCCCAGATGTGCCTGATCCTCCTACCGAAGGGGATGCCGTGCACCTGCTTCGGAAGGTAGACCCTCTCGACTATGGCGGCGATGTTCATCAGCTGTATGTATGCCGGGGCAACGTTCATCGGCGGGCTCGTCAGCCTTTTGATCGCGTAGTCCAGGTTCTCGGCGTGGAGCGTGCTGAGCCCTCCGTGGCCCGTTGCCATGGCCTGGAAGAGGACGAAAGCCTCTTCGCCCCTGATCTCCCCGACTATGATGTAATCGGGCCTGTACCTCAAGGAGGTCCTGACTAGGTCGAAGAGGGATATCGAGCCTATCTTGGTCTGGCCCAGCCCGTAGCTCTCCCTGCTGATGAACTGCACCCAGTTCTCGTGAGGTATGTTCAGCTCGGCTATCTCCTCGACCGTGACGATCTTCATGCCCGGCTTGAAGAGGTTGGCGAGGGCGTTCAGGAAGGTGGTCTTCCCGGCCCCGGTTCCGCCCATCGTCATGACCGTCAGCCTGTTCTCGAGGGCGATCCAGAAGTAAGCGGCGATCCTCTCGTTGATCGTCCCCAGCTCTATCAGGTCTATGATGCTGTACGGCTCCTCCCTGAACTTCCTGATCGTGAAGGTAGAGCCGGAGGGCGAGATCTCCTCCCCGTAGGTGGCTGCGAGCCTGTGCCTCCCGGGGAGCATCGCGTCGACTATGGGGAAGGCGCTGCTCACGTGTTTGCCAGCGAAGTGGGCGAGCTTGATGATGAAGTTGTTGAAGCTCTCCCTGTCGAGTATGGTCAGGTTCGAGGGCAGGCTC
>JAFNJA010000202.1 GCA_017601265.1 Candidatus Brockarchaeota archaeon
TAGGCGAAGGGCTCCTCTCGATTACAATGGAGCTGCTCGAAGCGGAAGGAGAGCGGATCCTCGACCGTTCCCTCTCCTTGGTGGAGAGGATGTCGAGGGCGAAGAGGGAGAGGGCCGCAAACTTCGAAATGGGAAAGGGTGCTGAGGCTGGCGAGCCGCCACCCTGAGGTGCCGATATCCAGCACGCCCGCGGAGGCGAAGCGCATATCAGCGCGAAATCCCAACTGAGCGGCGAGCGGGTGGCGGCTGTTGGAGCTGTTCGAGGCGATGAGGGGAAGGAGGAGCGTGAGGAGGTTCAAGCCGGATCCGGTTCCAAAAAGGTTGTTGCGCGAGGTGCTGGAGGCGGCCTCCTCGGCGCCCTCGGCTGGCAACCTGCAATCGTGGGAGTTCGTGGTGGTCGAGGACGAGGCCACTAAGGAAGAGTTGTCGAGGGCCGCCCTCGGCCAATCGTTCGTCGCGGAAGCTCCCGTCTCGATCGTCGTCTGCGCGAACCAGAACAGGTCCTCCGCGAGGTACGGGAGGAGGGGGAGGGAGTTCTACTCGATCTGCGACGCCTCCGCTGCCACGCAAAACCTCCTCCTGGCCGCCCACGGCCTGGGCCTGGGCTCTTGCTGGGTCGGGGCTTTCGAAGACGAACTCGTGTCGAAGGTGCTGGGCTTGCCGAGCGGCGTGAAGCCCGTCGCAATCGTTCCGATAGGTTACCCGGCGGAAGCCCCTCCGCCCACTCCGAGGTTGCCGTTGGCGGAAAAAGTTCACGCGCGGAGGTACGGCGGGGTTCCGGATCCTCGGCTTGGAATCGATTCAACTTCTTAACTCGATGTCAACGATCTTGCCGCGGCAAGACCCCGGAGGGCTAATTAAAACGAAGTAGAAATCGCCCGTCCTATCTGGAACGAACTTGAAGCCCGCCCTCGAATGGGCCGGCGCTGCCGACGCGTAAACTCCTTCGGCCTTCGACAGAGAACCTGGCCCGCCCTTGGCGTAAAGGAGGTAAGCGGCCTCGTCCAGAACGTAGAAGGAGAAGCACGAACCTCCCCTCTCCTCAAGCTTGCCCTCGACCGCCTGGCCTGAAACGAGCGATACCCTGAAGACGAAACTGGAAGAAATGGGCATCACGACCTCCTTGTCAAGCGGCAGAGCGTAATAAGGGACTTCGCCAACGCCAGGCAGCCAGTACGAACCCCTTCCCTGGGCGCCGTTTACTTGCGCATCGGGACGAGGAGTCAACTTGCCCGGCATCGAGATAACGGCGATGGCGAAGATGGCGGTCGCCGCCAACATTACGATCGACAGCGTCCCCTCGCGCCCTTTCCCCTCTTCGACGCCCGCGCCTTCCAATTTGGCTAGGCGTGGGCGAGGGTGCTTATTAACGCTGTCCGGAAACGCCCAACCTTCGCGGCCCTCCAAACAACCCAACCCGAAGAAACGCATATAATGAGGCGCTGATCAAGCGGTTTGCGACGACTGAAAAGGAGGCGAAAAAGCGCGTGGTAACCCATGGAAGCGTGTTGGCGCCAGCGGGAGCTGCCGCCACGCTAGACCCAAGCGGGCAAAGTGCGCTCCCTGACACCTAAGACGCCGAGGAAGGAAAAGAGCAGGGTGATCCCCAGGATAAGGAACAAGCGGATATTCAGGAACAGGATAACCCTCCGCAGGGAGCCGGGCCAACAGTGGTTGGCCAGCCTGGCCCCGAGGCCTAGGATGTAGCGCCTTCCCCTTTTCAGAAACGCGCGACCTCCTGGAAGGCCCTCGGACTTTGGCGGGCGGTCCCGGTCTTGCAACCTCCGCCCGCAGCTCTGGAGGCTCTTCGCTTTGAGGAAACCGGTGAGGAGCGCCAGCGGCGTCGTCGTCGCCGCGGCCATGAGTTGCGGATTCCGCTGCCCGCACGGCAGGTGCCTCTACTGCCCAAGGTTTCCGGGCGTTCCGGCGAGCTACACGGGCTTCGAGCCTAGCAGCATGAGGGGCGCCCAGAACGCGTTCGACCCTTTCCTCCAGGTTTCCGAGAGGCTCGACCAACTCGAGAAGGGTGGACACCCGACCAACAAGGTCGAGCTGATAATCCAAGGCGGCACTTTCCCGGCCCTGGACCGGTCATACCAGGAATGGTTCGTCAAGAGTTGCCTGGACGGGGTCCACGGCGAGGAGTCGGAAGACCTTGAGAGTTGCCACCTAACGGCCGAGGGCGCGAAGAGGAGGTGCGTCGGCCTCACGGTCGAGACCAGGCCGGATTACTGCAAGGAGGTGGACGTCGACTTCATGCTTGGTTTGGGGGTCACCAGGGTCGAGGTCGGCGTCCAGAGCCCGTTCGACGACGTCCTCCTGAGGGTCGGGAGGGGCCACGGCGTCGAGGAGATCGTCGAGTGCTTCAGGATCGCCAAGGACTCGGGCCTGAAGGTGGTGGCCCACGTCATGCCTGGCTTGCCAGGTTCCAGCCTCGAGAGGGACGTCGAAAGCTTCAGGCTCCTCTTCCAGGACGAGAGGTTCAAGCCCGACATGCTGAAGATCTACCCCACGCTGGTCCTGAAATCGACGGGGCTTTACGACGTTTGGTTGAGGGGCGATTACGTTCCCCTCGAGCCGGAAGAGGCCGCGGCGCTCGTGGCCGAGGCGAAGAGGATGGCGCCGCCGTGGATAAGGCTCATGAGGGTCCAGAGGGACATCCCGTCGGACCTGATAATCGCGGGCGTCCGCAAGAGCAACCTGAGGGAGCTGGCGTGGGACGTGCTCAAGCGGAGCGAGGGCGGGAAATGCAGGTGCATAAGGTGCAGGGAGGTGGGCTTGAAGAGGGGCGTTCCCGGCCCATACGAAATTTCGTTGACCTGCACAAAATACGCCGCTTCCCTTGGCGAAGAGGTCTTCCTGTCCTTCGAGGACGCAAAGAAGGACCTCCTCTTCGCCTACCTCCGCCTCAGGTTCCCCTCAGAAAAAGCCCACAGGAGAGAGGTTTCGGACGGGAGGA
>JAFNJA010000203.1 GCA_017601265.1 Candidatus Brockarchaeota archaeon
CCGGTATCGACCAACGCTTTCAATCTAGCAGACCTTTTCCTGTCTAAGTTTGATATTTCTATCTCAGCCCAAGAATGCCCCATTTGGCTCACGATGGTGAATAATCCCGACGGTATTTAAACGTTACAAATTCCGTGGGTTGCGAGTTGCATCCTCCATGCCCAAACCTCGCCACGATCAACGGATGAGACAACTCTCCATGAAGAATCTGACCGCAGACAAGCTTAAGGCGTGGGTTTAGGCTGATTGTAGCCGCTCGCCGCTGGGGCCTCGAGATGAACATCAGGGAGAACTTGATGGCAGTGCTGAAAAGGAAGGAGCCCGAGTACGTGCCGTTCGTTCCGTACAGGGAAGTGGCCAGGATAAGCCCTTCAGCCGAGTTGAAGCTCAGGAACATGGGGATGGGAATAATACGCGCTTGGGTTCCGGTGTACAGGGTCGAATATCCCAACGTCCGCATCGAGGATGAGGTAAGGGGGTGCATTGTACGCAGGACCTATCGAACCCCTTCAGGTTCCATGTCGATGAAGATCAGGACGGGGCTAAAGCCAGAGGCTGGAACCAATTGGATAATCGAGTATCCGTTCAAAGGCGAGGATGATTACAGGGTTTTGAGGTTCATCGAGGAAGACGCCGTGTATAGGCCCGACTACGGCCGCTTCTTGGAAGAGGACAGGAAAGCGGGAGAAAACGGGGTCGCGTCCGCCAACGCCGAACCTACGCCTTTCAGCAAGCTGTGGGTGCAGTACATGGGCCTTGAAAGGATATCCAAGGAACTTTACAGGCATCCCGGCCAGCTTGGGGACCTGATCAACGTCATGGCTGGCAGGCAGGAGGAGGCTTGCCGGATGATCGCCGACTCACCTGCAAAGCTTGTTTGGTGCGGGGACCAGATCACGAGCGCCGTAATGAACCCCAAGATCTTCCAGAGGTACTACGCCCCCCTCCTTGGAAGGTTTTCCGAAATTCTCCACGGAAGGGACAAGATCTTCTCGGTCCACATGGACGGGCTCTTGAGCATCTTGAAGGACGAGATCAAGGAACTCAGCATCGACGTCGTGGAGGCCTTCACGCCGCCTCCGATGGGCGACCTGAGCTTGAAGGAAGCCAGGAGGGCTTGGGGGGATAAATTCGTGATATGGATGAACTTCCCCGAGACGCTGCTGCACCACGGCATAAAAGCCATCAGAAACTACACGATCAACTTGTTGAAGGAGGCGGCTCCCGGGGACGGTTTGGTCGTGGGGATGACCGAAGACGCGCCTCCCGATCCGCTGGAGGACGCGCTCATGACGATAGCCGAAACTATGAGGAAGCATGGAAAATACCCAATCGCACTGGTTTGAGTGGATTGGGCGCCACGTATTCCTTGCTCCACAGCCTCGGGCGGTTTCCAACTGCGTTGCCGAAACAACCAATGTTTCATTCGACCCTCAACCTTAGTTCGACGTAGTAGTGGCCCCCAAGGCCGGGGAAAATCGAAGGCGATATCGACCCCCTCACCTCCTCAGGCGGGGCGTCGCCGCCCCAAGAGGCGACGTAGTGCTTGTCGTAAGCGTGGTCCCAAACTTCGTCGCTTTCCAACCATACGAGGACTATGGGCTGGCCCTCGAGACTCATGGACAAACGGCCGGGCTCGATGGAGAGGCCCTCGACGCGGTATTCGTGCTTCTCCAAGGCGTCTCCCAAACCCACCTTGAGGCCCAAGCGCATCGTACCCAAGCCTTGCTCGGCCTCGACCGTCACTTCCCATTCGGCGTTGTACTCGAAGCCTCCATGCGAACGGCCGGCGTCGCTTACGAACATCGAGCCGCGGAGGGTGACTTTGGAATCCAAGGGTCGGAGAAGCAGAGCCACCGCCGCCGAAGCGGCGACGACCGACGCGGCGGAGACGAGGAGGATGCGCCTGTACATGCCTTTCCACTCCTGGGACGATTTCGGCCAGGGTTATTTAATGGCAACCGGGAGAACGGCGGGTTTCGCGTCGCCGGATCTCGAGCCCGGCTCAGAACGGGAAGAAAAACCTGATGACGCCTATTACGGCGCCGACTACCGCCATCAGGGCGTAGCCTACGATGAATCCCGCCGCGACGGGCCTGCCGAACGACTCGTACGTCCTGCTCCCTCCGACCCTTATCGTGACGGTCTTCAGAACCCAGGCCATCAATGCCGGTTGCCAGAGCCCGGCGAGCTGCGAGCCCCATTCGACCGCGAGCAGGAAACCCACCGGTTCGAATGGGAACCATATGAACCTCGTATGCATGTAGTTTAAGACGAAGGCCACTATGAACCCAGCTAGGGCTTGGGGCCACCATACGCTCCTCGAGGGATTCGTCTCCGCCCACTCCGGCGTGAAGCGGTCGGTCCTGCTCCACGTGAAGCCGTACCCCGGGAGCCTGGTCGAACCAAACGTATAATCTCCCCATATGAATGCGACTAGGGCCAGGAGGGGGGTCAAAACAGCTGCAAAGAGAACAACTTTGTACACGTTCCTGGCGCTTGTTCCGGTGAATCCCGCCATCCCGTGGCTCATCGTCATCGTGAAGAACGGGAATCCCCAGCCCGCGCCTGGCGAATTCGCCGCAGGCATGACCACGAAATCCGTTGCCACGGTCCATTCCATGGTTCGCGGTTCCGGCGCGTGCGGCCATATCGGCTTCAAAAACGCGTGGGCATTAAGGAACCCGGAAGGCATCACGAAACCGACGAAATTCAGGAAGTACACTTGGAGGAACTGGTAGAAGAAGGTCACGAAGATGACGATGAGCGCCGGCAGGATGCCGAGGCTGGCGAACATGAACGCGGAAGTCAAAGCAATCGTCGAGACGATGAGCATCGCGTACGCCGCCCTGTACGGCATCGACTCTTCCTTCTCGACGCTTAGGAGGGCCCCCTTGCCGAGGGCTGCTTTTACGGTATCGGCGAG
>JAFNJA010000204.1 GCA_017601265.1 Candidatus Brockarchaeota archaeon
TTTCCTCTGTTCTAGTTCGCCAGATTATCCCAAAAGAAGACAGAAATGAATTATTCACAGCCCTCATGCTTAAGATATAGTCAAATTAAGTTAGATTGGAGTAGAATGTAACAGGCTCCTATTTCTATATTAATCTCAAGAGAAAGCAGATCCGGATACAATTTCCCAATTTAACCATCAAGTGACAATATGGGCAGCATGCGCTCTGTCCTGAAGATTATCCAGATATGTATGGTGGACTATTACCGGATGGCCGCTAGTGCTATTAGAAAAGTCGTCACAGAAGCCTAAATCCATAGTCCAGCTGCTCGTAGGTCGAACTCGCATCGTAGGCTAGATGTCCATACGAAATTCACATTGGGTTATGTTGTCATTATGTGGTCCGCAGCTCTTCCGAGAGTCAGGAAACGTTTATATCTATGGAAACATGTCTCCATGTTGACATGTCAAGGACCACGATACAGTTGGACGAGGAGACGAGAAAGCTGCTCGAACGGGTGAAAGCCGAGATGGGGGTCGCTAGCTACGCGGAGGCTATTCGGTTGTTGGTGAAGCAGCTCAAATCCATCGACAGGAGTGAGAGAGGATCGCTGCCCAAACTTGAGGCATTCCGGAGGGAAAAGCTTGATCGTTTTGATCGATAGTTGGGCTTGGGTTGAGTACTGGAAAGGCTCCAAGTATTCGGAAGTTGCTTCGAAGTACATCGAAGGCGAAGATCAGGCGATCGTCTCGGCCATCAATTTGGCGGAGGTATACCACTGGATTCTCAGATCATACGATGAACGGATCGCTGAGCGGAAAAGGGCGACGATTGAGAAAAGGTGCTTCGTGATTCCCGTGGACAGGACGATCGCAATAGAAGCCGCCAAGATCAAACGAGGCCAAGGCTTGGCTCTTGCGGATAGTCTTATCTTGGCGACTGCGAGGATATCTGGCGCAAAGGTTGTCACAGGAGATGAAGATTTCAGACAGCTTCCAGAAACGATATTCATAGGTGAATAATCCTACATCAGAGGTCTTGCGGATTCATGGAATAGGATCAAGAGACGGTCTTGAACCAAGGGAAAAGGTAGTGATCGTTTTAGCGAGCTGAATATTGGATTACTATGAGATGTCGAGAACCAATATTCGAATTGGGTGGCAACGCATTGGGTGGGTTGCCAACTTCCTGGGTTTCGCGTCTCCCGAAGACGACACTACAGCCCAGGACGGAACCGCGTTTAACTTCCATGCGCCCGGTCTTTTTCACTTTCGGAATGGGTATGGGTGGTTCCACGGCCCTGTGGTCGGCAACCCGCCCAACTGCGCCAGGAGGGTGAATTTAGGCTTATCGCCCGCCCATTTATAAGCCCGAAGAGGAGATCGTAATACCGGGGGAGAGCCTGGATGTTTTTCTTCCGCCTCCAATCCGCACGATCCATTCAAACGCGCTGCGCGCAAGTTCCTTTTTCTACATGGAGATTTGCCAGAATCTTATACGCCCGTGGGTACTTTGCTTTGGGCAAAGGTGCGGAAACTTGGGCAGTAGTTCAGATAGTTTCTGGAGCATAATCCCCCTCCCCACCAAAAGGCTCCTCTATTCCTCAGTGGCATGGTCGTTCTGCTCGATCGCGATACTGGTCGTCGCCAACCTCGCCGGAAAACTGTTCGCCATGCACGAGGTCACGTTGTGCAGCCTCTTCGTGATGACAGTCGCGGCTCTCTGCGGCGGCGCCTTCTTCCTCGTGCGCCTCCTGAAGCTGTCCCTGAGCATTTTCAAGGGATCCAAGAAGCGATGAATCCGGCCTAAGGAAGCAGCCTGCACGGCCTTATCCTCGGCCACGCTTGGCAGAGCCTGAAAGCCTCGGCGTACCTAACGCCGCACTGCTGCCCCCTGAACCTCGCGACGACCTCCACGAACTCGATTATGTCTATGTTGTCGTGCTTCTTGAGCCAAGCCAACTGGCTTTCGTGTTTCGAGAGCATCCTCACCTTCTTTTGCCAGCAATCTGTCACGTCGACGTAATCCGTCGGTTGGAAGTCGATGCCCGCAAGGGTGTCGGCGTAGAAGATCGCCGGCATCACGGGATGCGCCGGCCTTTCCGTCACGAAATTCGGAAGGGTCGCGGAAAAGCTCGCGTCGAACACTAGCTTGGACGTCGCGACGTGGTCTGGCATGTAGTCGTTCGGCGAGTGCGTTATTATTATGTCGGGTTTCGCTTCCCTTATCAGGTCCACGACCGCCTTTCGTGATTTTTCGTCGGCATAAAGCTCCAAGTCGTTAAAGCCGAGGCCGACGCTCCGAGCGCCTATTTCCCTTGCAGCGCGGGCAGCCTCCCTCGACCTGATCTTGGCGAGCTCTTCGCTCTCGATCTCGAAGTGCCCCTTGTCCCCCCTGCACAGGTGCCCCATGACGACGCTGTAACCTTTCTTGGCAAACTTCGCCAGCGTTCCTCCGCAAAGTATTTCGAGGTCATCGGGGTGGGCCCCCACCCCTAGAACCCTTTTCCCGCTCAACCTCTCTCGGCCCACATGCGCACAATACTCTCTATTTATTTCGTGCGGAAGCGAGCTGACCGCCACCCAGCCAAAAGGCAAAGCATAGATATGCTGACGCGAACGCCTTGCACTGCCGGTTGATCGAGCTCAAACCCGTCGCTTTCGAAAGCATGGGCGTGAGGTCCATGTGCTGCCTAGTCGAAACCCCCGACCTGTCGGCCCTTTTCGACGCCGGCGTTTCCTTGGGCCCGAGGTTTTCGCTTCCCCCCCACCCTCTCGAATACTTGGCGCTCGCCGAGGCCAGGAGGAAGATCAGGGAATCCGCCCGGAAAGCCGACATCGTGACGGTGTCGCACTACCACTTCGACCACTTCACCCCCCCGTTCCACAGCGACACCGTCTGGACCTGGTCCTCCAAGGAAGAGGCCGCCGC
>JAFNJA010000205.1 GCA_017601265.1 Candidatus Brockarchaeota archaeon
AACCGCCAATGGAGATATAAATATATCCGGCAAGAATTCAAAAAGTTCTAATAGCGCAATGATGAAAGGCGGCTGGAGGGATTCGATGAAGTCAGGCAAGTTGATGGCCATCTTGTTTCTCCTGCTCGTTTTTTATGCGCCATTGGTTTCAGGCGAATCTCATGATTGCCACCCGATCAAGAAAGGCATAGCGATTCTAAAGTCGGAATACACCCGAAACTGGTTCATTAACGGCCCCGCGTACCACCCAGGCGAGCCGTGGGGCGAGGATGAGTTTAACATGTACTGGCAAGGATGGGCTAAGTTCTTGGACTCCATCAGTGCCAAATATACTGTGATCGGAGATTCCGATGTGGAGAATCTTTGGACTTTGCTCAGGTACAAGCTCGTCATCCTTCCCAATGTCGCTGCTATGTCCAGGAAAGAGGTCAAAAACATAGAGCTGTTCGTGAAAGGCGGAGGGGGAGTCATTGCCACCTACGGCACTTCGTGGCTCGACGAGAAAGGCAATATAGTTGATAGGGGACGCTTCGCGCTTTGGGAGCTGTGGGGCATACCGGTCACGAAGGAGTTTGGCATCCATGTCAAGTCGATCTACGTATCGAGGCGTTCGGCAGTTACCGAAGGCATAGCCGTCGGTTCCTTCATTGACTATGGAGCTAACGCCAACACCCTGATGCCCACGAGTAAAGGTGCATGCTCCGTCTCTGGTTTCTTGGTCGACGATGACGGGAAGATTACTAGCCACCCTGCGATAGTCGAGAGGCGTAACTGCCTTGGAAGGGTAGTTTACTTCTCGTTCTCCCCCGAGTACGTCTACTCTCTCGGCTGGGCAAATGACTATATGAAGCTACTGATGGCGAACGCGGTGCACTATGCCCTTGGAAAATAGTAGCAGGCTATTGGCGAGCCAAGAGGGCCGCTGACCCGTAGAGGAACGCGATCGCCAAAGCTTGGAAGAAGATTGCAGGCCAGTTGAGCAGCGCTGCCAAGGCCAAGATGGTGGTGCCGGGTACCAATTTCGAAACGTCCTTCGGGTCCAACCCCCTGCAGTACGGTAGCTTTGTAGCGCATATTGGACAGTGGTAGTGCATTTGGGTGGATTCTGAATCGTAGCCCGATACTGGCTGTTCTTGCGCTAGGAAAACGCAGCCGCATCGCCAGCACTTAACCTCCCTCTCGCGTTCCGACATCGCTGCATCAGTTCTTTCCGCACAATTATAGAATGTAAAACATACTGCTTTTCTTCTATTTTTATTGAATCTAGGAAAACTTGGGCACGTTTCAAAACATTATCCAAGGCACTCCAACTCCTGCATTATGGAAGCCCGAGAAGGTCCTGAGCGACGATCTTTTGGAATAATAGAGCCCCCGCTTCTAAGGGCCCCAGGTGCCTAACAGGCGGGCGATGCTCGGCATGCTCTACGTGCTTTTTAGCGGCATACCCTGGAACGCGCTCCCCAAGGAGTACGGTTCCGGGCCAACCTGCTGAGGGTGTAGGAGGACGGAAGCGTAGGGGCGTCTGGAAGGGGGATGCTGGATGGATCAGAGGGCCGGACATGAAGCTTGCGATTACAGGCAGCTCCTCCGTGTTGGCTTAAAAAGGGCGCGCACGACGTGCCCAAACCCGGACGAAAGGGCGAAGGACGGCGCGAAGAGGCACGATCGCCAATCTAAAGGGCCTGCTTCTTGCCGCTACCCTCAACTGGGCGAGCAAGCATGACTCCACGGCAACCCTGAGGCTGGTCGGCGCGATGCCTCCCATGGGGCACGGCGTAGGTAGGCCGATGAGGTGCCGAAGAGGCTTGGCATAGACAAGCGTACGATTCGGAGCATCCTCGGAGGGAGCTTAGTAGGTGCGCATAAAGCCGATTCTGAACGGGATGCGGAGGAGCAGAAGTTCTGGATGGCGGGGAGGGCGCAAGCATGATCAACCGGTACCGAATGCCAAAGGTGGGTCACTAGAGGCTCTAGAGCGCCTGCCAAGCGTTCTTGAACATAGCTTGCGCGCTGATCTGCCACAATCGGGCGACGAGGGGGACGGGTTTTGAAACGTGCTTTTAAAAGCATCATCATAAATGCGCGGTAATTGCAATGCTCTTAACTAAGCGAGCGGTGACGAGATCCTTTAACCATGGAAGTTGCCACGAAAGTGGCCGTATTTGGGAATTCGAGCGCCAAGGTTTGGTGGAACCGCGAAACGAAATATTTAAATATGACTTTGTGGTAAAAAAGTAACTGGTGAAAAGGTAACAATGTCCAATAACAATGTAGGTGAATGGTTACGAGTTAGTGAAGCTTTGGCTTCCGACGTCGGCAGGGGGATCGCCAGGTTGGATCCCGTCGTTGCTGCCAAGCTCGGCATAGAGAGCGGCGATGCCATCGAGATCTCCGTGAAGGGCAAGAGGGCTTTTGCCCTGTGCTGGGCCGCGCACCCGAGGGACGCTGGCAAGGGAACGATAAGGATCGACGGGTACATACGCGAAAGCCTCGGAGTCGGCATCGACGACAGGGTGTTGGTCAGGAAGGTATCGGTGAAGCCCGCCCAGAGCATAACCTTGGCCCCCGGCGAGCGCTTGAGGATCGTCGGCGGCGAGGAATACATCAGGGGGATACTCTCCGGCCGGGTCGTCGCCAGGGGAGACATGGTCCCGGTCCGCATCATGGGTCGGCCGATCTCGTTCTACGTCGTCTCTTTCCAGCCCGCGGCAGAGGCCGTGATCGTCGGCGACGATACATCCGTCAAGATCAGCGAGACCCCGTACAGCGGACCCGCCAGCGGCATCCCGAGGATAACGTACGAGGACATAGGGGGCCTGAGGGACGCGATACAGAAGGTCAGGGAGATGGTGGAGCTCCCGCTGAGGCACCCCGAGC
>JAFNJA010000206.1:0-2508 GCA_017601265.1 Candidatus Brockarchaeota archaeon
AACGTCGAAGAACTCGGGCTAGGGTTCGTGAGGTTCGCGGGCGGGCTGACCCTCGACATCATAGAATCGTGGGCGATCCACCTGAACCCCTTCGAGGGCAGCTACATCGTCGGTTCGGAGGGAGGGATAAGGCTCGAACCGTTCAGCTTCCATTCTACGTTCTGCGACATGGAAATGGACGCGACGTTCAACATCGGAAGTGCCGATTGGAGGTGGCACCAGCTGCGCGAAAACGAGGAAGCTTACGATTCGCCCCAACACCATTGGATCGCGGCTTTGCAGGGCCGCGTGCCGCTTCTGCCGACGGACAGGATCGCGTTGCAGACCATGCTGATCAGCGAGGGAATCTACCTGTCCGACAAGCTAGGGCGCGAGGTCACGGCGGAGGAAGTGGAGAAAAGCTCGAAGTCGACTGCGCTGAAGCCGTGATTCGCCATGGTTGCCCGTTCACTTCCGGAAGAGGTGAGGCGATGGGCGGCGTCGGCAAGTCCGTCAGGCTGAAAAGCATACTCAGGGAAGACGGGCGCTCTTTGATAGTAGCCCTGGACCACGGGCTCGGAGCATACCCGGTCCGGGGTCTGGAGAACCCCTTGGAAATCATGGCGAAAGTCAAGAAGGGCGGGGCGGACGCGGTGATCACGACGATCGGAGCGGTCAGGCGGTTCCACGAATCGATCCCGAGGGGCTTGGGGCTGATATTGAGCATCCCCCCGGACCCGAGATCGGTCAGGGTGGCCGCAAACTTGGGCGTCCACGCCGTCAAGAACACGTTCTTCGGCCCTTTGAAGGACTGGAAATTGGGCGCGGTCCACTCGATAGCGCTCGAGTGCGAGGATCGAGGCATGCCCCTGTTGGCCGAGATAGTGCCGACGGGCGAGGACGGGAGGCCCTCGTACGAAACCCTTCAGGTAAAGGCGGCGGCGAAGATCGCCGCGGAGTTCGGGGCCGACGCCGTGAAGACGAGCTTCACGGGAAGCCCGGGCACGTTCAGGGAGGTGGTGGAGGAATGCCCGATCCCGATCTTCATCCTCGGAGGGGCGAGGATGGGCGACGACAGGGCCGTGCTAGAGAACGTCAAGGGCGCGATCGAAGCCGGCGCCGCCGGCGTGGCGTTCGGGAGGAACGTCTTCCAGCACAAAAACCCGGCGGCGATGACCCGGGCGATCTCGAGGATAGTGCACGAAGGCGCGGGCGTGGACGAAGCGATGGAGGAGTTGGAGCGCCCATGACCCTTGGGACGGCCTCTCGCCGCTACCCGCCCGAAACGGGTTTCGGGGGAAATGCCGGGCAGGAACGCCCGCCGTTCAGGAGGTAGCAGGGGTTGAAAGCCGCCATCTTCTACGGGGCCGGAGACATCAGGATCGAGGAAAGGCCGGTGCCGAGGATCGGGCCTGGGGAATTGCTGGTGAAAATAATGGCTGCCGGCATCTGCGGCAGCGACCTCCACGCTTACAGGCACTCGCCGAAGCTATTGGAAGGTAGAATGTTCGGGCACGAGTACAGCGGGGAAGTCGTCGAAGTGGCAAAGGGCGTCGAGGGCTTCTCGGTGGGGGACAGGGTTGGGCTCGAGCCGCTCGTCGGGTGCGGCCGGTGCGGCTACTGCGCCTCAGGAAGCTACCACTTGTGCCCAAGCCTTTGGCACGTCCCCGGCTTCGCCGAGTACCAAAAGTTCCCCAAAAGCAAGGCTTACAAGCTTCCCGACCACGTCTCCTTCGAGGAGGCCTCGACATTGGACTGCATCGCCGTCGCGGTCCACGCCGCCAAGCTTTCGGGTTTGAGGGGCGGCGAAACCGCCGTGGTCCTGGGGGCTGGGACGATCGGCCTGCTCACGATGCAGGTTTTGAAGGCCTTCGGGGCTAAAGCCGTTTACGAAACCGGAACGCACGACTTCCAGGTGGAGTTGGCGAGGGAGCTCGGGGCCGACGCAGCAATCAACGCCAAGAAGGAAGACCTCGTCGAGAGGATCAAGATCTTGACCGGCGTCGAGGGCGCTGGAGGGCGGGAAACCTTGAGAGGGGTCGACCACGCCTTCGAAACTGTCGGCGGGGCGAAGAGCGCATTGGAAGAAGCTTTGAGGATAGTTCGGAGAGGGGGCACGGTTACGGTCATCGGGGACCCGAAGAACCCGGTCATGCTTTCCTCGTTCGTGATGAGGGAGGTGAAGGTCCTGGGTTCCTCGAGCTACGCTTACTACGGCAAGGAGCCGGAATTCAAGGTCGCCCTCGATCTGCTTTCCAGCGGAAAGGTCAACGCCAGGAGGATCGTGACGCACGCGTTCCCGCTCGAAAGGATAAAAGAAGCTTTCGACGTGGCTTCCGACAAGGGGACGGGTTGCGTCAAAGTCGTCGTCAAACCGTGATCCTAACATGTGGCGGGAGATCGGCATGGGTGGAAGGATGAGGGCCGCGCTGCTCCACGGACCCTACGATTTGAGGGTGGGGGAGGTCGACATTCCGGCCGTAGGTGGGGACAAAGTCCTGATAAGAATAAACGCCTGCGGCATATGCC
>JAFNJA010000206.1:2518-2875 GCA_017601265.1 Candidatus Brockarchaeota archaeon
GGGTGGCGAGAGACTTGCCCTACGTGCAGGGCCACGAATGGGTTGGCAGGGTCGTCGAGGCAGGGAGCGACGGGCTCGGCTTCCGGGAAGGGGACGTGGTCGTCCCGGACTGGAGGGCCGTCTGCGGCAGGTGCTACTACTGCAGGCGCGGCATCTTCAATTACTGCGAGAACCTCGCGAGGGACGCCGTCAGAGGGGGGTTCTGCGAGTACGGTTACGCCGTCGCCCCGAACCTGCGCAAGGTCCCTGGGAACGTTTCGCGCGTGGAAGCGTGCTTCACCGAGCCTTTGGCTTGCTGCATAAACGGGATAAAGAGGTGCAACATCCAGGTCGGGGACGACGTCATCGTTGTCGGCT
>JAFNJA010000207.1 GCA_017601265.1 Candidatus Brockarchaeota archaeon
TGCAAACGTATGGAAGGCTTAAGCGATTTTTAATCCAAACTATCCCATAGTTGCGTTGGAAAAGCCTTCCCAAGCTGGCGGGGAATCGAATAGTTTATATAATCAACCAGCGGAGCAAAAACGCACGAACGCAAGGATGCAGACTGGACGAGAAGAGAAGAGAGATGGTATGAGATGAGTTCATCCAAGCCGCACCTCAACATGGTAATCGTGGGACATGTGGACCACGGCAAGAGCACAACTACTGGCCACCTCATGTACCTGATGGGATTAGTTGATGAAAGGAAAATGCAAGAGCTCGCCGCCGAGAGCGCCAAGACCGGGGTGGGCGAGACGTTCAAGTTCGCCTGGGTGCTGGACCACCTGAAGGACGAGCGCGAGCGCGGAGTCACGATCGACACCGAGTACGTGAAGTTCGAGACGCCGAAGTACTACTTCACCATCATCGACGCTCCCGGGCACCGCGATTTCATCAAGAACATGATCACCGGAGCCTCGCAAGCGGACGCCGCTATTTTGGTAGTGAGCGCGAAGAAGGGCGAGTTCGAGACCGGCATCTCGCCGGAGGGCCAAACGGTCGAGCACTCCTTCCTGCTCTTCACCCTGGGCGTGAGGCAGATAGTCGTCGCGGTGAACAAGATGGACGACGACACGGTCAAGTGGAGCCAGGAGAGGTTCGAGGAGGTCAGGAAGGCCGTCCAAGACCTCTTCACCCGGATCGGCTTCGACCTCAAGAAGGTCAACATACCCATCGTCCCGATCAGCGGGTGGACGGGCGATAACTTAGTGAAGCCCAGCCCCAACATGCCCTGGTACAAAGGCCCCACCCTGCTGGAGAGCTTCGACGTCTTCACGATACCGCCCAAGCCGCTGGACAAGCCCCTCCGCCTCCCCGTGCAGGACGTATACAGCATAACTGGCGTAGGCACCGTTCCCGTGGGCAGGGTCGAGTCAGGAGTTTTGAAGGTCAACGACGAGATAATCTTCATGCCCTCGAAGAAGACCGGGCAGGTGAAGAGCATCGAGATGCACCACACGGCGATAGAGAGGGCGGAGCCGGGCGACAACATCGGCTTCAACGTCAAGGGAATAGCGAAGAACGAGATACGCAGGGGCGAGGTCGCGAGCCTGGTTTCCTCCCCCGCTCCCATAGTGAAGGAGTTCATAGGGCAGATCATCGTCATCCGCCACCCGACGGCTATAGCGAAGAACTACACGCCCGTGCTGCACGTTCACACCGAGCAGGTCGCCTGCACCTTCGTGGACCTCTTGAGGAAGTTCGACCCCAGGACCGGGGCCTCGATACAGGAGAAGCCCGACTTCCTTAGGACCGGGGACGGCGCGCTCGTCAAGCTCAGGCCCATGAGGCCCATAAGCGTCGAGACCTACGCGGACAACCCCGCTCTCGGGCGGTTCGCCATACGGGACATGGGCATCACGATAGCGGCGGGCATAATCAAGGAGATCACGGAGAAGGGATAGCCCGCCGGTCTTGGCCGCCGAGGCTTTGCCCCCATCCCCCATTCTTCCTTTCCCTTTTTCCTCTCCTCTCCCCCCAACTTCCGCCTTCTTTTCTTTCCCAGCTTCCGGAAGGTTAAAGGGCCGGCTCGAGGGGCGTTCCGCCGGAATGTCGGCGTACAGGAGGGGCAGGGCGCTGGAGTACCGCGCGATCGAGGCCCTAAGGAAGGAGGGCTGGCTCTGCATCAGGAGCGCCGCGTCCCATTCTCCTATCGACATAGTAGCGGGAAAGGACGGCAGAGTGCTATTCGTGCAGGTCAAGGGCCCCAGGTCGAAAATGCCCCGGTCGGAGCTCGATGAGCTGCGCGCGTGGGCTGAGAAGTTCGGGGCCAGCGCCGAGGTCTGGCGAAGGCGGAGGGCGAAGCGGGGGTTCCAGAGGCTGAAGGTTTCTTAACCCCGACGGGGGCATTTCCTCGCCCTGCTGGCGCGAGCCCAGTCCGAAGATCGACGTTCGCCTTCTCTTTTTTTCCTTGGGACCATTGCTTCGCTTCCGAGCGGCTTGCCACCGTTTCGCGTCTGCCTTTCCAAGACCTGTTGATCGAGCGCCGCCCATCAGTCCGGGAGCGGGACGCTGCTTTCAATCGCGTTGCTTGCTTTGAGTTTCGCTGCGCCGCGTTGATTTGAGTTCCGGTTCAGGTTCAAGTTCGGGTTTTCAAAAGCTCCCTCGGGTCCACCCTCTTCAGGCCCGGAATCCTGTCGTACGTGCTGTCCGTCGACACCACCGTGCGATCCTCGACTTGGTTCAGGCATGTCGCCGCGTAATAGGCGTCGAAGATCGAAGACAGTTTGTACTGGGCGATCAAGGAGATGGCCAGGAGGTCTATCGCGCAGTTCGTCTCCAGGAACACTAGATTCCTTATCGACGTCAAGTTCGCGGCGCGGGACAGGTATTCCTCGATTGTGACACCCTAGTTCACCGACACGTAATAAAGCTCGTGCAAAACCTCCCTGCTCGCGTAGACTTTGCCGAAGGTCCCCCTCTCTATCTCGCCGACGATCCGCGCGGCTACGCCCTTGAGCCTGTCCTTCTGTTTCAGGTAGGCGTAAAGCAGGTCGCTCTCGATCATCAAGCCTGGCTTTTCCTCTTTGCCCTGGAAACGGCGTCTTCGCGCGCCCTGCTCTCGGCCAGCTTCTTGAGATGGGAAGTTTCCTTCTCCGACTTCAGCCAGCCCCCCGCTGCCTCCGCGGGTTTCTTGTCGACAGGAATCAGGACGTGGAAAGTTCCCGCAGAGATTATTATGGCCCTTCCCCCTCCTCCCCGCCTCATTGGCCTCGGGAGCGTCATTCGCCCCCTTTCATCTATTTTTACCATCTCTGCCATTTTCTGCCCAATTTAT
>JAFNJA010000208.1 GCA_017601265.1 Candidatus Brockarchaeota archaeon
ATCGAATATTACGATCCTTCATTTGGCGAGCACGGTCAACTGCTATCGACGGCCGCGCGCATGATGGACCGCGGCACGGGAAGGAGATGGCTAATCCGACACGAGCGATCCCTATCCGGACCCGCTGGGCACTTGCGCGATCGCTTGCACGAAACCGGAAAGGTGAGGCTCGCCGTCGGGGTCCCGGAGGCGGACGAAAGGGGGGCTGAGGCCACCTACTTCCACAACAACGCTTGGATAGTTCGCGGATTCGAGAACTGGGCGCGCCTGCTCCGACGATTGGTAGATTTTGAGAAGCTGCGCTCTTTCAGCGAGACGCTGGGGCTCTGCGCCAAGAGCTTTTGAAGGCGATAGGCTCGACTTGGAAAGATCCGAACGATTGGTGGCTTCCCCCAACATTGGAACCGGTTCCATGGCCGGAAGGAAGAGTAACGGCGAGCCGCGTAGGCAGTTACGCGAATTACCGCTACTGGCCAGAGTTGCTTTCCAGCGGCGTCCTGCCCAGGGGGAAGATGTTGGCGGTGGTGAAAGCTCGTCTTTCAGGGGGCGGCCAATTCCTCGGCATGACCAGGTTCATGGACCATTTCGACGATTGGCCCCTCGCGGAATATCTCGAGGGGCTTTGGAGGCTTGGCTTGCGCCTCGACTACAGGTAGAGCCTATTGGGCCACATCCTTTACCACCAAGCCAGGGACCATTTGACAGCTTACGAACAGGTCACGCTACCCCCGGGCGCAAAGTGGCCGATTACTGCCTGCCGTGCCAGCTGGTAGCAGCTCGAGCGGCGCACCGGTTTGTCGGGTGCGTTTGAGGCCTAGGTGCTCGGCTTTGACTTTAAAACCTTCCAGCTTTGCAACTCAACCAAACCGATAAATATTTTTTGAAATTCGTAACCTGGAGATCCCGCTTGGAAACCAAGGCTCGAAAAAAATTGCGCTTCGAGCACGTCATAGTCGATGCCCTGGGCCCGAAGGACCCGCACGTCAAGATCGTTGGCGACGTAAACGGTGACGGGTTCCCGGACATAGTCGTGGCGAGCAGCGGAGGGGGGCCGCTTGTCTGGTATGAGTACCCAAACTGGATCAGACGAGCGATAGTCCCGTCTGGGGGGTGGAGCACCGACGGCAAGCTGGCCGACATCGATGGCGATGGCGATCTGGACATCGCCATCTCCGAATACGCCAATAGGCGATTGGAGTGGTACGAGAATCCGTTACCGAGAGGCGATCCTGCTCGCGATCCGTGGAAGTTGCACACAATAGGCGAAGTTCCTGCCCACGACGTATGCGTTGGCGACATAGATCGGGATGGCCTCCTTGAAATAGCCGCGCGCCAACAGGCGAAGCAAGGGGACGAGATCGTAATTTGGAAAAGAGTTGGCTCCGACCTTTGGAAGAGTAGGACGATCGATTGCCCGATCGGCGAAGGTCTGGCCCTCGGCGACGTTGATGGAGATGGGCGTCTGGATGTCGTCATAGGAGGGAATTGGTACGAAGCGCCCAAAGACATCATGGAACAGGTTTGGAATGAACACGGTTTCGCCGATTGGACTCCGGACGCGGTCGTAAGGTTGGTCGACATGAACGGTGACGGCCGCTTGGACGTCGTCCTTACGCGCTCGGAGGGACACTACAGGCTATCTTGGTTCGAGGCTCCAGCAGACCCAAAGGCCGGTTGGAAGGAGCATTGGGCTGGGGGAAGGGACAGCGGATGGATCGAACACGTGGTCGACGATTCCGTCGATTTCGCCCACAGCCTCTCCATCTGCGACATCGACAAAGACGGATTGGAGGACATCGTGACGGCAGAAATGCACCAGTCGAGCCGAAAGCGCGTTATGGTATACATCAATCGCGGGGGCGCTGTCAGGTGGACGCAACAAGTTGTTGCTACGACAGGTTCCCACAACATCTGCGTTGCCGATATCGGCAATGACGGAAAGATGGACATCGTCGGTGCAAACTGGAGCGGGGCCTATCAGCCGGTCGAGCTGTGGCTCCAAAAGTAGCTCCTAGTTCCAGATGCATTAGGACTTTTGCCGCGCGCTAGGTCGTCATACCGCTTCTCCCTTTGGGATGGTAAATGCATTAATGGCCTCAGGAAAAGCTTATAGTTGGACGGGTGCGGGCGACCGTCATGAGACTCGTAATCTTTGGGCCTCCCGGTTCGGGAAAAGGGACGTACTCTTCCAGGATAAGGGACAGGTTCGGCTTGACCAAGATATCGACGGGAGACATATTTAGGGAGGAGATAAAGAACCAAACCGAACTTGGCAGGAAGATAGAAGGCTTCTTGAAAAGGGGGGAACTCGTGCCCGATTCTACGGTCATAGAAGTGGTCGATCGAAAGCTGAGGAACTTGGACAACTACATCCTGGACGGTTACCCCAGGACCTTGGAACAGGCGAGGGCGCTTGACAAGATTTCGAAGATAGACGCGATTATAAAAATAAACGCGAACGAGGAGATATTGGTGGAGAAGATCTCTTCCAGGAGGATCTGCTCGAATCCAGCGTGCGATGGGAACTACAACGTGGCTGACATCCGCAGGACAATCGACGGGATAGAGTACGTGTTGCCCCCGCTTCTGCCTAGGGAAGATATGAGGTGCGACAAGTGCGGCTCCCCCCTAATCCAAAGGGAGGACGACAAGCCCGAAGTCGTAAAGGAAAGGCTGAAGGTTTATGAAAAACAAAGCAAGCCTGTCATTGAGTACTACAGGGAAAGGAAGGCTTGCAAGGTGCCTTTCATCGAGGTCCTCATGAACAGGCCTCCTGAAGAGGTCGTAAGAAACATAATCGAGGAGTTGGAAAAACT
>JAFNJA010000020.1:0-15624 GCA_017601265.1 Candidatus Brockarchaeota archaeon
GACGACCTCATCCTGGGGATAGAGCCCGAGGAGATACCGAAAGGCGCGGCGCACCTCCAACAGGAGCTCGTGGAAGGGACGCTTGACGGCGTCGCGGAATCGACCTTCGTGGACGTGACCGATAAGGTGAAGGCCGAAGCGCCCTGGATCATCAACTACGGATCGAAGAACAACAGGGTTTACCACCTGGAGTACATGGAGCCCGACATCTTCTTCGTGGCCTTCGTCGTAAAATACACCGGAAAGTACTGGCTCGTATTGGCGCTCAGGATACCGGGGGGCGAGATAGGCAGCCCCGTACCTTACGAGGCGGAGGTAGCAAGCGTAAGGAGGCTCGTGCTCATCGAAGGTGGGACGTACTACGCGGACCTCCGCGTCTGGAGGGTGAGTTGGTAAGGTGAAGGCGGACCCGGGGCGGGCGGGCCAGTTCAGGATTATAGAGGCAGCCACCGCCGCGATAATCATCTTCGTCACGATCGCCGCGGTCAACCAGTTCACTAGAAACCCACGCTTGATAATGACCGGAAGGAGCGCCAACCTCCGGTCTATGGCGTACAACGTCCTCTACCGCCTTGCCGACACCTCGGTCCTGGAGAACACGGTCGGCAAGGGATCGAGAGATTGGGAGAGCGACTTAAAGATCGTCTTGGACACGCTCCTCCCGTCGACGGTGTACTTCAACCTGACCGTTTACGCCTTGCAAAGCCCCGCGGAACCCTTAACGTTCGTAGTCCACAACAGGAAGCAGATCTCAAACTGCCGTTCGCCGGACGCCTTCAAGCAAACCCCTGAGATATCCTCCGCCACTTTCCTTTACGTCGCGCACGACTCCAAGATGTACGTGCTGAGGCTCCAGCTCGCCGAAGGCGGCGTTGGAGAGTAAATACCTGGCAGAACAGGCCTGGCGCTGGCCGAAGTGGGTTTTAGGCGCACCTCCCGCAACGCATTAAAGCCCTTGCTTGTCGAGCGGGGTTCGAATTGAGCGAAAAGATGCTCGCGGCCGTTTTCAAGAGGCCCCGAGAGGTGGAGATCGAGCGGGTAGAAGTCCCGGAGCCGAAGCCCGACGAGGTCTTGGTGAGGGTGCTCTATAACGGAATCTGCGGGACCGACCTGCGCGTCTGGGAAGGGACGCACTGGATGGTGGAGGGGTGGCCCCTCGAGCCCGGGGCTTATGGCCACGAGAGCGTGGGCGAGGTGGCCTCGGTTGGGTCCAGGGTTGAAGGCCTCAAGGCCGGGGACAAGGTGGTCGGCTTCGGAGGCAAGAGTTTCGCCCAATACTCCTTGGCCAAGGATCCGATTCTCGTCGCAGACTCGGCGCTCGAGAGGCTGGCGCTCGTAAGCCCGCTTTCGAACGCGCTGAACATAGCGAGCCTCGTCGGCCCTAGGCCCGGTGGCAAGGTCTTGGTCATGGGGCAAGGGACGATAGGCTTGTTCGTGACGAAGCTGCTTTCGGAAAGGGGCGTGGAGGTGATCGCCACGGACGTGGTTGATAGGCGCCTCAGGCTATCGAAGAAGTTCGGGGCGAAGGCGTACGACGCCAGGGACCCGGAATACGCGGCGAAGATCGTCGAGGAAAACGGGGAGATCGAGAGCGTCGTCGAATGCGCGGGTTCTGAGAGAACGCTGGCGCCAGCCTGCGATGTCGTCGCGCCCGCCGGAACGATCGTAATCTACGGTTGCCAGCAGACGATGCCTCTCCCCTACAAACCGCTCAGGAGGAAGGGCGTGAGGATCGAATTCGGCACGGCGTCCACGAACCCTAGGACGGGCATCGACTACACCCTGCTCGCGGTCAGGATGCTCCAGAGGGACTCCCTGTACGCCGAGGACGTGATCAGCGAAAAGATAACCCTGCAAGAGCTTCCGGAAGTTTTGGCGGGTTTTGACAGGGAGCGCTGGATCAAGGTCGTAGTAGAACCGAACAGGGAGTGAACGCCAAGAACCCGCGCCAATCAAGAGAAGCGCGCGGGCGATGCCTAGACCCTTCTGCCGCGCCTCCCGCCCGGGCGGCGGGTTCCGTCGTGCGGAATTGGCGTTGTTTCCTCTATCCGACCTATGTGCAGACCCTGCCTGGCGAGTGCGCGTATTGCCGCCTGCGCCCCGGGTCCGGGGGTCTTGGTTCCGATCCCGCCCGTAGCCCTCACGCGTATGTGGATGTTGTTTATGCCCCTCGCCTTGAGCTCGCGGGCAACGACCGTGGCCGCGCTCATTGCCGCGTAGGGGCTCGATTGCAGCCTGTCAGCCTTGACGTGCCTGCCGCCGCTGCTCATGACTATCGTCTCGGAACCGCTCAAATCGGTCGCGTGGACTATCGTGTTGTTGTAGCTGCTGTATATGTAGACGACCGCCCACCTCTCGCTTTGCCTTGCCCCTGACGGCTGCGCGGGCGGCGTTTCAGCCCCTTTGGCTTGCTCGGCCTCTTTCGTCTCCGCTGCTTCGACTGATTCGGTCATCGTTCAAGCCACGCCGGTCCAGGGTGTTTTTAAGCGTTAAAGGTTTCGAATGCTCGGGCGGAGCCGGCCTTCAGGCAAGCCCTCCGGTCCTTCGTCCAATTTTCAGGCGGTCACATTCCGCTTCTTCGCATCATCTTGCGCTTCTTCTTCCAATCCTCGACGTAGAGGGCGCACGACATCCTGTCCTTACACTTCCTGCACTCGGCCCTAAGGGATGTCCAGTGGCGGGGGCACGAGAACGAGGGGGTTGATGCCAAGCCTTTCTCTAGCCGGAGGCGGCTTGACCAAGATAAAAGCCATTCCCCGCTTGGCGCCTGGGGCGTTCGGTTGGCTGAAGGCGGCACGGCTCCGTTCCCTTATCGAAGATCCTCGCTAGCGATATCGTCGCTTCCCTTTCGGAACCGAACGAAACGAGGCACACCGGAACATTGGCTATCTCCCCTATCCTCTCGATGTAGCTTTTCATCTGGCTGGGAAGGGCGTCGTATCCCTTGGCGCAAACCTCCTTCCACTCCCCCGGGCTCAGGTCGTCCCAGCCCTCATGCTCCTCGTAGATCGGTTTGCAAGAGTACTGGATCTTCAGGTCCGACGGAAACCCCCTCATCACCTTCCCCCCGTACTCGTAGCCGACGCATATCCGGATCCGCCCGAGCCCGCCGAGGACCTCCAGCTTCGTGACGGCGATCGCGTCCACCGAGTTTATCCGCGCCGAGTATCTCAGCGCCACGCCGTCGAGCCACCCGCACCGCCTCGGCCTTCCCGTGGTCGTGCCGAACTCCCTTCCTTTCTCCCGCAACCTTTCGCCCGTCTCGTCCTTGAGTTCGGTCGGGAAGGGGCCGTCTCCGACCCTCGTGGCATAAGCTTTGCAAACTCCCAACACCTTGTCTATCCTGCGGGGGCCCACCCCCGCGCCCGTGCACGCCGCTCCGCTCACGGTATTCGAAGAGGTGCCGAACGGGTAGACGCCGTGGTCGAGATCGAGGAGCGCCCCTTGCCCTCCCTCGAAAAGGACGTTCTTTCCCTTGTCGAGAGCGTCGTTGATGAACTCGGCCGAGTCCCCGACGTAAGGGCGAAGCCTTTCCCTGTACAGGACGCATCTCGCCATGATTTCGGATTCGGAGGAAGCGGCTTCGAAGCCGTACGCTTCTTTAAGGATCTTCAGCTTCAACGGGACGAAAACCCCGAGCCTTTGGCGGAGGATCTCGTCGTCCATCAAATCGACGACCCTCAAGCCAAACCTCGCCGCCTTGTCCGCGTAAGCTGGCCCCACTCCCTGCTTGGTCGTCTCCTCAAGGCCATCCTGGACCTTGTGGAACGGCAGGACGACGTGGGCCCTTTCGCTGAGGAGCAGGTCCGGTTTCTTGCCGATCGAGGTCAGCATATCGATCTCGGCCAGGAGCTTCTCCGGGTCCACTACGACGCCGTTTCCTATGACGAGCTTCTTCCCCCTGACCGCTCCCGATGGAAGCATGTTGAATTTGAAAGTTTGGCCTTCGGCCATGACCGTGTGCCCAACGTTGCCCCCACCCTGGAAACGCACGACGATGTCGGCCTCGGACGCGTAATAGTCGACCACCTTCCCCTTGCCTTCGTCTCCGTATTGCATACCGACTATGACCGCGGAGGGCATGCGAGAGTAGCACTCTCAGAGCGCCCAAACCATCGTACCCGTTTAAGCATTTCCAAAACGGCTCCGCGGAAGTCCGACCGTTTTGCCCCTCGCGAGGATCGAAAACCATAAGTAAATTCCTGATTTCCCTTCGCGCGTCGCGGTGGCCTTGTCCAAACCTGTTTGGCCCAACGGTTGCCTCGGGGCTCTCTCGCTGACTTTCGACGACGGCATGCCCTCGCAACTCGAGATAGCGGTGCCGTTGCTGGAGAAGTTCGGGTTCCGCGGCACCTTCTACTTGAATCCCGGGGGAAAGGACTGGAAGGAGCGGCTTGAACCCTGGAAGAAGGTAGCGGAAGCCGGCCACGAGATTGGGAACCACACGTTGTCCCACACTTGCTCTTCAAACTTCAGCCTGGATCCGAATAGCCGCGGAACCGAATCGATGAGCCTTGAGGAAATTGAGGAAGACATCTTGGAGGCGGAGAGGCGGCTCAACGAAGCCTTCCAAAGGCGGAAAAGGAGCTTCTGCTACCCGTGCTACGAGCCCTTCGTGGGGAGGGGCGAGACGAAGAAGAGCTACGTGCACGTCGTGGCTAGGCACTTCGTGGCTGGAAGGGGAAGGGGCGAGATCGCCAACTCCCCGGCAAACTGCGACCTCCACTACCTTTGGTCTTGGCCGGTGGAGCGCGCCTCAGGGGCGGAGCTGGTCGGGTTGGCGGAGCAGGTCGCGGAAGGGCGCTGGGGCATAATGACTTTCCACGGGATCCACCAGGGGCACCTTCCCGTCGCCGACGTCGATCTCGTTGAGCTGCTCCGATTCCTTTCCCGAAACAGGGGCAGGATCTGGGTCGCGCCAGTTGCAGAGGTGGCGCAACGGATCCTCGATTGGCGGGCCGGCGCGGTCGATTGACCCCAACAAGTACCAGGCGCGGATTCTACGTCGTCAGCCTCCTGTATATCGCCGGCATCTTCTCCGGAAGTTTCGAAACGTCGTCTATGATCGCGTAGTTGACCTCCGCGTACATCGTGGATATGTAATCCGCGGCTTTCTTGTCGACCGTTATGCAGAACGGCCTTACGCCCTTCGCCTTCGCCTCCTTCAAAGCCATCCTGGTATCTTGCACGGAATAATTCCCCTGGTACAGCGGCTCCCCCGGCCTCGGAACCATGTCCAAGGGGCGGCCGTCGCTGATCACCACGAGCAGCTTGGTCTTCGATTCGGATTGTTCGAGCTTGAGGGTCGCGTGCCTGATCGCAGCCCCGTCCCTGTTCTGGGAAAGGCTCGCCATGCGGCCGATCCTGCCCTTCACGGTTTGGCCGTACTCCTCGTCGAACTCCTTAATTATATGGAACTCGATGTGGTCCCTCGTGGCTCCGGAGAATCCGTAGATCGCGTACCCGTCCCCTATCGCCTCGAGCGCCTCGCACATTATGAGGAGCGCCCTCTTCTCCGTGTCCATCACCCACCCGGCCGTGGATCCGCTCATGTCGACGAGGAAGGCGGCAGAGACGTCCCGCTGCACCTTGTTTCGCCGGGTGTAGACCCTCCCTTCCATCGTCGGGTTTCCAACCTTGGCTTCCAGGAGAGACTCGATCGCGGCGTCGATGTCGACCTCCTCTCCATCGCTCTGCCTCTTCTCCTTCCTCAGCCTTTCGGGCTTGAACATCTGGAACTCCCTCCTGACCCCCGCGACGAGGGCGGAGTGTTCCCTCAGCGCCCTTTCCGCAAATCGCGCAGAACCTGGCCTGACCTTCACCTCCCTGACGGAGCACCACCTCCTCCTGTAGTCGCCCATGTCGCAATCCCATTCATCGTACCTGAACGCGTCCTCCCTTTCCTTCCTCAGCTCAGTCGGCTCGAGGCTCCCGGGCCTTAGCGACTTGACCGTTTGGACCCTCCTGGCCGCGCCCATCAGCAACTTCCGCAAGATCGCGGTTGGCCTCTTTCCCCCCAGGCGCGCTGTCCCCATACTTTCGATCCCCTCCCGCGACGGCCTCCAAGCCGATCCCTTCATTCCCAAGTTAAGCCCTGCAAAACCCTGGCCCCAGTTCGGCAAGTTGGGAACCTCGAACTCGAACTCGGATCCCGGTATGCCTTCGAGTATTCGGTAAATCCTGTCCGTAGCCAAGGCCGTGTCCTCGACGCGATCTCCCGCGGCGTTGCAAGCTAGGAGGCACCGCTTCACCTCCTCCTCGATCCGCGGCGGAATGCCTTCCGGCATAGCTCCGAACAGGAGAGATTCCTGCAACGCTTGCAGAATGGCCTGGGCGGGCTTCGTCACCTCGAACTTTCTGACCGCGACCAAAGCGTTCTTGAAAAGGTCCATGTCATCGCCGATCCCAGCGTACTCCCTCCTCAGGATCCTCTCGATCCTGGCGTCATCAAGGATGTCGAAAATCTTCTTCGCGAGCAAGGGGTTGGGATAGGTTCGGAAGAAAGCTTCAGTGCCCCGGGTCCCGGGCGGCAACTTGCGCCTCACGGCCAGCTCCCTGGCCTCCAAACCGACCTTGCCGAGGTCCAGGTCGAATGAACCGTATGCAAATCGACCTGCCAAACGAGCCGTCAAAGCCCTGTATAACTTGAAGTTCTTCTCTCTTTCACCGTAGGCGTTCAGGCTGACCGGCAGGTAGATCGACCTGCCGTCCGTTCCAAAACTTTCACCCGAGGGTTGTATGTCCACGTCTTTTCCGCTGATCGCTTCGCCATACAGCTTCAGGACTCTGGCGTTTTCTTCTAGGAGGGCCGTCGGCTCAGCCCTCGAGCGCTCGAAAGACTTTCTAGTGCCCAAGGCGAAATATTCTATCGCGGCCTTCTCGCTCGCGAGCCCCCCGTCCTCCAGGATTCCGTAACCTTCGTTCCCCCACCTGATGACGTCCGACGGCGGCAACGTCCTGAGAAGCTTGCATGACGACCTGAAGTACTCTGCAGCCGCCTCGGCGCTCTTCTCCGCTATTCGCGCCCCAAGGCGGGCCCAAGATTCGAGCTCCTCCTTCCGGACCTCGTTGAGAACCTCGGGCGATCTTCTGAAATACTCCTCAGCCGCGACGGCGCTCGCGGAGGCGACCTTCCTGCCAACGTCGCACCAAACGTAGAAGGCATCCGGATGGTTCCTGAGCACGTCGAGCGAAGAAACTAGGAGTTGGCTGGCTGCGGACCTGTTTGCCAGCGCCATAGCGGCGTGGAGAAGGGCGTTCCTCTGCTCGTCCGAAAACCTTGAAAGCTCCGAGATCGCCTCGCCCAGGATCTCGGGCTTTAGGTCCGTGAGTTTCCTCATCCGCTTCTTGTAATCTTCCAGCATCCCGGACAGCGCCCTAAGGGAAGACCGCCTCCACGACGGACTGAATCGCTCTCCCCATCTCCACGTCGTCCGTGATCGGGTTCGATATCGCCGCCTGGCAGGCGCTCCTCGGCGTTATGCCCGACTTGATGAGCTTGGCCGCGTATATGAGCGCCCTGGTGCTCGCCCCCTCCTCCAGGCCCTTGGCCTTGAGATTCCTGACCTTCTCCCCCAACTTCACCAGTTCCTCTGCAAGGTCCTTCCGTACCCCGCTCTCGTGCGCCACTATCTCGGCCTCGACCTCCCTCGGGGGGTAGTCGAATTCGAGGCAGACGAACCTCTGCCTCGTGCTCTGCTTTAGGTTCTTCAGGATGCTCTGGTATCCCGGGTTGTAAGATATGACCAGGATGAACCTGTCGGGCGCCTCTATCACCTCGCCCCTCTTCTCGACGGGCAGAAGGCGCCTGTGGTCAGTTAGAGGGTGTATGACGACCGTGGTGTCCTTCCTGGCCTCGACTATCTCGTCCAAGTAACATATCCCTCCCGCCTTGACGGCCCTCGTTAGGGGCCCGTCGGACCACCTCGTCTCCCCTCCCTCCAGCAGGTACCTTCCGATCAGGTCGCTCGATGTCAGATCCTCGTGGCAGGCGACGGTGACGAGAGGGAGCTTGAGCCTCCAGGCCATGTATTGGACGAACCTCGTCTTTCCAGAGCCTGTGGGTCCCTTCAGCATTACGGGAAGCCCATTGGCGTGCGCCGCCTCGAAGATGCCGACCTCGTTCCCAACCTCCCTGTAGTAAGGCTCCTCCCTCACGAAGTACTCTTCCATCTTCCACGATGCGGCTTCCTTCCTGTACTCGACCGCCCGCAATTCCCGGTGCACGGCGAGCACTCCGCGAGGGATTTCGGCTTATATCCTTGTCCCGTTCATTCCTTACCAGCCAACGCTTGGAGGGCTGAGCGGAAGGCTTCTACTACCTCCTCTCGAACCGCCTTGCGACGCTTTCCACGCTCTCCCCCAGCACCTCAACTTCCCCCATGCTGCCGATCCCCTTCTCCGCAGCCCTCCTTATGTGGTATATCGAATCGGGAGAGAAGCCCATCACCCTCGCGGCCAACGAGTCCGTCGCGACAGGGTCTTTGCCCGCGATCACGAGGTCCATCTTGACCGGCCTGCCGTTAACGGGCCCGGGCCCTTCCATCGCGACGAACCCGTCTATCAGGGTCAAGCCTGCCCTGACGACGCTGTTCAGGTCGACTATGACCTTCTCGATGTTCCTGAGGTGGTATTTGAACTTCATCTTTTCCGGCAACAGGCCGAACATGTTCTTCAGCCCGAGGCTGACGCCCGTCTGGGTGTGGGTCTTCAGCTTGGCGGCGTTTACGACGTAGCTTTCGAGGACGATCTTTGGCAGGGTGAAGCTTGAGATCGCCTCCGGGTTGCCCACTCGAACCTTCACCCTGTCCCTAACCTTGCTGAGGTTGACGAAAACCACGCCGTTTTCATCGCAAACTTCCAGGATCCCGGTCTTCTCGGCCGCCCTGTCCGCGTTCGTCGTGGTGGCGTCGGATTCGGCCACTACCACGCCCCTGGCCCTGGGTTTGTAGAACTTGATCAGTGCGTCCACGACCACCGGGTCCGTCGTGGCGCCGGTCTCCCACGTCTTGTCTGTGATGAAGTTAACCTTAATCATCGCTGGTTTCGGTATTTTCTCTTCGATCCCGAGGAGGTCGAGCGCCCGCTCGACCGTGCCTACGGACCTTTCCCCCTTGACGACGGCGACCCTGGAGACCGCCATTTCGCGAACCCCCTTTGCCCAACCATCAAAGCCGTGAGGCGATGGCTTCCACGCCCTTATTGCTCAAACCCTCTCGGGCGCGCCCGTTCGGGCCGACCTATCGATGGCGCAAACGATCTTCGTGACCGCCAGCCCGTCCTCGCCCCCGACGGCCGGGGTCTTGTCGTCCACGACGCAGTCGACGAAGTGGTTGATGGCCTCGATCGCGAACCCTCCCCACCTTCCTTGGACGAAGTACGCTGATTGCGTGTCCGGCCAGCTGTAGCTCCGGTCCGTGTACTTCTGAGCCGCTTGGTTCGGGAAAGGCTTCAAAACGTAAGCTCCCCTGGTCCCGATTATCTGCATCTCGAACGTTATGCCTAGGCCTGCCCATTCCCCCCATCCCACGCCCGGCATCGTGTTCGGCAGCACCCAGGCCGATTCGAGGTTCGCTATCCCGCCCTTCCTGAACCTGACGATCGACGCGTAAAGGTCGGGAGTGTCCACCCCGACCGGCGCCAAGACCTTGGATGCCGCTGCTGCGTAAGCGGTCTCGGCCTCGTCCTCGAACAGCCACCTCGCGAGGTCGCAAGTGTGCGCCGCCAGGAACCAGATCACCTTCGACCTCGAAGCCCACTTGAGGAAGGCGGTCGGCGAAAGCTTCGTGTTGCTTATCCTCGCGAAGATGTAGATCGGCTCGCCTATCTCGCCCTCAGAAATCGAGGCCTTCGCTTGCGCGAAGGGCGGGTTCCACCGGTTGTGGAAATCGACCATCAATTTAACGCCCGATTTCCTGGCAGCTTCTACTATCGCTTCCGCGTCCTCGACCGTCGTGGCCAACGGTTTCTCCACCAGCACGTGCTTCCCGGCTTCGGCGGCGTCGACGCAAGGTTGCCTGTGGAGGAAGTCGGGAGTCGCAACGCTTACGGCGTCGATCGTCTCGTCCTCCAGCATATCAGCGTAATCCTTGTAGTAGCGGACGCCGTACCTCTCCGAGACGGCCCTGCCCCTCTCCTCGTTCACGTCGGAAACCGCCGCGAGCTCGGAACGCGGATTTTGGCGGTACGCCCTGACGTGGTTCTCGCCCCACGTCCCGACGCCTATGACCCCAAACTTTGATTTCCCCAAAACCCCTCGCCACCGGCCCTTCGGGCCGATTCGGTAGATAAGGCTTCCCCGGGCGCGGATCGGCTTTTCCTAGTAACGCATATAATCAAGCCTCCCGGACTGGCGCACGACAGATGCGGTCAGATTGGAACTGAGCGTCATATCCTCGAAAGAGGACGACATCGTGTTTCGCATCTCAGGGGTTACCCCGGCCTTCGTTAACTCCCTGAGGCGCACCATACTCTGCGACGTTCCCATCCTCGCCATCCACGAGGTCATGTTCTTCGAAAACGAGTCGCCCATGCACGACGAGATAGTTGCCCACAGGCTCGGGCTCATCCCCCTCACGACTCCGCCGGGCAAGTACGTCTCGCCCGAACTCTGCGATTGCGGGAGCGAGCTCGGGTGCGCCAAGTGCAGGGTTTCCCTCCTCCTCGACGTGACGGGTACGGAGAACAGGTCCACGACCGTTTACTCCTCCGACCTCAAGAGCGAGGATCCCGAGGTTCAGCCCGTAAGCGCCAAGATACCGATAACCAAGCTGGGCCCCAAGAAAAGGCTGAAGCTTGAAGCGTACGCCAGGCTCGGGGTCGGCTCAGCGCACGCGAAGTGGCAGCCAGCGGCGACGGTGTCGTACAAGTTCCAACCGAAAGTGACCGTTTCCCAGGGCTGCGACGCTTGCGGAAGGTGCGTCGCAGCATGCCCCCAGAAGATACTGAAGGTGCAAGGGGGAAGGCTCTACGTCTCGGACGTGGACCTCTGCACCGTGTGCAAGGAGTGCGCCAGGGCCTGCCCTAAAACGCCTGCAGCGATCGTCCCGGAAACCGTAAGGGACGAATTCATCTTCTTCCTGCACTCGACCGGGTCCCTTCCGCCAGCCGAGATAATGCGCCAGGCCGCTCGGATCTTGGAGGAGAAGGCCGGCAAGGTTTGCAAAGCGGTGGGCGGTTGAGGTTATGGCGGGAAAGAGGAGGGTCAACCAGGCGCTTTACGAAACCTCGGTCAAGCTGAGGATCGCCGGAAAGAGGGGCGGAAGCAGGATTTGGCCCCGCCTCGCGGGCATGCTCCTCCTGCCCAAGAGGAGGCGCGTCCGCGTGAACGTGCTGAAGATCAATCGGGAGACTTCGCCGGGCGAATCCGTCGCTGTCGCTGGCAAAGTTCTGGGTTTCGGCGATTTGGACCACGCGGTCACGGTCTCGGCTTACTCGTTCTCCCCAGCCGCCAGGAAGAAGATACTTGAGGCCGGCGGAAGGTGCATGAGCTTGGAAGAGATGGCCGAGGAGAACCCGAGGGGATCGAACGTCAAGATAATCAGGTGACGGGATTGGGCGAGGATATGGTAGTGGACGCCTCGAACTTGGTCGCCGGCCGGCTGTCCTCGATCGTTGCGAAGAACCTGCTGGAAGGCAGGAGGGTGGCGGTAATCAACGCCGAAAAAGCCGTTTTCACCGGCACTAGGCGGAAACTCGAGGAAAGGTTGGAGTTCTTCGAGGTGAAGAGCAGGATCAACCCAAAGCACACCCCGAGGCACTACAGGAGGCCGGACACGTTCTTTCGGAGGATGGTGAGGGGCATGCTCCCCAGGAGGAAGCCGTCGGGCGCGGAGGCTATGAAGAGGCTCAGGGTGTACGTCGGGGTGCCGGAGGCTTACAGGGGGAAGGGGGCAACGAGCTTTAAGGAGGCGGAGTACGACACGGCCGGCAGAAAGCACATGACGTTGGGAGAACTTTGCGCCGCGATGGGTTGGCGGGGCGGAGCCGGGGAGGCGGAAAAGAGGTGAGATTCCGGTGCCGGTCGAGAGGAAGCTTCCCATAATCGTGAACGGCAAGGTCAAGACCGCCGTCGCGAGGGCCGTCTTCAGGCCGGGTTCGGGCAAGATCGTGGTAGATTCGAAGCCTTTGGAGGTCTGGATCCAAGAGGCTTCCCAGAAGGCCGCCGATCCCATCATACTCCTCCCCGAACTTTTCAGCAATGTCGACGTTTACGTGAACACTTCGGGGGGCGGGCCTTCGAGCAGGTCGAGGGCGGTCATGGTCGCCCTTTCCAGGGGGATAGTCAAGTGGACGAGGAGCGGCACCGCCCGCAAAATCTTGAAGGCCTACGACAGGACGGCGCTGGCGGGCGATTACAGGTTCAAGGAACCGAAAAAATTCGGGGGGCCCGGTGCGCGGAAGAGGTTCCAGAAGAGTTACCGTTAATCAACCTCAATTTAGGTCGATATCCTACAGAGAGACGAGAATCGGGGCAATATTTTTCAAGATGGATCGCCAGACGTGAGGCTCGTACTCCCTGCTCGATATCAGGTACATTTGCTCCTTCTCGGCTATGTTGACGATGGCCCTAAGATTCCTCGAGACAACCCCATCGAACCTGGGCGTTCCTATGTCGTCGGGGTCGACTTCGAAGAATAATGTAAGAAAAGCGTAGCAGCGATCGTTGTTCGGCTCACCCCCCCACCATAAGAAAACGTATGAAGGCTCAAACTTATCCTCCTCCACCAGGAGCTCGCACCACTTCTTGGCGATGTTGCATGGGTAGGCAGCGTAGAACTCGCCCGCCCTCCGCCTCAAGTACTCCTCAGCACTCCTCTCCAATATAATCCCATTTCTCCTCAACCACCCGATGAACTCATCCAATTTACTCATGAAATTCCTAGTTTCAAGCTTTTGGGCCTCGTTGAGCTGTTCCAGCGTCTTGATCCTCCACTCCCTGGATGCGGCGAAGAGGTAGCCCCTATCCCAGTACCTGGCCCTCAGCCTCCCTCCCCTGAAGTACCTCTCATGCGCCTTATCGAACCAGTATCTGTTTGTGTAAACGGCGTCTTCGTATTTTTCACGAAGTACCCTGGAAGCCTCCTCATCGCCGGCGACAGACTCCCTCAGCGCCGCGAAGATGTCGTCTCTGAATCCCCCGCCAGAAGAGTAACAATTTGCGTCGTAGAGCCAGTTCGATGTTATCCAGATCCTGCCATCCCCCTTCCTCTGCAGGACCTCGATCAGCGTCACCTCGCAATTCACTGGGTGGCTCACATCCGGCCTTATCCTCTTCCCCAAACCATCGGAGATGAAATCCTCCTCATGCAATCCATGATGCCGCCCAAGAACTTTGTAAGGGTTCAGGTGATAAAAGTAGTACGCTTGCCATGCGAAGACGCCTCGGAATGATGGGAGTCCCTTCCCGTGTCTATCGAGGAAGTAATATTTCCATTCATTGGATCTGTTAATTGGAACCCAATATTTAGTGTTAATTGCGAGATTCCTCTCTATATCGATATGCGTTAGCGTCCAAGCGTTCTCATAAACAATGTTCCAACCGTACATCTTCTTGTGCACCCTGTTGATCTCCTTGAACAGCCTGATCCTCTCGGGGACTGACAAGATCCTAGCCAAGAAAGTTCTCTCCCAGTAAGTTGTTACCTGTCATCACGGCATTACTACCGCCTTGACGTATCTGCCACCAGAGGCTGTCCTTATCGCAACCTCATACGTTACCCCATGCTTGAAGGTCTCCAAGCTGGCGTGGAGCCTAAGTCTTGCATTCGTGCCCGAAGGCAGTTCTATGGGGAACGGGCTCTTGCCTTTCGGCACCATCTCGATGCCGTTTACCTCCAAAGCCACTACCGTAAGCTTCCCCCCTCCGGCATTCTTAAAGTGTACGACTATCTCCACCTGGCCGTCCTTGACCCCAGCGTAGGCGTGGTCGAACATCAGCCCCCCTGCCTCGTTACCATGCTGGTAGGTGACGTTGGCGCCTATGGTCCCGGTCCATGCTATCTCGCCCCGGACCGTCATGTTCGCCCAGTCGAAGTCCGCCTCAACCTCGATGTCGTATCCATCGGGCTGGGGTTCCCCGTGGACGCGCGCGACAACCGAAGGGGTCGCTAGGGTCGAAAGCAGGAGCGCGACTATAGCTACAGCTGCGACCTTCCTCTCCGAATCACCCAAGTGCGCGCTGCGATTACTTCCATTTTGAAGCATTCGCTGCAGGCTCTGCCTTCCACATCCACCAGGAAAGAAGCATGGAGGTTATGATCAGGAGCAATGTCAGCATGGTTTCGAACATCGCAACCAAGAGAGTTGCTGCGAGCAGCCCTCCCAGAAGCATGGAAAGGCACTGCCAGAGAAAGTAAGCGAGGATGCTCTTCCAATACGTCAGGTCAAAGGTGTCCTTCAGCGTATAGCTGGCTGTAAGGACGATCGCCAGCAACGTGATAAAGAACGCGACGTAGGGCGGCCAGTCGTAAGGGAAGAAGTACGAGACGAGGGAAGAGAGTAGCGCTGTTTCAAGGTAAATTGCGACCAAGGAAGCGAGCGTCCTGCTGTTTGCCACTCTTCTCTTTGACGTGAAGCTGACGGACTTCTTGAGGGACAAGAAGAAGATCGTAGGGTACGACGACAGCGCGAGAATCCAGAAGAATACGGCTGCTAGCTCAACCATCCTGACTGCCCCCTAAATTCCTTAAACGATAATGAAAAGGTCATTTTGCATTCCTCAATGTCACGCAGAGCGCGAATCTCATTTTTAAGGCATATGGGCATCTCTTGAGAGGAAGTTAAGTGAAAGCGATAGTTTACCCTCTCCGATAGATCTGCAATCGCATTCTAGGTGAAAATCCAAGGATATTCAACCACCTTGGCGCATCTGTGCTGTACCTCGAACGCCAGGTAGTTCCAGACCTCGCGCCTGTGCACCCTGTGACAATGCACGAGGTGGCTGCGGGCCTCGCTGAACCTCTTGAAGCCCCTCTCGCATTTTGAGCATACGAACATGGTTGAAGAGGAGCGATTGAAGCTCATAAGCCTTGTAGGAACCTTTGGGGAGGAAGAGGCCTGAGTGAAAAATGGAGCTTTCGAACGCGCGCGATCTTTTATATTTTGAGAAATATGGGCGGAAAAAGGCTGAAACGGGTCTAGCTACAAATCGGTATTGGTCGGGCAAGACTCATCCCAAATTTGAGGCGGGTCTATTCTAGGGGTAAGCAGGGGTGCGGCTAAGCTGGGTAGAAAGGAGACGACGGGCAGACCGGCCGTCCAGGCCCTTTGGCTGGTCTATTGTCTGCGTCGACAAGTCGATCCTCACGTACGACACTATGGTCAAAAGGGTCTGGGCCCGCAGCCACGAGAGGACTTGCGTCTACGGCGCCATAGGCTCGTATGGCAAGCAGCTGTTCAGGCATTACCTCGGCTTGAAGGCGAGGAGCCTCCTAGGCTTTCTCAAGCTCGTACGCAGAAAGTTCGGGCGCAGTCTTCTCATAATGGACGGTGCCAGTGGCACAGGGCGAAGTGCGCGAAGGTATATCTTTTCCCACCAGAACACCAAATACCCTTGATGAAAGCATTATTAAGGCCCAAAAGGCCTCTTGGCCGAAGAATCGATTTGGAGTTCGGATTGCCCGC
>JAFNJA010000020.1:15659-19951 GCA_017601265.1 Candidatus Brockarchaeota archaeon
ATCATCCCGGTCCGCTGCTTCAGTTGCGGGACCTTGATCGGCGACAAGTGGGAGGAGTACAGCAGGCGGGTCTCCTCGGGCGAGGACCCCAGCGCCGTCCTAACCTCCCTGGGGCTGAAAAGGCCCTGCTGCAGGAGGATGCTGATCACCAACGTCGATTTCATAGACGAGCTGATCGAGTCCACGGCGCAGCTTGGTTCCCAGGAGGCGGGCGGCTAGTTCAAGGTGGAAACTTTGGGCGAGGCTAACGAGGGTTCCGGCGAGGATAAAGAGGGCGGGATCGAGGAGCCCAAGGCCGAAGCGGAGCCCTACCCGGCGGAGGAGGTCGAACACCAGTACCTGATGCACAGGGACGAACTCCTTGCTTCGGGAATCCAGATAGGCACCAAGGTGAGGATCAAGGAGATGAAGCCGTTCATCAGGACCGTGCGCTCCGACGGCCTGAGCATATTGAACCTGCAGCTGATCGACGACAGGATCAGGATCGCCAGCCTCTTCATGTCCCGCTTCGAACCGAGCAAGATCGTCGCGGTTTCCGGAAAGGAGTACGGAAAGGTCCCGGTCCAGAAGTTTTGCGAACACGTTGGAGCGTTTCCCGTCGTGGGGCGCTTCCCGCCCGGCTTGTTTTCTAATCCGGTTTTCTCCGGCCACATCTCGCCCGAAGTCGTGATAGTTTCCGACCCGAAGGTCGACTACAAGGCCATCACGGAGGCGTCGATAGTCGGGGTTCCCGTCATCGGCATATGCGACACCGACAACTCCTGCAGCGACGTGGACCTCATAATACCGGGAAACAACAAGGGCAGGCGCGCGCTCGCCGCCGTCTTCTACTTGCTTGCCAGGGAGATCTTGAGGATCAGGGGAACCATTCCGAAGGACGGCGAACTTCCGGAGCCGGTCTCGGCCTTCGAGTCCCCGGCGCTCGTGGAAGGGGACTAAGGCCATCGCGTCACGGGTACCGCAAACGCTTATTCGTGGCGAAACCCGAAAAAGCCCAAAGCTTTGAGGGCGGCAGCCAAAGGTAGGTCGAGGCGAAGCGGATGATCCATTCGTCAGCCCCTGGGAAGGTGATCCTTTCTGGAGAGCACGCCGTGGTCTACGGCAACCCGTGCTTGGTGGCGGCCATCAGCCTCAGGTCCGAAGCGCGCGCCGAAGTAGCGCAAGAAGAAAAGATCGAGGTCGTTTCGGACGTGTTGGGCAGGCAAGTTTTCGGCCTGGAACCCGAGCCAGGAAGCCCCGAGAAAGGACTTTTCCCGATCGCTTCGGTCGCGGGGTCGGTCTTGGGGAAGGCCGGGAGGGGGAGGGGTTTGAAGGTCTGGGTCTCCTCCCAGATACCGCCCGGATCCGGCTTGGGATCCTCGGCTTCCGTGCTCGTCGCCGTGGCATCGGCGTGTTCGAAGGCTTTGGGGCTCGATCTAGGTTTGGATGAGATCGCCAAGCTTGCCGGGGAAGGGGAGAAGAAGGTCCACTACAACCCGAGCGGGGTGGACGTCGAAATAGCCGTTCGCGGCGGAGCGATGGTATACGAGAAGGGGCGGCCGATCGAGAGGGTGGCATATCCAGAGGGCATGAAGTTGGTAATAGGCTTCTCAGGGGTCTCGAGGAGGACGGGCGACATGGTCAGGAGGGTTGCCGAGTTTGCCGAATCTTCGAAGGACAGGTTCGAAATCTGCCTGAAGTCCATCGGCGAGGTGACCTCGAGGATGCGCGCTTCCTTAGCTTCCTCGGACCTCGCGGAGCTCGGAAGGATGATGACCCTCAACCACGCCCTTCTCTGCCTCTTGGGCGTGTCGACGGAAACGCTGGACGGGCTCGTCAATTCCGCCATCTCGTCCCGCGCTTTGGGGGCGAAGTTGACGGGCGCGGGAGGCGGAGGCAGCATAGTCGCCGTCTGCCCGCCGGGAGAGGAAGGCGAGGTTGCGAGGAAGATAAGCGAGTCCGGAGGCGTTCCCTTCGTGGTAAACGTTTCCAGCGAGGGCGTCAGAAGTTGGGCAAAGTGACGGTAGTGAAGCTCGGCGGCAGCGTCGTCACCAGGAAGGACAAGCCCTTCACGGTCGACGAAAGGACGCTCAAGAGGCTCTGCGAAGAGATCGCGGCCAGCGGGAAGAGGAGGCTCGTCGTGATACACGGAGGAGGATCTTTCGGGCACCAGATCGTCCACGACCTGCGCCTTTTGCCGCCTTCTAGGTCCGCGGACAGGATCGGTTTGGCCAAGGTCGTCAAGGTGATGGACGACCTATCCTCCCACGTGGTTAACGCCATGATCGACTCGGGCTTGCCGGGCGTGCTTTTCCCGACGTTCGCGGTTGCCGTTTCGAGGGGGGCCCGGGTAAAGGACCTCTTCATGAAATCTGCCCTCATGGCGCTGGAGATGGGCTTGGTTCCCGTGATGAGGGGGGACCTCTGCTGCGACGAAGCTACGGGCTACGCCGTGGTCTCGGGAGACGTGGTGGTGGAAGCCCTCGCCCGAAGGGCAGCGGTCGAGAAGGTGATAATGTGCATCGACAGGGACGGGCTGGAGAGCGGGGGGAAGGTCCTGCCCTGCGTAAGGATGAGGGACAGGAGCTACGAGGGCGCGCTGTGGGAGGGCGAAGCCGTGGACGTGACCGGCGGCATGAGGCACAAGCTGGAGGCGCTCAGGCCGCTCGCGAAAAAGGGGACGGGGCTCTTGCTTATTAACGGCAGGAGGGCCGGAAGGTTGCTCGCCGCCCTGAGGGGCGGGCGCACCGTCGGAACCGAGTTGAGGTGGTAAGTTTGGCCGCGGACAGGACGTCGGAAAGGAAGCTCGACCACGTGAGGATCTGCCTTAACAGGGACGTTCAAGCGAGGCAGGTTTCCGCGGGCTTCGGGGACGTGGCCCTGGTGCACCGCGCCCTTAGCGACATCGACCTCGGAAGGATCGACATCTCGTGCAAGCTCCTCGGCCGCGAGGCTTCTTCCCCCCTCGTCATAAGCTCCATGACGGGGGGCACGGAGAAGGCTGAAACGATAAACAGGACCCTTGCGGAAGTCGCAGAGGAGATGGCGGTGCCCATCTCGGTTGGAAGCATGAGGGCCGCGATCGAGGAAAGCGGTTTGGAGCGCACCTTCAAGGTGGTGAGGGAGTGCTGCTCCAAGGCGATGGTCATAGCGAACATAGGCGCCGTCCAACTCGTCTCGCACGGCCCGAGTTACGGTGCAAGAGCCGTCGAGATGATAGAGGCTGACGCGCTGGCGGTGCACCTGAACAAGCTCCAAGAGGGCGTGATGGTGGGAGGAGACACGGCCTTCAATGGGGTTTCAAAAGCGATAGCGAAACTGGTTGAGGCGCTTGACGTTCCGGTCATCGCCAAGGAGACGGGAGCGGGGGTCTCCTCGGAGGACGCGCGCTTGTTGAAATCGCTGGGGGTCAAGTGCATCGACGTCGCCGGGGCCGGGGGGACGAGCTTCGCGGGGGTAGAATACTTCCGCGCCGCGGAGAGGGGTTCATCGATGGGGCAGAAGATCTCGCTGGACTTCTGGGACTGGGGGATACCCACGGTCGCGTCGCTCGCGGAGGTTCGCTCCAGCGTCGACCTGGAGGTAATATGCTCCGGGGGAGTGAGGGGCGGCGTCGACGCCGCGAAGGCCCTCGCCCTGGGCGCAACGTGCGTCGGCGTGGCGCTCCCGCTGCTCAGGAAAGCCCAGGCCGGCCCGGAGGCCGTGAGGGATTGGATACGCCTCTTCAACGAGGAGCTGAAGCTTTCGATGTTCCTGTCAGGAGCCTCGAACCTGGAAGAGATGAGGCGCTGCCCCGTCGTCGTCACCGGGGCGGTGAGGGACTGGCTCCTCTCCAGGGGCTTCGACGTCGATTCTTATTCGAGGAGGAAGGGAGCTTGAGGCCGTCGCGCGGGCACCGTCTCTCTGAAACCGGACCGTTTGGAAAGCCCTTCCGTAGAAACTATCCACCAAGGGCGGCGGGTGCGCACCTCGTCTCCAAGCTGGGATCCCCATGGATAGGTTGAGAGAGGAAATCTCGGAAGTTGCGGGAAAGGTAAACGCCCGCCTGCATCTTTTGTCCTCGGCACGTCAAAGCGCGATCTCGGAGGCGGCGTTCCACCTCATCAAGCTCGGCGGCAAGAGGCTCAGGCCTTTCGTGGCGGTGAAATGCTGCGAACTCGTCGGGGGCGACGCGGAGGACGCCCTTCCCGCGGCCGTTTCCATAGAACTCCTGCACAACTTCACGCTCATACACGACGACGTGATGGACGAGGACGACTTCAGGCACGGGGCCCCGACCGTACACAAGGCGTACGGCGTGCCGGCCGCCATAA
>JAFNJA010000209.1 GCA_017601265.1 Candidatus Brockarchaeota archaeon
AGGCAGTACTTCTCGAAAAGCGAAGGGGAGACGAAGACGCCGTCGATGTTGTCGCCGAGGCTGACGATCTCCACGGGCGAATCCGCCAAAATCCTCAGCAATTCGGCCTGCTTCTTCCCGATCGCCTCCACAAGCTCCTTTATTGCCTCAGGGTGCCTTGCGAGCATGAGGGCAAAATTCCTGAACCCCATCTGGTTGATGATTATCTCCATCAGCGGCGTGTAACCGATCCCGCCCGTTATTATCCCGTCGCTCCCCAGTTCCTCAGCCAACTGCCAATAACCGTCGTAATCGGGTTCGTAGACCGAGTCCTCGACCATGTACTTGACAATTTCAACGTCCTCGATCCCTTTTATCGGGTGCTCGACTATCGCCGACCCGCCGGGCGACTGGAACTTCAGCCCCGTCCTTACCTTCGACGAAACCTTACCGGCCGGAGTGTGGTACGTCGTGTACACGTAGTCGCCCTCGGTTCTGGTCTCCACCCTAACGTTCGGCATGGAGGCCTTGCAAAAACCGCAGCCGCTTACTATTCCGAGCCCCATGTCCCTCAACTTGCGCTCGAAGCGCCCCCTCGGGAGGAGCATCGAGTAGATCGTCCAAGGTACCTTGTCAGGCCTGCTCCCAGAGAGCACCGCCTTGACCCTTTCGCCTACTTCCATGCGCGTCGAACGCGATTCGGCTCATCCAATATAATCCTTATCGTTACGTTCACGCAGGACGGGCGTTCAGGAACCAGCTATGGCAAACCGGCATCGGCAGGCAGCTTCGCCTTCCTGTGCCCGAAGCTGGAAAGCGACCCAAATCTTCAGGCAGGCGCCCGTAGAACTGAATGGAGTTTCGAAATCCGCGTGCGCTGCCTCTTTGGCCCCCTCAACTCGGAAATATCGGGTCCAGCCCCTTGCTCATCTCGGCGAGCTTCGCCCTTTCCTCTTCCGAGAGCGGCTTGTAACGATCCGCCGCATCGCATTCCCACCAAAGCAGCTCCGCATGGCTCGGGCTCACCGCGGCCGTGACCGGCAGCGAGAGGGTGAAGCGGAACGCGAGCGAAGCCTCTTCAGGACTTTCAACGGGCGAGTACCAGCACTTCGGCCACCTCCTCTCCTCGCCTTCCCGCCACTTCCTCTTCGCCAAGGACTTCAACGCCAGCACGCCGACGCCCCTCTTCTGCGCGGCTTCGAGGACCCTTTGCCCGAAACGGCCTTGGAACCAGCAGACCCAGTTGAATGGGAAGAGGACGCTGTCGAATTCGAACCGCTCCAAAAGGGCGAGGGCAGCCTCTTCGGAGTGGGCGGAGAAGCCGAGGTACTTCACTAGCCCGTCCTCACGAGCCTCGGTAAAGGCCTCGATCGCCCCTCCCCTCCCCATTATGGTCTCCACCTCCTCAAGCGTCGCCACCCCGTGTAGCTGGTAAAGGTCGAAGTGGTCGGTCCTCAAGCGCTTCAGCGACCTTGAGAGCTCGGCCGCCGCCTTCTCCCTGGTGCGCTCGAGGGTCTTGCAGGCCAGGAAGACGGAGTTCCTGTAAGGCTCCAAGGCCGGGCCGAGAACTTCCTCCGCGTTCCCGTAAGATGGGGCGACGTCGAAGTAGTTTACGCCTCTTTCTATTGCCTGGGACACAATCCTTCTCGCTGAGTCAGGTTCCTCGTTCATCACTATTATACCCCCAAAACCGACTATTGAGAGCATCGCGTCGGTCCTGCCCAACCTGCGTTTCTCCAATTTCATGCCTCCGGCGTGGCTTGTCGCGAGAGTGCGAGTAATAAGCTTGTCGTTTTGCGATCGCGAGCAACCATGCATTTTAGAAATCGAATGAAATATCCTTGAAATCCGTGAAGCCCCTCAAGTTGCTTGATCTTCATTATCAACGAGCATTGAAGCCTTGCCGACTTTGGAAAACCAAGACCGTCCTCTTGCTCTCCAGGTCTGAGAGGGACCTTTTTCTTCAGGATGAGGAAAAAACCGAGAGATTGCTGGCCCTCGAACTCGCGTTGTGCGAAGAACCGAGCATAGTTGGCTATGGTGGCCACCTCCACGTCGTTGGGAGGAAAAGGGATCGAGAGGCGCGAGAGCTTGGAAAACATTAAAACCACAAAAGATGAACCAAAAAAAGCCGTGAAAGGGAGATGCAGATAGCGAAGGGACCTTTGAAAGTCCACCCGTCTAATCCGAGGTACTTCACAGATGGCACGGGGAAGGCGATCTTGCTGACTGGATCGCACACTTGGAACAATTTCAAGGACATGGGAAAGTCGGATCCGCCGCCGCGTTTCGACTTCGAAGCCTACTTGGGCTTTCTTAAAAAACACAACCACAACTTCATCAGGCTTTGGACCTGGGAACTCACGACTTACTCGTACGACGGCGACCTCACGTACGCCGAACCTTTCCCTTGGCCGCGCGCGGGTCCCGGGAATGCGCTTGACGGCAAGCCAAAATTCGACCTCGAGCGGTTCTACCAACCGTACTTCGAAAGGTTGCGCTCGAGGGTCTTGGAGGCGGGAAGGAGGGGAATATACGTGTCCATCATGCTCTTCGAAGGACATGGATTGCAATCTTCGCTTGAACCTTGGTGCTGGAACGGCCATCCCTTCAACGCACGCAACAACGTCAACGGGATCGACGGAGATCCTAATGGGGATGGCAGGGGGCTCGAGACGCAAACCCTCGAGATCCCAGCCATAACTGAATTGCAGGAAGCTTACGTGCGCAAGGTCGTAGACAT
>JAFNJA010000210.1:0-852 GCA_017601265.1 Candidatus Brockarchaeota archaeon
CACGACGGCGTGCTCGACCAGCCCGCCCTCAAGCCTTATGGCCCTCGACGCGTCTACTAGGCTGTGCCCCGTCGTGACGAGGTCGTCTACGAGCACGACCCTGTCGCCCGGCATGAGCAGCCCCTCGACCATCTTCTGCGTCCCGTGTTTCTTCGACTCCTTCCGCACGTAAAGGAAAGGTTTCTTCATCTTGTAAGATAGGGCTCCGGCGTAAGGGATGCCGGCCGTCGGCACGGCGCCGATCCTCTCGAACTCCCCGACCCGCGAAAGCTTCTCCTCGAGCATATCGACGGCCGAAGCGAAGGAAAGCGGCTCGCTTGGGATCAGCCTCAAATCCAAGTAGTACGGGCTTATGGCTCCGCTAGACAGCTCGAAAACCCCGAACTTCAGGGCGCCGGTCTTGACTATCATCTTCGTCAGCTTGTCGGCGGCGCTTTGGCTATCCATTTCCCCCACCATGCTACCCGTAAACGAATGGAACCATCTTCTTGAGGGTCACGACCTTCTGCTCCGGGTACTCGCGCTTCACGATCTCCACGAAATCTGAGAACGAGTTCCCGTGGTAAGGTATCGCCACCTTCGCTTTTATCAGCTTCGCTATCTCCGCGCCCGTCCTGGAAGTCAGCCCGGGGCCTCCCGAAACGGCGCAAAGGGCTATGTCCGGTTTCTCGTTCATGCCTATCCTCTCCATGGCTGGGAAAGGAAGGCTGTCGCTTGCGTGGAAGATCTTCACGCCGTTTTCGAGCGTTATCATGTACGTCACGGGCGTCGCCGCGGCCGGGTGGTTGCTCGGCAGGGCCTCTATGAGGAGGTCGTCGGCAACCACCTCCATGTCCGCCTGTACCACCTTCA
>JAFNJA010000210.1:898-2692 GCA_017601265.1 Candidatus Brockarchaeota archaeon
GAAGTCCCTGAGGCTCTCGGACGACGTTCTGTCCGCTACTACCGTGCACCCAGTCGCTTCGTGTATCTGGGAGACGAGTATCTCGTCCAGGTGGTCGGTGTGCTCGTGCGTGATCAAAAGGAAGTCCACCTTCTGGAAGGAAGGGGCGTCAACCTGCGTCGGGTCAAGGACGACGACCCTCAAGGGCGAAAGTATGGCCGTGCCCGAGAAATCGTTCAACAAAACGACGGCCGCCTGGCCTTTCGAAACCTTCGTCTCGTAAAACTTCGCAAGCGACAACTTTTTTCCCTTTTTACGAACGCGCTCTCGTCTTAAAGTCGTTTCTATAGGCGTATTTAACTTCTGCACTTTTTCGGGAATTGGAGGTTCCTTCGGCTTTTAGGCGCCGTTTCGGGGGGTTTCCGCTGCGCCGGTAGCGGGCGCCCCTCCTGGTCTCGGCTACTCCCGAGGTTTGCGGAGGGATACGCAGAAATACGCTGATCCATCCCAGGGCGGAAACGGCCTGGCGCCTTGGTCGAGGTTTGGATACCGTACGGCGAAGTCGAGGTTCCGGTTAGGCTATCCGACGAGAACCTGGCATGGTTGGCCGATCCGGGCACGGCAGGCGGGGAGCGCGGAATCGAAGCCGCGAAGTTGGCCCTCCAGTCCCCGGAGGGCGCCAAAAGTTTGAGGGAGATCGTGAAGCCCAACTCCAAGGTGGCGGTCGCCCTCAACGGTCCGCCGAGCAGAACCGACGCTTCGGCCCTCCTTAGACTCGTCCTGGAAGAGGCTAGCTCGGCCGGCGCGGCCCCGGGAGAGGTCGAGGTTATCGTGGCCGCGGGCACCCAGCTGGAGGGAGGCGGGGAGCTCGCCAGCCTCGAACCTTTGCTTAAAGGCGGAAGGCTGGCCGTGAGCGATCCAAGGGAGGGGGAATTCGCAGAAGTGGGCGTGACGAGCTTCGGCACGAAGGTCCAGCTCAACAAGTCTTTCGTCGACGCGGACGCCAGGATCGCGGTCGGGGAGCTTCGCGCCAACTGGTTCTACGGGTTAAACGGCCCTTGGAGCGCCGTCCTAGGCATTTGCAGCCAAGCGACGATCGAGCAAAACGGCAAGCTTGCGCTCAAGAAGGACGCCAAAAGGCAGCGCGGCCTCCAGAACAACGTGCACCTGGACTCCAGGGAAGCGGAATCGATGGCCAACGTCGATTTGTCGTTGGCGGTGGCGGCGGGCAGGGGCGGGGCCGTTCTCGACGCCTTCGCGGGTTCTCCGGAAAAAGTCCATGAAAGGTCCGTCGATGTAGCCCGGAAGCTTTACGCCTTCGAAGCCGCAAGCAAAGTTGACATCCTCCTGGTCGGTTCGGGCGGCTTGCCGTTCGATTCGACGCTCTCCAGTGCTTGCGAAGCGGCATTCAACTTCGAGGAAGCGGTCGAAAAGGGGGGGAGGATAGTTTTGGTGGCCGAGTGCAGGGATGGCCCGGGAAGCGGCGCTTTCTTGGACATGTTTTACCGCTTCAAGGAAGCGGGGGCCGCACTGGGCGAGGTGCGCAAGAACTTCTCCTTTGAAGGCTACAAGGCGGCTAAGCTTCTGGAGCTTCGGGAAAGGCACGGCGTCTCGATCGTTTCCTCGATGCCCGCGTACTTCGCCGAGAAGGTGTTCGCCTTCAGGACCGCCGACACGGCCAACGAAGGGCTCCAAAACGCCTTCCGCTTCCTCGGCAGGGGGAGCAGGATAGGGGTCGCGGTCGACGGCTCGTCTTCCGTCGTGGTGGCAGCCGAAGTGGCCTGAAGGATTAAATACCTTGGACCCGGCTACGTG
>JAFNJA010000211.1 GCA_017601265.1 Candidatus Brockarchaeota archaeon
AGGCGTTTGGATGAACGTAATAGTTGTCATGCTTGACAGCCTGAGGCAGGACCACGTGAGCTTTTACAACGGGGGAGCAAGAGTATTTGGCGACGTCAGGGCGTGTTCAACCCCGAACATAGACGAGTTTGCCAAGCAGTCTGTCGCTTTCGAGAACGCCTACCCCGAGGGCCTTCCGACGATACCCGTCAGGTGCAGCCTGATGACGGGGCAAAGGACCCTGCCGTACCGGCCGTGGGAACCCCTGAGGCAGTACCCCGCGGAGATCACCCTCGTAGACATCCTCCGCCAAGAAGGGTACGTTTGCGGCCTCGTTTCGGACACGTACCACCTCATGAAGCCTGGGATGAACTTCCACCGGGGGTTCCACAGCTTCCTTTGGATCAGGGGGCAGGAGTACGACGCTTACGTGAGTTCGAGATCCCGCAGGAAAGTCGACGGTTACGTGAACGGCAATTACGGCAAGGATTGGAGGGAAATGGTGCACCAGTTCCTCGCGAACACGGACGATTTCGGGAGGAAGGAGGACTGGTTCGCCGCTAGGGTATTTGACGAAGCGTCGAAGTGGCTGAAGAGGAACAGGGAGCACAAGAAGGTGTTCCTTTGGGTCGACTGCTTCGACCCCCACGAACCCTGGGACCCGCCTGAGGAATTCGACACTTACACCGATCGGACGTACGGCGGCCCGAGGCTCATACTGCCGATGGGAGGGGAAGCTTCCAAATGGGCCAGCGAGGAAGAAATCAGGCACATAAGGGGGCTTTACGCCGGCGAGGTCTCTTTCGTGGACGACTGCTTTGGAAGATTCGTGGACGCTCTGGAAGAATTTGGTTACCTTGACGATTCGGTCGTTGTGGTCCTATCCGATCACGGGCACCCGCTCGCGGACCACGGCAAATTCCTCAAGGGCGCGGACAGGATGTACAACGAGCTGCTCAAGGTGCCGTTCATGGTTCGTATGCCGGGCGGAGAGGGCGCGAGGAAAGTCGGGGCGATAGTGCAATTCCAAGACCTAACCCCAACCCTTTTGGACCTTCTTGGAATGGGTAATGAGACGTCGTCCATGCACGGGAAGAGTTTCGCGAACCTGCTCCAGGGAGGAGAGGACAGGCACAGGGATTCGGTGATAACCGGGTACCACGAGGGGATCGACAGGTGCATAAGGGACCGCTCTTGGAGCTACGTCCAGAGGCCGGAGGGGCAACCGGACGAACTTTACAACATCGCCGAAGATCCGAAGGAGAGGACCAACTTGGTGGACGAAAAACCGGACGAGGCGATGAGGTTGTCCTCGTTGTACGGGAGGTACTTCAGGAGGGTTGCGGCGAGATACGTCAAAGGCATCCAAGCCAAATACGAGCTGTCCTCCACGGCTTTCGGATAGCGTTCGGAACCGTCGCAGTGCTCGCGCCGCGATGGATTTTTCGAAACGGCGGAGCGCGGAATTGAGAAGCTTTCCAGCCGATTCGTCGGGGCCGGACGCTAGGGGGTGGGGGTCGCCCTTCGCGCCAGGCAAACGGCCTCCATGGAGGCCGTTTGCGGCCTTACGGGTTAAGTCTGCTCATATGCCTTTGCACTTCATCCATTGGGCGATTATTTTTCCCCCGGCCCCCAAGCTTTCCAGGTTCTTGACGAAGCCTTCGTGGAGTTCCCTGGCCAATTCGGCGTTATCCGCCAAGACGTCGCGTTGCTGTTTCGGGTCTTTCGCGATGTTGTAGAGTTCGGTCGACACCTTTCCAAACGGCTTCATCGCCCTCGGTTTGCCGTCGACTATGACCGTGTGGGTCCTCCCTTCCAAGGGCTTCGAATCGAATAGCGGTGCCAATATGAGCGACCATTCACCCGAGGTTACCGTCGCCCTCAAGCCCGCCCCGGCTCCTCCAACGAGGGAAGGCGTTGAGATAGCCAACCTCCTGAAACCACCGCTGTCCTCCCCCATGATGGCGGGCACCAGGGATTTGCCTTGGATCCTCGGTTCATCGACCCCGGCAAGGTCCGCTATCGTGGCCGCCACGTCCGGAGTCTGTACTAGGCATTCGCGCCTCCTTCCTTTTTTCGCCCGCGGGAAGGAATCCGCGGGCCTGATCAGGAGGGGCACGCGGCACACCTCTTCGTAGAGGGGAGCGAGGCCGTGGCACCCGCCGAATATGATGGATTTGCCGACTAAGCCGTGTTCGCCCAAGTAGAAGCCGTGGTCCGAAGTAAAGATCGTGAATGTGTTTTCAAGCAGGCCGAGGCTCTCGGCCTTGCCGATCAATTCGCCCGCCCACCTGTCGACCAAGGAGGCTTCGGCGGCGTACATCGCCCTGATGTGGGCAAGCTCTTCGGGTTCGAGGTAGTCGATGGGGCCGTAAGCGGGATAGACCACTTTTTCCCCAACGTAGCCGGGATCGTAATTTTCGACGTAGCTTTCAGGCGGGTCCCAGGGTTCGTGGGGGTCGAAAAAGTCCACGTAAAGGAAGAACCTCCTTCCGCCGTTCTCCTCTAGCCACCTGGCGGCTTCCGCGGCGGTCTTGGCTGGAATCCAATCCTCCTCTTTTGCTCTTCCGTGGTTGTTCCTGATGTGCTGAACCGTCGTCCCAACGTCCCTGAGCTTCTCGGGCCTGCAAGGAAGGTCGAC
>JAFNJA010000212.1 GCA_017601265.1 Candidatus Brockarchaeota archaeon
AATACACGCTGAGCAAACTCTTCGAAATGGTCGCGCAGGGAGTCTCGTTCCTTTCGGAAGCCGTGAAGGTCCTTCCCAAGGACCAGGCCAAGTCGGCGGAGCTTTCGGCGTCCGCCAGGAAGGCAAGCGAGGAAATAGAGGCGGCCAAGCTTTACCTCCTCGAGAAGCTTCACGAGCAGGAGAAGAGCCTGGATGTCCTCTCCCTCATACAGCTGAGGGACGTCATATTCCACGAATCCCGCCTCGTCGACGGTTTCGAGGACTGTCTGGAGTCTTTGAAGGCGTTGTCTACTTAAGGGCAATCTTCGTTGGCGAGATCCACTATCGCGAGAAGGTCGGTCAGCTTGGTTATGACGTAATTCGCCACTTTGAGGAGCTCGGGATCCGGTTTTCCGTCCTCCGCGAACGCGACCCCTATCCGCGCCGCCCTCAGTAAACTCGCGTCGAACTTCGTATCCCCCACGGCTACCGTCTCGTCAAGGCTGACTCGAAGCTGTTCCGCGATTTTCAGAAGCGCCAGGTCCTTCTTGAACGGCTCGACCCCGATTATCCCCCTCCCCGTCAACCTTCCGCTGGCGTCCGCCTCGACGTCGTTGGCCACGTACTTGTCGATCTGAAGCCTCTCGCAAACTCTCTTCGCCAGCGCCTCCAATCCGCTCGTCACCACCGCGACCTTCATCTTCCTCAGCTTCAAACCGTAGATCAGTTCCTCGGCCCCCTGCCTCAAGACGAAGTTAGACAGTACGCCGCTTATCGTTTCGACCGTGGCTTCCTTCGGCCAAGCCGATATGTCCCTCCTTACGAACTCCTCGTAGCTTATCTTGCCGAGTTCGTACTCGCGCAGGGCTTCCTCCCCTTTTCTCTCGGTGCCGAAGAACTCGTGCAGCCTCCTCCAGCTGCTGCTCTCAACCGTCAGGGTGCCGTCGAGGTCGAATGCGACCATCTTGAGCTTGCTTTTCCGGCACAAAACGATCCATAACCTATTGGGGCAGCGCTCCCTTTATGACCTCGAACTCCAAGATCGCCTCGGCAAAGAGTATGGCTGACACGATCAAGACCGTTATAGCCGCGTTCCTCGCCTCGTCCGTGAGGTGTTTCCTGTAGGCGGCATAAACGATGAGAAGCCCTTGCGTGATGGAGATGGCGTAAGCTACGAACTCCATAACGCCTATTGGGTTCAGAACGGTGAGGGCCAGCAACAGCACGGGGTCCGCGTTCCTGGTCTGGGAAAGCGCGGCTATGACCAACCCGCTGCTGTACCCAACGTACATGGCAAACGGCGCGCCCAATATTGGAATCAACATGGCCAAAGCGATTCCGCAGTTGTTGAGGAAGATGTTGATCGGCGAATCTATCGTGCCCAATACCTCTTCCCAAAATTGCTCCAAACTCAAAGCCTCCGCTTCGTTCATCTTGGTCGTGGCCCCGACGTAAAAGGCCAGCACGAGCGCGAGGAAAGCCGCCGGAACGGGGTACCACCTCCAGCCAGAACGGTACGTCCATTTCGCGGGCGGAATTTGGTTACTCGGATCCATGCTGATTGCCTTCTCCGGCTACGGATTGGCTACGCTCCCGCGAACGGGCTATTAAACGTGACGCTTTCCCATTTGAGAAAGTGGTCCGCTGATAGTTTTGGCTTGCTTCGAAGCGTTTGAAATTTGCAGTTCTTGGAGGTTTGCCGGGATTAAGGACCGGTTCCCAAGCCCCGTGCTTCGCGCCGGAAAAGGCCCGCAATCTAAAAATACCTGTCCTCCCACTTTCCCAGAGAATCGAATGAAGCTCGGGATCATGTCCGACACTCACGATCGGCTCGAATTCATCGGAAAAGCTGTCGAGGCGTTGAACGGCGAAAAGGTCGACCTCGTGCTGCACGCCGGCGACTTCGTCAGCCCTTTCACGGCCGGAAAATTCAGGGCCTTGAAGGCGAAGATGGTGGCCGTGTTTGGAAACAACGACGGCGACAGGGCGTTCTTAAGGAAGAAGTTCGCGGAGATCGGAGTCGAGATCAAAGGCGACTTCGCCCTCATCGATGCCGACGGGATGAAGGTCGGTATGCTGCACGGGAACGACCAAGACCTCTTGGATGCCCTGAGCGCCTCTGGAGCTTTCGACGTATTGGTCTACGGCCACACGCACGAAGCTTCGGCACGCAGGCGCGGCCGGACCCTGCTCATAAACGGCGGCGAGGTGTGCGGCTACTTGTCCTCGAGGGCGACGATCGCTGTCTTGGACACGAGAACGCTGGAGCACAGGGTTGTCGAGCTTGCAAGGGCTTGAGCCTAATCCATGCGAATCGGGCGTCAAAAAGGGGAGGATTGGGCGTTCAAACAAAGGCGTGTACACCCTCCTCATATCCGTCCCGTCGGGCTTGTCGTTAAAGGTGGGAAAGCTCGGGAGAGTCCGCCTAAAAAAGGGGATCTACATTTACACGGGTTCGGCGCTGGGCCCAGGGGGCTTGGAAAAAAGGCTTCGAAGGCACCTGGGAAGGAAAAAGAAGCGCTTTTGGCACGTCGACTACCTGCTCGCCTCGGGAAACGCCCACGTTAAAGCGATAGCTTTCGCCCCCACCTATGGCCGCGCGGAGTGCAGGTTGAACAAGTCCC
>JAFNJA010000213.1 GCA_017601265.1 Candidatus Brockarchaeota archaeon
CGCAGGGGTCGCAGCCCTTGAAGTCGGGGAGGTAGACATCCACGATGCCATCGAGGAGGTTGTAGACGACCTCAGTGGTGTACCCGTGATTGTTCCACACGATGGGCTTCGACCAAAGGCTTTTGGGCATCTCGGCCAGGGCCTGCAAAATGGCCAGCAGATTCTCGTCAGGGTTCCCGCCGACGAACTCAATCGTTGCCGCCTGCTCGAAGTCATGGCAGAGGCTCCAGATCGTGCCATCGAGGAGCCGCCCCTGTCTCGCCATGACTTCTTCTTTCTGGTGGATTATCTCCCAGCTCTGGCAGCCCGCGCAGTGGAGGGCACACTGGAAGAGCTTGATCGTCCCTGCTGGCGTGATGACGGCCTCCTCGCCGATGTGGACGAAGGGCGCGAGGACGTAGGCCCTCTCCTTCAGGCCGCACTTGCCTGGCTTCAGGATGCGGTTCACGCCGCAGAGGTGCGCGCACAAGCAGCAGGCTAACAACTCTCGCTTGGCCAGTTCGATCTTGACATCAAGGAGCGTGGCCGAGCTGTCCTGGAAGCCCTTCAGCCGCCCGGCCAAGCCGTCAGCGTGAATTTGCCAGAGGATCTCATCGTCCACCTCTGACAGCTTCTCCTTTGGCAGGCCGGTCCTGATTGCCCTGGTCTTGGTCAGGTTCGGAATGAACCCTGGCAGAGGCGGGACTGACCGGATTGTGAAGTTTGGATTGAACCGGTGGATGAGGGGGAGGTGCTCGGGACCAGGGTCCACGAAGACGACCTCCCCCTCTGTGAGGTAGGACTTGATCTTCCTGAGCTGCGTCATAAGGGCCTCCGGGGGATCTGCCTTGGCACGACCTCACGCGTCCGCTCCGGCTGGAACAGGTCGAAGACCAGGACGCTTGACTCAGGTGGGAGCGCCCGCCGCTCCGTCTGAAAGCCGAGCGCCTGGGCCGCCATCTCCACCTGCTTCAGGGCCGCTTCTTGAGCCGAAGTGAACGAGGCCGCCTCGCTCATCTGCTTCGCCGAAGGAAGGGCGAGGCTCCCCTGTGACGGCACCCCGAAGGCCGGGAGGGCCTGGCCGAAGTCAATCCCCTCGAAGGGCTGGTACGTGATGGTTGCCGCTTCGAGCTTCAACCGCTCCTCGTCCGCCCCGAAGGGCAAGAGATACGCCCGGTCCTCCGGCGAGAGGCTCGCCACGACTGCTTTTCCCTTCTCCCAGGCTTTCTTCGCGAGCCAGGCCGCCCCCATTCCGGCTGCTGCGATCCCAGCCGCAGCCGCAATGACCGGTGCGGTGACAGCAGCAGCCCCTATGGCTAATGGAACTGAAATCGTTTTGCTCATCGTTGCCACCTCCTGTTCGGTGAAAAGGTGATCAGCTCCGCGCCTGCGCGTTTGAGGTACTCCGCCCAGAACGCCCTGAGGCTCATCCAGTAGACCTCAGAGACCCCCTGGGCGTGGGCCCCCAAGACCCAGACCTTAACGCCCTTCAAGGATGGGATCAGGCCCTCCTTCTGAACCTGCTCAAGGAGCGCACGCTCGATCTTCGTGAGGGCCTCGAAGTTGTACCCTCTGCCGACATGGCGCATGTCGGAAAGCAGGATGAGGACCGGCTTCGGGCCAGGACTCTCATCGAAGAGAATCGAAGCCTTGGCGAGCGCCCCGAAGAGATCTGACCCCTTGGCGTCAGCCTTTAAGACCTTGCTCCTCTCTCTCCATTTCCTCATCACCTGCTGCTTCTCCGCCCTCAGCCGCTCGCCGAAGAGGCCGGGGTCAGCCGAGAGCCGGGCGTCGAGGATCGCGGGCTGAGAGAAGCTCCGGTCGGTGATCGGGAGGACGATGAAGCGGGACCCGGACTTAAGGCTGAGGATGATGGAATCAACAGCCTGAAGGTTCTTCGCCAGCTCCTCGTCCGAGGACTTCGTCAGATCAACGCCGACAACCACGGCCTCCTCGGCAAACGATTTGGCCGCCCAGACGAGTCCGAAGAAAAAGACCAGGAAAAGGAACATGAGCCCGATCACGAAGAGTCGCCCTGGTTGCGCCTGGAGCTGCCGGCGCATCTGTTCCCCCTGGAGCCCGCCCTGGAGGAACTCGTTCCAGGCGATCTCCGGCTGCTGCTCGCAGGCCACGATGGCCGAAGCGCACGCGACGATCTGGCGCTGGAGCCGCCGACGCCGCCGGAGCAGCTTCAGCTTCGTTCGAGCCGGTGGGATCCGGGCAAGCGCCTCATGCAGGGCGATACCCCCGACGAGTTCAACGGCCACGGCGAGCGGGATCATCACGAGGAGCGAGAGTGCTCCCAATTTCTCGTAGAAGTCCTTCAGCGGGGAAGGGGTGGCGTCTTGCTGCCCTTGATCAGGGGCAGGCCCTTCGCCCTCGATGATGACCGCAGGATTGTCCTGACGGCTTAGGGTCCCCTGGACCGCCATCTCCTTGGACCGGACGACACCGAGGAACGTCGAGGCGGTCACGGCACCGAAAAGCCCGGCCACACCGAGGAAAAGGATGAAGCGCCGGTAGGAAGGCTCAGAAACCAGATGGCTGAGCTGATCCATCACGACCGCCATCCCGA
>JAFNJA010000214.1:0-981 GCA_017601265.1 Candidatus Brockarchaeota archaeon
GGCTTCGAGGAGCAGAGGAAGAGGCGCATAATCGGGTACTTCTCAACGTTCTGCGACAGCGTCTCCACGGACGTGATCGGCAACGTGATGGGAACGGTGGGGCGGGGCGATAAGACGATAATGCTCGCGGGCCATTACGACCAGATCGGGTTCATGGTGTCGTACGTCGAGGACGACGGGTACGTGTGCTTCAAGCCGGTCGGGGGCTGGGACCCGCGGGTCATATATGGCGCTAGGGTCAAGGTGTGGACCGGCCCCCAGCAAACCTCGTTCGTGACGGGAACGATAGGGGCCCAGCCCGCGCACCTGGTCGAGAGGGAGGAGCGCGAGAAGGCGGTCAAGATGGAGGACATGCGCATAGACGTGGGCGCGTCGAGCAAGGTGGAAGCGGAGAAGCTCGGCGTCTTGCCTGGTTGCGTGGCCACCATAGACTCGCCCATCGCCAGGCTCGGATCCGGGGAAAGCGACCTCGTGGTCGGGGCCGGGTTCGACGATTCGTGCTCCATCGCCGCCTTCCTGAAGTGCCTCGAGTCGCTGGAGGCGGAGAGATTGAGGAAGGCGAAGGTCTGCGTCGTTGCCACGGTACAGGAGGAGATCGGCCTTAGGGGCGCAATGGTCTCGGGGTTCAACATCGCCCCCTGGTGCGCGATAGCGGTCGACGTGACGCACGCCATCTCTCCGGGCGTCAAGGCCACGAAGGTCGGGGAGATCAAGCTCGGCGGAGGGCCTGCCATAGGCGTGGGGCCGAACTTCACGAAAGAGCTTTGGACCCTCATGGTTGAGAAAGCGAAGGAAAGGAAGATACCTTTCCAGGTAGAGCCTGTGCCGGGTGCGAGCGGAACCGACGCCTGGGCTTTGCAGGTCGTCAGGGGAGGGAGGATAAGCGGCCTAATCTCGGTGCCGAACAGGTACATGCACTCGGCCAACGAGGTGGTGTCGATCAATGACTTGGAGAACGTTGGAAAGCTTTTGGCGGCAATG
>JAFNJA010000214.1:991-2547 GCA_017601265.1 Candidatus Brockarchaeota archaeon
CAGGTCTTCAAGAAGGGAGAAGCTAGTAGTTACTAACGTTCTTCGAGGGCGCGTTCGTGAACCGATTTCATTTTCCAAGCCATTTCTTCATCCAAGGTACCGCCTCTAGGCCGTGCCACATATGCTCCCCCTCGAAAATGTCGTGGGCAAGTTTGTCTTTAGCTTTAAGAAGGGCGTAGGCTTTCTTCACGATCCTGTATTGACTTTCCACGTTCTTGAGCCCACTTTCGCCGTTGAGCGGATCCCTGGTGCCAGTTTCGATGAGCAACGGCCTAGGCGCTATAAGCGCCGCTATGTCTCCCATGTCAGCATATTCCCATAAATGGGGGACGTAATTACACGAGCAGTTATTTGAGAGCTTCAGCAGAGACTCCTTGTAACCGTAGAAGTATCCGCTGATGACAGCGCACGATATCCTACTGTCGAGAGCCGCGGCCCATAAAGTCTGCAGGCCGCCGCCTGAAAGGCCTGCGCATTCTATCCTCCTTGGGTCGCAGTCTTCCCTGCTCTGGATGTAATCTATAAGGCGAGATATGTCCCAAGCCCACATTCCAGCTACTGTCTGCCCTACAGGATATGCCATTTGGTTGAGTTGCAGGCATGTTGAGGTGAAGAGTTTGTCATCGCCCTGCCCAGTCCATTCCCTCCGTTCCCCGAACCCCCTCGCGTCCGGGCAGAATACGGCGAAGCCCTCTTTGGCGAATTGCACGCCGTAGTCGTAGTTGTAGCTCTTGATCCTCTCCGCCACGCCTGGGATCTCAACGCATCCAGCTACCGTAATCTTCCCGCCGCTGTCGTGGCCGTGCGGCGCTATAACTGCCGGCCTCTTTCCGCCGGCGTGCTCCTTGGAAATTAAAACGTAGATTGGCATGATTACGCCCGGTTCAGTCTGGATCTCAACACGCTCCCTGATGTACGTTCCCCTTTCGACCTTTTCCGTAACCCTTGGAATGAGGGGGCAAGTCATCATAGTATCGTAGCCGGTTAATGCCATCAACTTTTTGCGCAGTCTCCTGCGCCAGATCCGCCATTCCTCGACCGTCTTGGCCCGAAATGCAAGCTTGCCTTTTTCCTTGTCGAACCTTCGTTCGAGGTACCGTTGAGCGGTGAAATACGAACGGCGTGGTTGTTTTTCAGCCAAAGCTCTTTCTGCGCAAGGCAGTTTGGTGCGCGTAATATGCCTATCGCATTCTGTCGCGGTTCTTTTGGGTGCCTTTCAAAGATTGCCTTGACAAAAAATCAAAATCGAATTAGCAACGCGTCACTAGCCTTTCCCCAACTTCCTCGCCAGGTCTCGGAGTTCTGGATGGACGGCAAAGCCTTCGTTGAAGAGTTGGACTCCGTCGAGATATACGGATGAATTCAGGCATATCCCGTCTGTGTGCGATTTCGCCGATCTGCCGTTCGGGGGTAGAAACATAGGCCCGACGTTCCCGATGCCCCATACGGTGCACCCCCAGACCCTCTCGTCCTCGATCGTGGTGCCTGATAATTCTGCCCTTGGATGAAGGCCGTAGCACACGTGCGCCAGCATAAACATGTTTGGATCTTCGAAC
>JAFNJA010000021.1:0-5636 GCA_017601265.1 Candidatus Brockarchaeota archaeon
ATTTTTGGAGACCGCAAAGTACCAGACAAATGTTGGTTTTTTCAGCCTTGCCGCTTTCAGTCTGGAGCAGTCCTTGCAGCTGTTTCTAAAAGCGAGGCTGCTGGAGAACGGCGTGGATTATCCTCGGACCCATAGCGTTAGGACGCTGATGGAGGTTTTGTCGAGAGTTGTAAAAGAAGAACTCAAGGCCGTCTTAAAGGAGATGCTTGACAAATACCTGTTGGAGTTAGGCATTCTTGAGGACGCGTACATCTCGTCCAGATACGTAACCAGGGAGTTCAGGAAAGAGGAAGTGGAAAAGCTGAGAAAAGCGGTCGAGGAGACGATGAAAAATGTCTCATGAGATCATCATCGAGATGGCCATAAAGAGAAGGGAAGCGTTCGACAACTTGAAGGAATACTTGAAGACGATCAAGGGCGTAGTTGAAAAATTGGATGACAAGGCTGAGCTTTACCTTTTTGGCTCAGTTCCGGAAAAGAGGTACGCGTATTCGAGCGACGTAGACGTGCTCGTGCTCACGACTGCAGAACCTGCTAAGGTGCATCTTGAGCTCTGGAAGGCCGGGATAAGGGAGCCGTTTGAAATCCACGTACACCCACCGGAGAAGGCAGGATTATTCGGGTCCAAACTCGTAAAGGTGGTTTAGGCTTCTCGAAAGGCAACATTTATGCCCCGGTGATATCGTTCTCGCTCTATACAGAGGTTATAGTGAATAAGAGGATAGATATTCTATCTTAATCTGGAGACGTTAATGAGAAATGGAAAGGAGAATCAACTCCGCAGGAAAAGAAAACGAGGAAACGTAGAGTAGTCATCTGATTTTCGTATCAAAGAAAAAACATTTGAAGTCGTGATTATAGCTGAAGGCATGCAAGGTCCTATCAAAATAAGCGAGAACGGGAGATATTTCGTTACTGCTGCCGGAAAACCGATCTTCTGGCTCGCCACCACGCAGTGGCAGATCTTCAGAGAACACCCATTGGTGGAGGTTGAGCTGATCTTAGATAAGGCAAAGGAGAATGGATTCAATTTCATCCAAGCCATGTTACTGGGGGTAGGCGACGGCACTAAACCAAACATCCACGGCGACACCCCTTGGAAGAAAGATGATCCGGCGACGCCAAATGAAGCTTATTTCGAACACGTAGATGCTGTGGTTCAGGCCGCGCGCAGGAAAGAGCTCATCCTCGTAGCTGGGATATACCACCAAACGATGGGCGACCGAGTTAAAATGAAGAACGCTCGCACATGGGCGAGATGGATCGCTGGACGTTACGCTGGCGCTCCAAATCTGATCTGGTCCATGTATCCAAAAGCCGAACCTGAATACACCGCGCTCTTGAGGGAGTTGGCCATCGGGCTTCAGCAGGGCGATGGAGGGGTTCACCTGATTACGGTCCATCCCGATCCCGCGCCAGCCACGTCGAGCACCTACCTGCATAACGAAAGCTGGCTGGCATTCAATTCGATACAAACTTGGGCGAGCGTCGATTTGATTTATCCCATGGTTTCCCATGACTACGGTCTCAGGCCGGCGAAGCCCGTCGTCATGGCAGAGGGCGCCTACGAAAATGGCACGGAGTACGGCTTCGAGGTTTCGCCGCTTTGGATACGTAGGCAAGCTTACTATTCATACTTAGCTGGCGCTCACCACAGCTACGGGCACAATGACAGCTGGCGCATGCTTCCAACGTGGAAAGAGGCCCTGGACGCGCCCGGCGCCAAACATTTGAGCGTATTGAAGAACATATTACTTAGCCTCGAGGAATGGTGGAACCTCGTTCCTGATCAGGCGATTCTTGTGAGCGGGGGTTGCACGAACGGTAGATCGTTGAACCTGGCTGCTCGCCATCGCGATGGAAAATGGATGATCGCATATTTCGCCGACAAGGCCTCATTCAAAGTGGATTTGGGCAAAGTTGGCGGCAAAGCCGAAGCCTTCTGGATCGATCCCAGAAATGGGGAATCGATATCGATCGGCAGCTTGACTGGGGACACAAAGTACTTCTCCACACCTGAGGGATGGGAGGACTCGCTTCTCGTAATGAAGGCAACGAAATGAAAGATGCGATGGAAATTGCGAATGGATCCGATAATTCTTAAGTCCTTCCTAATGAGTATCAGGAAGCGATTCAACCCTATCTGGAAACTCTCGACGACGATCAGAGGAAGGTACTGTTGAGGAAAAAGTTTCTGGAATTCAAAGAATGGGCGTTCCTGGCTAGAATTCTTTTGGTAAGCTTCCTATGCCAGGTGAGACAGTGGACATCTTGAAAGGGATGTTAGCGCCTATGTAGGTCGGAGCCATGGCTACTACGCCATATGATCAAGGGGCTACTGCCACCGCGCCTTCATCTTCAGCTCCCCGGTCTTCATCCGCTCATACCCTTTAACCAAAAGCCCCGCGACGACTTCAATATAGGTTGACGCTCAAAGCATATAAAAGGCGATTATACACTCTAATTGCCCGGATATCGGCATGGAGATTTTGAAGAGGCTCGAACAACAGGCAAACGTCATAAGGGAGCTGGGCGAAGAGCTCAGGCGCGAGAGCAGCTATCGTGGCGTGGAGAGGCTCGTCCAGCTGATCCTGCAGGCCCTGCTTGATCTTGGCCTGATGGTGCTTTCGGCCATAGGCGCGTCTCCCAGCGGGTACCGCGACGTGGCCAACTCGTTGGGGAGGCTTGGCCTCCTCGTGGAAAAGGATGCTGAACTGATGAGGGCCATGGCTGGATTGAGGAACGTACTCGTCCACGCATACGTCAGCACGAATCGTGAAATCGTGATAGAAAGCGCCAGAAAGGTTCCAGGGGACGCAGTTAGGCTCTCCAACGAGCTGCTTTCGTCCGCCAGGCGGGCGATAAGCGATCCTCCTGAGCCCGTCGAAGACCTGGCTGATAAGCTGAGAGAGGCCCTCAAGGGCAGGGTTAAACTGGCCTTCGTCTTCGGATCCAAAGCCAAAGGCTACGATTTGAAGGGGGACGTGGACGTGGCCCTGTACCTTGGCAGGCCCCCAGATCCTTACGAGGTTGGAGGATTGGTATCCGACATCCAGGAAAGCCTCGGAAGGGAAGATGTCGACATCCTAGTGCTGGACAGTTGCGACAGCGTTGCCTTGGCCTACGAAGCCGTTCAAGGAAAACCGATCATGGGCGATGACATTGAAATCCTCCAGCTTAAAACCAAAATCGCATCGCAATATTTGGACTACATTGAAAAGTTAGGCATGATTAAGTCCAAGAAGTATTAATGAATTCATTATCGAAAGGAAAATCTCGAGATATTTAATGACCTTGTACTTATATTATCCTTTGGGCCCGTTTCCCCGTTCTGAGCGGAATCATGATGCAGACCCAGATGGATGAAGCCTGGCAAGTTCTCCACGCAACGATTGTATAGGGTAGTAAGGTGCGCGAGGTTCTGAAGAGCCCCGAGGGTTTGGGGACGTTGCCCATCGGGTAGTGCGGGGATTCCACCATCACCCCACCTTTGTCCTATTCAGCAGGAGGCCTATAGCAGCGTTGTACGCTCTGGTTAAGCTTCAAACCACGTGCGGTGAAAATTTTGTGGCGATGAGGACGCGCATCTCAGTTACGAATCTGTAAATCGAATCTTCTTATCGTTCAGCAAGCGTTTTTTGCCCGTTCCCAAAGCATCAAGAGTTCTGCTTCCTTCAACGTGTTCCTTATCGGGTCCACTTCAAGCCCGAGCGCCTCTAGCGCCGTGACCCCAAGGACCGCCGAATCATCTTTCTCCCCGAAGATCAGAGTTATTCCCCCTCTCCTGCCCGCGAGCTCCACCTCCGCGATGCCTATTTCCCTCTCCACCTCTCCGCCGAACGCTCTGAATCTCCTCTTCTCAACGGGCTTGAGATTTATTGATTCGAGCAAGGCTCTGCTTACGACCGTGTAGATCGCCCCCGTGTCGACGACGCCCTCGACATCTTTACGCTTCTCTTTCTCCACTGGGTTCACAATCCTGAACTTGGCCTTGACGAAGCCCATGGGCAGTTCCGTTTAACAAACACTTACACTTACTTAAAGATTTAGTTTCAGATTCAGTTCTCTGCATCCGCGCAAAATCGTGTTTTGTCCGGAGCGAAAGCTATACGCAAGTCGATTTTTGCCTAGTTCGCCCCGGAAACATTTAGAGGAAATTTAACAGGTGTTAACTTGAGGTTAGGCATTGCTTCTGGTTTTTTCGTTTCTTGAAGATCGAGAAAGCAACTAAACTGCCGATCAACATCGTCACTGACATGCCCGTTCCGAAAACGAACTCGGGCACTACATGAAAGTGGGCGTTCTTTTCCAAGACTCCCTCTATAATGTATGTTTCTCCGCCTTCAGGCTGTTTGACCTGCACGACAAACGTGGTGCAGAACGTTGAATCTAGTGGGCACGTCCAATAAAAAGATTCTGACCAATATGATTGGTCAATGTCCACCTGCTGCCAACTTGAGTATGGATCTGAAACCTTTATCAAAGCCGAGTCCGCTGGCCAATCAGGCAGGTATACTTGTACATCATACGTGATTCCAGGCAAAACATCTATTCTGTCTATAGGGCCATTATTGTCAACCCATAATTGGCTACCGGGCCAATGGTCTGGATCGGCTGATACTATAGACATCATGAATGTTAAACTAAGGCAGGATAGCAGGATTATCGGCGCCGCCTTTCCTCTCTTCATTGACCTACGAACTCTAATTGCCATCATTTAAGTCTTTATTCAATTTATGCGTAAGAATTCTAGATATTATGTGTCTTTTTTCCATTATTTAACTTTTTAAGGCTAATTATTCTAGGTTTAAACGTTCGATCTTCTAGATATTGTTATCGAAAAACGGCTTTTTGCAAAGAGTTGGGAATGCTGCCATTTTCGAAAAACTTGCCGCGATGCCGATGAAAGGTTCTTGTCAGCAGGATTGAGTGAACCGTACTTGTTTCACCATGTCTTATGTAGACTCTTCCGTTACTGAAGTTTGAATGAGATGAAGACAGGCTGCGCCAATAGACCGATCTCGCTCCTGTTCAAAACTCTGCAAGCCATGAATCGAATCAAAGCAAAAACGCTATAGCAGACAAAGGTGAACGGGCCCTACGTTGAAAAGGATACAAATCTGAGTTCTGTCGTCTTCCATCCGTTGCCCCGTATTGGCCGCTTTATGCGGTTCCTGAAAAAACTGACACGAACATCGTTCTTCTGAAGTTGCTTTAAGCAAAATATAGTTATTTTTCCATCATGGTTCTAGAAAAGAAAGCGAAATCATCCACATAATTAAAATAGCAGCATAAATACGGTATGTTGAGCTCTTATGGGGAAGAAGGTAAAACGGTCGCGAGTCCTAAGCATTGCATTCGCCATCTCCCTTTTGGTGGCGGCGACCGCGGTCGTTCAGTCTGCGAAGGCATTTGAACTTTACTGGTTGGATACCAACCTGAAGGACGACATCCCTGTTTACACCCCAGTTACGGCCACGGCCTGGACGATCGACTGGTTCTTGACTTCGGTCACGTTCACTTGGAAAGATCCGAATGGAAACGTGGTCAAGGTGGAAAAGGTCAACCTTGCCGTTTATACCACCCCCAACGCGCCTCCAAACGCCCCCCAGAGCCTTCTCGATTGGATCGCGCAC
>JAFNJA010000021.1:5646-19073 GCA_017601265.1 Candidatus Brockarchaeota archaeon
AATCTTCGTGCCATTGCTATTGCAAGTTCAACATCAAATGGAGGCATTTCTTCGTGATCCCAGAGGCGCCATTGGGCATCCTCGTGGCCCTTTTCGGGGCATTGGGTCTGTTCATGCTGAAAGGCAAGCGCCTGCCCTTCCAGAAACTTTAGTTTTTTCTCTCCTTAAAAACAATCGTAGTACTACCTAGGTCGATCAACGTCATCCGTAATGCCATAGAAGTACAATTTTCACTTTTTGGTGAAATACATATATATTACTAATTTAAAGAAGTGAAACTATCTCCTTTGAGGGAGGTTTTGGCATTGCGGAAGTTCGAGAGGATCTACCGTGAGCTGCTCGTTCGCAGCCTCAGCAAGGCTTCGTTGGTGCGGCAAGAAGAAGTTGCGTCGAGGTGCGGCGTCTCGCTCGGCTTGGTCAACAAGACCGTCAAAAAACTGGAGGCGGCGATGGCTGTTGAGCCCACGCGCAGCGGCGTCAGGGTATTGTCGCCTGCCAGGCTGTTGAACTTGTGGGCCACGGAACGCGACTTGAGGAAAGACGTTTGGCAGTCGTTCCGGCTGGACCCGGTTGCGCAGGTAGAGAAGAGCCTCCCCAAGGAAGCCTTGGTTACGGCTTTTTCCGGGTGGCGAGCGGCGTCAGGGCGGATGCCCTCAGACTACGACAGAGTTTATTTCTACGTGACGGACGCGGAAAGGTTCGATCTTTGGCTGCGCTTCAGGAAAAGGAACGTCCGAAAGGCAAATCCTAACGTTTTCGCTTTGCGCGTCGAGGACGAGCACCTGGTGCGGACTTCGGCAAGGGGCATCGTTTGCGTTCCGCAGATCTACGTCGACATATACTCGATCGACGGCCCCGAAGCCGCCCCTTTCCTCCTAGACATTGCCAGGCAGTACCCGAGCCTGAGCGTTTGGCGAGCGTGACAAGGCGTTGTGGCGCGAAGAAGCCGTTGAAAAGTCTTGGCGGGTCTTGGAGGAGCTGAAGGGCATGGCGGACTTCGTCTTGATAGGCGGTTGGGGCGTTTACCTTTGGACTAAGAGGTTGAAGAGCCGGGACATCGACATCTACATCGACCAAGATAACTTCTACAGGCTCCAGTCCGAGTTGACGCTTAGGGATTGCGCGTTGAAACGCAACTTTCGCCTTAAGAAGTTTGAAGCTTTGGTAGGAGACGTGGAAGTCTACATCTACACGCCGTTCATGAGCGGCTTGGCGGTCCCCTGCGCGGACGTGTTCGAGAAGAAACTGTTTTCGTCGATCGAGCGTTTCAAGGTAGCCATCCCGGAGGTGCTTCTCTTGTTGAAGGCCCAAGCTGCCTGCGAAAGGTGGCACGCCGAAAAGGGAGTGAAGGACAGGGTCGACATCATCGCCCTGCTAGAGTTCGCAGACATAAAGCGCGGATTGCTTGAGCGGATGCTTGGGGAATACGACAAAAGGGGAATCCTCAGGGATGTCATAAAGCGGTCCATATCGGAAAGCAGGATCGAGTACAGGCTTCTTGGACTCACGTACGAGAGGGACGGCGTCCAACTGAAAAAATCCTTCGATTGCCTTTAAGTATTCGAGAATGGTTGGAGCGCCCCCAATGGTCTGCAAGCCGCCGACCCATGGATCCCTTGGAGACTCTGACCATTAATCCAAGAGAACGGCTTGGGGATGCTTTGGCCCCCTTTGGTTGTTGCCACATGGCGTACGATAGGACGCGTTGGAATCCTTCTGGATTTTCCCGGACGCCCACGCGAGTCCTAAATGGCGGCCTTCTTTGGTACGCGCGCCGAGGGCGCCCTTTCTCGAACTTGAAGACAGCTGAGCCGTGCGAGGCTGCAAAACGCCCATTTAGCTGGACGCTTCCAGTACCAAAACCCAATCTTGCAGCAGCGGGGCCAAGGGCGGCCTCCACTCACGGTTCCGGTCAGGTTCGACCTTGACCGGGTCCAGCCTCCTCCCCGTCCTCGGGTCGAAAAAGAAGGCGCGGTAGGAGACGCCTGGCTCCAACTCCTTCACCTTGAACCAGCCCCATAGGGCTTGCCCGTGCCACGGAACGTAGATGACCCTCACCTCCCCCGGTATGCCTGCCGCGTACGGCTCGAAGTAGTCGCCCTCGCTCCAGTGCGGCTCGACCCACTCGGGGTGAGGCTCGAACATCCACCACCTGTAGCTTTCCAGAAGCTTCTTGCCGAGGCCCAGCTCCCTCGAACCCGGCAGCTTTCGAGCCTCGTCCCAAGGCGCGTCTCCCCAGGACCTGCCGTGCGGGGAAGGGCCGAACGGCCTCCCCCTCCTGTTCACCTGCCATATCCCGTTGGCGCCATAAGTGTGGCCCGCAGCCCCGCTGAGCACGCTCGCCCAGAACATCAGCCTCTGCACGTTGTCCCAGCTTGCCCCCATTATCCCCTCGTAAGTTACTTCGCCCACCAGGACGGGCATCCGCGGCGAACTTGCGATGGAGCTGGCCAAGCTCCTCACCGTGTTCTCGAAGCAGTGCACGTCGCTGTGGCCGGTCTGGAGCATGTCAAAGTCTATGACCGCCGGATCGTCGACCATGTTGCGCGCGCAATCGGTCGGGTGTATGGTCACGGGGCGGCGGTAAGGGTCCAGTGAACGAAGGTAGCGGGCTACGCCCGTCCAGCCCGCTCGAGCCTCGGCCACGTATTTTTCGCGCTTCTCCCTGTCGCCCCACTCCTGAGAGACGTAGTAGGGCATGGTCGCTTCCCCTGCGAGGCACCAGACCGAGGGGAAGGCGCCGTAACGGGCCACGAGGTTCCTCCAGTGCTTCTTCATAACCTCCTCCCCAGCGAACTTGATGTAGTAGCCCCAGGAGCCGACTATGCACGGGACGAGGCCGCTCCTCACCAGCCACCAGATCCTGCGGTCGGCCGCGTCGAAGTAGGCTGGGTTGATTCGGGAGAAGCCGCGCTCCCAGGGAAAACCCGCCTCGTTCGCGCCCCTCGGGTCGAACGGAGGCATGTCCGGGTAAAGGCCCGCCACGATCTGGACGACCGTGAAGCCCTTCCCGACCCTGTCCCTGGTCAAGAGCTTGAACTCCTCCGGCCACCTCAGCCTCTTCGAGAGGCCCATCCACCACGTGTCGCCGAGCCAGAAGAAGGGCGTGCCGTCCTCGTGCTCCAGGTGCCTCCTATCCTTGCTGACCTTCAAAGGCCCGTGCTTCAGCAGCGGGTTCCTTCCCTCGTACCGCACCACCTCTAGGCTTCCGGTCCTGCCGTGGAGGCCCGGATTCGCCACATCGGAGCAGGAGGTCCTGAAGGAGTGCTTTCCTACCTGGTGGGAGGCGTAGCGCACCCGCCACGCGTTATTGCCGGCCCAGAAGGCGGGGACGGTCCTTTCTTCCCCGTCCGGCCCCATGAATGTTGCGGATACCTCGACGTCGGAAAAAGGATCGCGGTATTCCTTTTTCGACTGGAGCGAAAACTCTACGGGGCTGTTTTGCACGGTTCTTTTGGGTTTGAAGTCCATCGTCTGCCTGTTGTGGGGGGCGTGCCGCCGTATTTATGGCTCTTGCAGGCCCCGAACCGAAACCTCCGGCAAATCCGAACATCGTGCCGGCTTTTACCGGCGAGAAATCTCTTAACGGAACCAAAGGATCGGAGTGAAGCTTTTTGCGATTCCCTGACAACGCGGTTCCGGTAAATCCCTCGCCCGAGCCTGCTCGATGCTCTCCGATCCTGCGATGCGTTGAGGAAAGCCCGGCACCAAGGGGGCTCGTGGCCAGTCCGACGCATCTTGGAGCCGTGGGACTGGGGTTATAGATTCAAAAAGGCGCGTGGGCAATGCCCAAGATTTCGGCGTTGGGACTTTTGTTTAACCGCTTTGGGAAAATCGCGCGATCGAGATCTTTCGCCGGTTAGGCTAGTTTGAAGAGAGGGATCCGGAACACCTTGGCGGTCAAGCCAACGCGGGCGAGGGCGTTCCTTCGGCCCCGCTTGCATCCTGCCGCTCCTTCTCTTTCGCGAATGGAATCAGACCTGCCCAGATAGTGGTTGGCAGCTCGCCGTCCGATCGCGTTCGCCAGGCTCGATTTGACTTCAGTTCATGCGGCGTAGAAATGGCGCGCTCCCACGTCTCATGGACAGGCGATTCTTGTCCGAGCTTCCGTTGGCCGTGAAAGGTTTTATAGGCAGGCATCATTTGGATCATTGGTCATTTGATAGCCGATGAGCAGGAATCTGAAGGAAGGGTTGAGATGGATCGATCAGGCGGAGGCGGACCTGAAGACTGCCAGGGACTGCCTCGAGGATGGCAACTACTACGCTTCAGCCTTTTTCGCCCAGCAGTCCGCGGAGAAGGCACTGAAAGGCTTCCTTTACTCCAGGGGCTTCAGAGCCTTGGTGACCCACTCGGTCTTGGAACTCTTGGAGGAGTCGTCGAAGCACGAGGCTGAATTTAGCGCGCACGTTAACTGCGGCATGGAACTTGACAAGCACTACATCGGCTCGAGGTACCCGAACTTCTACCCATCCGGGGCGCCTTACAAGTATTACACGCGAGAGGTGGCTGAAAAGTGTTTAAGCTGCGCAGAGTCGATCTTGAAAGAATCGAAGAGATATTTGAAGGAATAGAGAGGTATAAGGAGGCCCTCGTGAGAGAGCTGAAGCCGGATAGGATAATCCTGTACGGCTCTTTCGCGAGGGGGGACGTAAACGAAGGATCGGATGTGGACTTGATAGTCATAACGGATTGGAAAGAAGATCCGCTGGAAAGGATAGGAAAGCTATTGGAACTTAACAAATTCAACATTCCCATCGAACCTCTGGGATATACCGAGGAGGAGTTTGAGAGGTTAATCGAAGAACGTAATCCATTCATATTGCAGGTGTTGGACGAAGGGAAGGTGATATACCAAGCTGAACGGAGAGGGCGATGACGGCTGCCTTTGGCATGAGCTATCTCCGCCCTATGGCTTTCGCGTTTCGTCCAGTGGTTGAAATTGGCTAATGATCGAGCTACCCCAACGCGGCCGTTGCTTTGACATCACCGGTTAGTCCTCTCGGCCACCATCCCAAAATGGTTGCTAAAGGACCTACTCATGGATTGAAGGACCGAGGAAATCATCCGTGCAATTGGGGACCGTTGAACGGGGATTGGCGATGACGCGCTTTTCGGAGGTGGCCGGTTTGGTGGCAAGTTTTTAAAAGAGGCGGAAAGGGGACGATTTAAGAAAAGATGAAAGTCGTGGTTCTGGGCTTCGATGGCGCCTCCCCGGACTTGGTCGATGAGTGGATCGATCATTTGCCGGCGCTTGGAAGGTTCAAGGACAGGGGCGTTCTTGGACGAACAGTCCCGCCCGTCCCGGCCCAGACTCCCGTCGCTTGGGCGACCTTCATGACCGGGAAGAATCCGGGCAAACACGGCGTCTTCAGCTTCATCGCGAGGAGAAGTGGAACTTACGAGAGGGACGTGGCCGAGCCGAAAAAGCTGAAGTCGAAAACCATATGGAAGATCGTGAGGGAAGCTGGAAAGAAAGCCGTAACCATCAACGTTCCGATGACCGACGCGGAGGAAGGCGTGACCTCGGTGCCGGGTTTCCTGTCGAGCCTGGAAGGTGTCCCCCAACCGAAAAGCTTGGGGGAGAAGGTGGCTCGGAAATTCGGAATCGACAGGGTAAGGGGGGATCTGGGAACGGAAACCCTTGACAGGGTCGATACCGACCCGGATCTTTTCTTTGAGGAGGTCAACGAGATTACGGAAGAGATGGCCGAAATCTCGCTCTGCCTTTTGCAGGAGGAAAGCTGGGACCTCTTCATGCCCGTCTTCATGGGACTGGACAGGATCCAGCACTTCTTTTGGAAATGCGTCGATCCCAACCACCCGAGGCACGAGGAAAGCGAGTACGGCGAGCTCGTCAGGAAGTTTTACGTCAAGATCGACGAGATCGCTGGCGAGTTCTTAAAGTCCGCGGGCGAGGACGCTCTTACGATGGTCGTTTCGGACCACGGGTTCTGCCCGGTGCACACGGAGGTCGTGGTGAACGACTACCTCGCGGAAGAAGGTTTCTTGGAGGCAAGGGACGGGGAAATAGACTTGGAAGGGAGCATGGCGGTTTCCTACGGGTACGGGGACGTGTGGCTTAACGTCAAGGGCAGGGAGCCGAGAGGCGTCGTATCCGCGGGGGAGGAATACGAGAAAACGAGGGACGGGATCATGGAATGCCTTGGAAAAATCGAGGTCGGCGGCAAGAGGCCGATCAAGGCGGCAAAAAGGAGGGAGGAGTTGTGGTGGGGACCCTACCTGAACGAAGCGCCGGACCTGACCGCTATCTTCAACGTCGGGTACCAGGCGGCGAGGCGGCCGCTGATCACGAACGGGCCGAGGCGTTACGTGAACTTGAACCCGAGGTGGAGCGGAGGCCACGACGGCACGCACGATCCCGGGGACGTCCCTGGAATCCTTGGGATCGTCGGCCCCGGCATCCCCAAAGGCAAAAGGGTCGAGGCTCGCCTCTGGGACCTAGCCCCCACGATATTGGACCTCATGGGAATCCCGATCCCGGCCGACATCGATGGGAAACCTCTGGCGCTGAAGGACCCGGGCTAGCGCGGGACGATGGAATATTCGACCGATTCTTAGCTTCTACCTTGGTGCCCAGTTCGCTGGCGCACCGGTTCCTTCAGCGCTTTACATTTAAGTATCTTCGCGTCGCGCAGCTTGGCCGGCAGGACTTGAGCGGCATCGATGGCGAATACCTCAAGGAGCTTGAGAGGAAGAGCGTCGCCATCATCAGGGAGGCGAAGGCTCAATTCAGCAAACCAGCCGCGCTTTGGAGCACCGGAAAGGACTCAACCACGGCTCTGTGGCTCTGCAGGAAGGCCTTCTTCGGCAAGATACCTTTCCCCGTCATCCACATCGACACCGGGTGCAAGTTCCCCGAGATATACGAGTTCAGGGACAGGATGGCGAGGGAGTGGGGCCTTGACCTCTTGGTAGCTAAGAACGGGGAGGCTCTGCGCAAGGGGGTGTCGCCCGAGAAGGACAGGTTCGAGTGCTGCACGCTGCTCAAGACTCAAGCGCTGAAGAACTTACTGGAGGAGGAGAGGTTCGACGCCCTTTTCCTCGCGATAAGGAGGGACGAGCACGGCATAAGGGCCAAGGAAAGGTACTACTCTCCGAGGGATAGCGACTTCAAGTGGGACTACAAGGACCAGCCCGCGGAGATGTGGGACCTTTACGTGAAGCCTTCAGAAGACTTCTCGCACATGAGGGTCCACCCCATACTTCACTGGACCGAGTTGGACGTTTGGCAATACGTCAAGAGGGAGAAGCTCCCGATCAACCCGCTATACTTCGCTAGAAATGGCAAAAGATACAGGAGCCTTGGGTGCATGCCTTGCACCGTTCCTGTCGATTCCGACGCCAAAACGGTGGACGAGATAGTTGAAGAACTGAAAGTTTCCAGGGTGCCCGAGAGGGCGGGAAGGGCCCAGGACAAGGAGCAAGCCTACATGATGCAGAAGCTGAGAAGCCTGGGGTACATGTAGCTTTTGGGGTTTTCCAATGGGCTCGTCGAAGGTAAACCTCGTCATCATAGGGCACAAGGACCACGGGAAGTCCACTCTGATTGGGAGGCTGCTCTACGATTCCAAAGCGATCCCCGAACAGAAGTTGAAGGAGGTTGAGGCGGAGCTGAAAAAGGCCGGGGGCGGGGGTTTCAGGTTCGCCTTCCTGCTCGACACACTCGAGGAGGAAAGGAGGGGCGGCCTTACGATAGACATAATGCAGACCCCGTTCAAGAGCGGCAAGCGCCTCTACACGATAATCGACTGCCCGGGCCACAGGGAGTTCGCCAAGAAGATGCTCACCGGAGCCTCGCAGGCGGACGCGGCGGTGCTCGTCGTTTCGGCGAAGGAGGGCGTAGAGGACCAGACGAGGCAGCACGCGTTCTTGGTTAAAACCCTCGGAATCCAGCAACTGGTGGTAGCGGTCAACAAGATGGACTTGGTGGACTACGCTGAGGTGAGTTTCGCGGATGTGTGCGAGAAGCTGAGGCCGATCTTAAATTCGCTAGGCTACGAAGACACCCCAATCGTTCCCTTGTCGGCCCTCAACGGGGAAAACGTCTTCGCGAAATCTGAAAGGATGCCGTGGTACGGAGGCCCAAGCTTGGTAGAGGCGCTCGACGAAAGTTTGAGCCCAGCTGCGCCACCGGTTAGCAAATCTCTCAGGGCTTGCGTCCAGGACGTGTATGAGATGGGGGGCAAAAGGGTGGTCGTTTGCAAGGTCCTGACCGGGACTTTGAGGGCGGGAGAAAAGGTCTGCTTCGATCCGTCCGGCAAGACGGGGAGGGTCAAGGAGTTGGAGTCTTTCGGAGGGGAAGTTGAGGCAGCCGGGCCTGGCGATTCCGTCGGGGTGGTTTTTGACCCCCAAATGGAAGCGGCGAGGGGCGAGGTGGTGAGCCATCCCAGTGACAGAGCCAACGTCCCAGGCAGCTTCCTGGCCGAAATGGTCCTGTTCTCGAACGCGGAGGTCAAGGCCGGGGACGCGCTAAGAATCCGCTGCGGGACCGCGGAAAGGAGCTGCAAAGTCCTAGAGATCGTCGAGAAGGTGGATCCCGTCAACCTGACCGTGGCCGAGATGCGCCCAGGGAAGCTGGGGAGCGGGGAAATCGGAAAGTTGGTGCTCGCGCCCCTGGAACCGTTGTGCGTCGAAGAGTATTCGAAGTTTCCCGAGCTTGGCAGGTTCGTAGTCGAAAACGCGAAGGGGGCTGCCGCGGCCGGCATAGTCCTCAAGACATTCGCGGGAGGGGCGGATCGGCTTGGAATCTAGCGGACCATTTAGGCTTATAGCTCGCCTCGTGCGGTGCGCTTCCGGCCCTACCTTCCGAGGCGTTGGATCTGGCCACACGTTACGCTCGGCTGAGGGTTGCTAGAGGCCGTAGTGCTCGTTTATCTCCCTCTCGTAATCGCCGATTTTGCCGCTCTCCACGTCGTCGACGCTTATCGCGCGTTTGAGTCGTGAGGACTCTATCACCGCGTAGCTCACGGCCAGGTCCCTCAACCCCTCCCTTCCCGAGGTTTCCATCTCGCGCCCCTCCCGGATCGCGTTGAGGAATTCCAGGGTTTCAAGGGCGAAGGGGTCGGAGATGCCAAGCGGAAAGAGCTTACCCCTCTCCTCCGGTGTCGCGTTTTTCTCGAACAGCTCCTCGACGGTCGTCCTACCCTTTCCGTCCAAGATAGCAACGCCGTCCTTGATGCAGCCCTTGCTCCCGTAGATCGCCGTCCCCAAGATGGTCGGCTCCCCGTGGAGGGCGTACGAGAAGGAGACCTGGCCGATTGCTCCGCCCCTTGATTTCGTTACGGCGAAGAAAGTGTCGTCGACCTCGTTTTCAACCCTGTCTATTACCCTTCCCGACCCGTCGCGCGTGAACCTTGCGCCCTCGAAGCTCCTCACGACGCCCTCGACCTCCTCGATCTCGCCGCAGTAGTACCTCACCAAATCGAACACGTGCACGCCGAAGTCGACCGAAGGCCCTCCGCCTGCAGTCAGCTTCCTGTGCCTCCAAGGGGTCCCGCCCACGATCTTGTCAGGCGACCAGTAGCACCCCACCACCGCGTTGAAGAAGAGCTGAACCTCGCCCAAGTAGCCCCGGTCTATCGCCCACTTCGCCATCCTCGCGTCACGGCCGTAGCGGCCCACCTCCGCCACTCCCAAAACCTTGCCCGACCTTTCCGCTGCCTCTACCATCGCGCGCGCGGCCTTCACCGTGACCGCCAGCGGTTTTTCGACCAGCACGTGCTTGCCCGCTGCGAGGCTGTCGAGGGCGATGCGGTGGTGCTCGTAGGGCGGAGCGTACACGTCGACGGCGTCAATGTCGCCTTTCCGCAGCATCTCCCCGTAATCGGTGTAGACCTCGACATCCACGTCCTTCTGGAAGTCGTGGATCCAGACGTGGGGGGCGACGAGGGGGTCTCCCGGCGGGCCGTAAGGCTCCCTGGGGGGCGGGCCCTCCCCCCTCCTCCTGAACCTGAGCGCGTCCTCCCTCTTCCTTGCCACGAGGGAAGTTATCCTGACGCCTACGCCCTTTTCGACGAGCTCCATGTAGCCGTTCAAGTGGGCGGGCATTATGCGGCCGCAGCCGACGAGGCCGACCCTCAACGCCCCGGGCACGCCCTTTTCACCCGTCTCCTTAGCGCGTCGAAAGCACCTTGTCGCGCAACTTTTCCAAGGAAACCTTGATCCTCGCCATCTCCCTCCGCTGCTCCTCCGGATCCTCGAGCTCCCTCTCGATCGTCAACGGCCCCTTGTATCCGATCTCCACCAGCTTCCTGAGGAACCTCTCGGCCCCTACCTCCCCCTCGCCGAATGGCACTTCCACGAGCCTTCCACCCTCCCGCCTCGCGTCCTTGCAATGGACTCCGATAACGTAGTCCTTTAGAACCTCGAGGGCCTCTATCGGGTCGCCGGATCCGTAGAAGAGCATGTTCGCGGGGTCGAAATTCACCCTGACGTTGTCCCTCCCCACGTCCTTGATGAAGCGCAGCAGCGTCCTGGCCGTCTCCTGGCCGGTCTCCAAGGCGAAGAACTGCCCGTTGCCCTTGCAGTAGTCCGCGATCTTCCGCATGGTTTCCACGATCTCGCCGTAAAGCGGGTCTTCCCTGTCCTCGGGCACGAACCCTATGTGCGCCGCGATCGCGTTCACCCCGATCTCCTTAGCGAAGTCCGATACCTCGAAAGTTTTCCTCACCCGCTCCTCCCTGAATTTCGGGTTCCTGAGCCCGACGGTCTCCTTAGTGGTTTCCAAGGTTGAATAGTTTTCTCCTGCGTACCCGCAGAATACGGTCGTGACCTTAATCCCGGACTTCCTGAGAAGCTCCTTGAACTCCTCCTTCCTCTCCGGGTCGTAACCGTCGGGAGGGCAGCCAAGCTGCATCGTCCTGACGCCTACGGCCAGGGCCAAACCTAGTGATTCGATCGGATCGCGCAGGACCCACGTCATCACTCCTATGTGCATCTCTTCCATTCCCTTATCCGCCCCTTTCGTCCAAAATCGGCTCGGTTCGTTATTAACTTTTTACGTGGCTCGTTTTAGTCCTCGCCGGCTGCGCGACCGCGGTTCCTAGTGATATGGCGGGCCTGCGCCGACGGTCCGCCCGCGGCTCCATCGGCCTCGACAGGCTGGCGCCTTCGAATGCAAGTTTGACACGCGGCAGGCGTTTGCCAAAAACGCAAACCACCATCCGGTTGGCGGGGCGCGATCGAACGGCGATCATGGGCTGCGTCTCCCATAACGTTTAAATTAATTGTAGAGATATCTATACAAGGATATGTCAAACTCCAAGCGTTTGAATCCGACATTGGCGGCTCAACTCCTCCGGATAGTGGAAGACCTGGGGCCTGAGGCGTGCTTTAGGACGGTATGGCTGGAGGCTCGGAAGCGCGGGGTTCTCAGTTGGAACCGCTCAGTTCGTAAGTACTTGGACCTGCTGCTGGCTGCTGGGTCGTTATCCGTCAAACGCGTCAGGGTGAAGGCGCCCCGCCCTAAGGAAGCTTACAAGGTAACCGGCCGCAAACCAGTCGTCTTCGTCGGCCTGCGATGCCTGCAGGATTACGGGCTGGCTTGGGAAGCGGGGGAGGGCGAGATCCAGTCGATAGTTTCAGATTTGGAGGGGGTCGTGAGGGGGCACGCTCGCCGGCTGGGAAGCAGAACCATCGTCGTAGCCAGCCTCGAGGACTGCCTGATCCACGAACTCCTGCAAGACGCCAAAAGGGGAACGGGGCACGCGGAGTTGGTGGCATCCATCCTCGCCACGAGAACGGTGGACCTCCCTTACCTGCTGCGCAGGGCCGATCGCTTGGGGTTGGGCAGGGCGTTCAGGCTCCTCCTAAGGAGGCTCGAAAGGCTTTTCGGATCGAGGTCGAAGGTTGGCGACTTGGCCTCCTTCATGTCCGCCAGGGAGAAGTTCCTGCGCGCGATGAGAAATTATGCGAGTTCCGGCGTTGACAAGCTCATCGAGGAAGAAGGCAGGGGGACGTTGGCCCTCCGGCTCGTGAAATCGCTCAGCGACGAAGACCTCCTTGCCGCGGCCGGCAAGCAGCTGGGTGCAAGGGGATGAGGAGACCGGCAGAGATCAGGGCGCCTCCTGCGCTGTGGATTCCGGTCCTAAGGGAATCGTACGCTTTCCTTAGAGGGAGCGGAATCGGCGACCTGCTCCTTTACGGCTCCCAAGCCATGTCCGTGTACATGCGGTATCCGCTCAGAAGCAAGGACATAGACTTGGTCAGCACGCAGATGCGACCACCGCTATTGGACGAATTGACGAAACGGCTTGCCGTTTTCTCGGACGAGGTTCCAAAGAACGCGGTCATGGCGCGCGTCGCGGAAAGGGGCCTGGCTAGAACCTACTCGATTTACCTTTGGACTCGAGGTTACCCGCTGATCGTCGAGATCTTCGACACCATTTTGGGTGGGAAGGATCCAAAGGTCCTAAGGGCCCACATAAGGCCCGTTAGCAAGTGGAACATGGATTTTTACGCCCCTACTCCTGAAGCGATCGTGGCTCTTCGGCTCTCGTTCAGCCCTCCGGAGCGCATCAGCAGGCTTAACGCGGTAAGGCTCAACCGCTTCATCAAAGCCAAGGAACGCCAGCTAAATTACAAGGAAATACTTGGAATGGTAGAAGAATGGGGAACCCTTGAACTCGTTCGGGATAACCTGAAAGAGCTCTACAAGAGACATAAAATGCGCATACTGCATGATAGCGAGATCTGTCCTCGCATCCTCGACGTCTTGAAGCGTTCTAGTCCTTAAGCGGCGCAGATTAACTGGCTGGCCACGCTTCGGGTTTTCGGCGCCCTTCCTCGGGCGCGGCTCTGGTGCTTTAGGAATCAGCTTGCCTCCGGTGTGCCGCGAACCGCTGCGAAGCCAAAGGAGGAGTGTGAAGGCTGCCCCTTCGTTCCTTCAAGGAGCGACAGGCAAAGCGGCATGAACGCGGTGGCCGTTCCGCGCCCGCTTTTTCGCCTGGCTACCTTCCGGCTATTTTCGCCTGGCTCACCTTGATGGCCGGGAAGAAGTGGCCCTTCCCTATCGTGCGCCCCTCCTTCGATACCGATTCTATTTTGCCGAACAGCTCGAGTATGTGGCCCCCGACCATCGCGTTCTTTACCGGGCTCTTCCTCTCGCCGTTTTCGATCAGGAAGCCCTGGTCCACCGTCGTCGAGAATTCGCCGGACACCAAGTTGGGGAAGAAGGAGGCGTGCGTCACCAAAACCCCCCTCCTCGTTTCCTTTACCATCTCCTCGAGAGAGCTCTCCCCAGGCTTGACCCTCACGTTCGTCGGCCCCGCGCCCACGTAACCGCCGTAACCTCCCCTTTCCGCGTGCCCCGTGGTTTCGGTTCCTGCTATCCCGGCCGAGTACGAGTTGTGCAGGAACGTCATGATCCTGCCCCCCGCCAGCACCTTGGTCGGCCTCCTCGGGAC
>JAFNJA010000022.1:0-14524 GCA_017601265.1 Candidatus Brockarchaeota archaeon
TCTCTGATGAAGAAAGGCGCGTTCCTCGTCAACACGTCCCGGGGAGGCGTTATAGACGAAATGGCGCTGTGCAAGGCTCTGGAGAATGGCGCGATTGCCGGAGCGGCCCTCGACGTGCTTGCCGAAGAGCCGCCTTCCCCAGACAACCCCCTTTTGAGGTTGAAAAACGCGATCGTAACGCCGCACATGGCCTCGGCCACCCACGAGAACAGGAGGAAGATGGCGTTGGTCGTGGCGGAGGACGTCGCGAGGGTGCTGAAGGGCCGCAAGCCTCTGTAACCGCTCAACCCGGAGGCGGTGGCGGCAAGAGGTTTGGTTGACTAGACAGATCCAACTTAACTTCCTGCGCAAGACAGCATGGGCCTCTCCCCTCCGTGCCCGGCCTCGAACGCAAGGGATAGGTGATTGGCAGGCCTTCCTAGACGAAGATGGCCTCGTTATCTTGGGGTTCGCTTTCCGCTTCCTCCAGGATGAGAATCGGTTCCGAAATCGGGCTCCGGATCCCGCTTATGGGCCGACCTAAGGGGGATCCGCACGAAGGGCAGAAACGGAAACCCTTCGCGATCCGAGATCGGCACCTTCCGCACCTCTCAACTTCCGCTTCAACGGGCTTGGCCAATGCGGCGCAACCTCCGCAAGCCTCTGCCATCGCTTGGCGGTTAATAGGGCTACGATTTCGAACGACTAGAAGGGATTTTCCAAAAAAGTGGAAATTCTTCCCGAGTCCCTTCGCGGCCGCCTCGACGCTTGGCGCGCTAAACCGACCGCAGGCAAACGGTATTCCAGCGCTTCGGAAGGGTGATTTTTCAGGGCATCGAATCGACGCGTGCTACCAATCGCTTTGGCGCCCGCTTCCATACTTCCTCCAGGTCGGAGCGCACTGTGGGCAATCTGGATCCGAGCACAGAAGGGCAAGCGGATCTTCGTCCAATATCTTGATCGTCTCGTCTACCAGCCCGCGCTGCGGCATGAATTGGCAGTAGCTCTGCCCGATCCTCCCGTACGATATGACGCCCCTGCGGCGCAGGATGGGCTCTATTCGAATGAAGCCCGTGCTGCATCCCCCCTCCTTTTCCAGCAAGACCCACTCCCTTCCTCGGGGCGTGTCAACCGGCACCCTGGATTTCCAAAACTCCCCTAGGTGGGCGAGGCCTTCGCCTTTTCGTGCCCACCTCTCGGCAAGGTGCATGGAAGAGTTCGAGCTCAGGTCCGTGCCTATTGACAGTACCCAGCCGTCCAACTCGTAGACCTGCCCCAACGGGCCGTCCGGAAGGAGGCTGTTCTCCAACCTCTGGGCCGACACGATCCGTTTGGCATTTTTTCCCAAAGCTATGATTGAGCCGTTTGGATGGGACGAACGAAGCGCCCCCGGAAACCTCGACGCGGCGCTAGGTATCGCTCCGGTATCGATCGGGCTGAGGATGGGATCGAAAGGGGGGATGTTCTTCCGGACCTTCTCGACGAGGTGCGGGGCGACGGGCGGGTAGCGCCACTGTTCAGGATCCGAGGCGGAGTACGAATAAGCGGGGAAAACCAACGTGCCTCCGCCGCCGACCCATTCGAGAAGCGCCCTTACGACCGTCTCGGCCCCACCTATGACGTACCCGATCGATTTAAGCGAGGAGTGGACGATAACCACGGGATCCTCGGCAGGAAGCTTGTTGAAAGGGTAGAGCCGAAGGTCCTCCAAAATGTCGCCCTTGCTGAACGCTTGGTCGATAACCTTGCCCATCCGTTGGGTGGATGAAAACCTTTCCATGCTTATATGCTTAGGGGTCTGATCATACTGGCTTCAGCCGACGAAAACTTCGCTGAAGAAAACCCTCCTGGAAGGGACGACCTTCACCTCCCCGACGACATCGAAACTTCCCGTCAGCCTAACGTCCTCCGAGGACGCTCCCACCATCACGTCGTACCTCCCCGGTTCGACGACCAGCCTCATGTGGCGATCGTAGAAGGCGAGCTGTTCCATATAAAGGTGGAACTCCACCGCCTTCTTTTCCCCCCGGTCGAGGGACACCCTCTTGAAGCCCTTGAGCTCCTTCAAGGGCCTAGAGACGCTCGCAACGGGGTCTGAGACGTACAGCTGGACCACCTCGTCTCCATTTCGGTCCCCGGCGTTCTTAACCTCGAAACCCACCGTGACCTTCCCCGCGGGCCCTACCCTATCCGGCTCTATTTTGAGCGAACCGTACTCGAACTTCGTGTAGCTCAAACCGTGCCCGAACGGGAACAGGGGCTTGGACGTGGAGAAGACGTAGTTGCCGAAAGAGGACGGTTTCCTGTTGTAGTTGATCGGGATCTGCCCAACTTCAAGAGGAATCGAGATCGGGAGCCTCCCTCCCGGGTTGTAGTCGCCGAAGAGCACGTCGGCTATCGCGCTTCCCCCCTCCTCGCCTGGCAGCCAGGCCTCGACGATGGCGGGGCAGTTCTCAGCTATCCAGCGCGTCGAGAGGGGCCTTCCGTTGACGAGGACGACCACGACAGGCCTGCCCGCCTTGCACAAAGCCCTCAAGAGCTCTTCCTGGACGCCGGGGAGCCCGAGGTCGGTCCTGTCCCGCCCTTCTCCAGATACGTCATCCCTGGATAGACCCGACCTCTCCCCAACGACGGCAACTACGACCTCCGATTTGCGAGCCACGTTTACAGCCTCCTCGAACCCTTCCGTCGAACTCCCCGCCACCTCGCACCCCCTGGCGTAATGAACCTCTGCTCGTGGCAACTTTCTCCTTATTCCCTCGAGGACGCTCACTACCGGTACGACATCGCCCTTGCACGAAAGGTGCGCCGTGTAGCTGTAATCGCCGAGGAGGTTCCTGGTGCTGGCAGCGTTGGGGCCGACGACGGCTATCGACCTGATCGATTTGTCCAGCGGAAGAAGGCCTTCGTTCTTGAGCAGCACTATCGACTCCCTCGCGGCTTGTAGCGCGAGCGCCCTGTGCTCGGCCCTGTCCAAGATCAAGGGGGCGAGCTCCGCATCGACGTAAGGGTTGTCGAAAAGGCCAAGAAGGAACTTAGCTTCGAGGATCCTGGACACGGCTTCGTCAACCGTGGCTTCTGAGACGAGCCCTTCCTTGGCGGCTTGGAGGAGCGGTTCGCCGTAGCACTGAGCGGCTGGAAGTTCCACGTCGATCCCAGCTTCGAGGGCCATGACGGCAGCTTCCTTTTCGCTTCCAGCGACGCGGTGGAAGGTCTGGAGCATCTTGACCGCTCCGTAGTCGGAGACGACGAAACCCTTGAACCCCCACTCGCCGCGGAGCACGTCCGTGAGCAGGTGCCTCGAGGAAGCGCACGGCACGCCGTCTATTTCGTGGTAAGCGTTCATCAGCGATCCCGCGCCAGCCTCCTTGACCGCCGCTTCGAATGGAAAAAGGAAAACCTCCCTGAACTCCCTCGGGGAAACGTGGACCGGCGCGCAGTTCCTCCCTCCCTCCGGAAATCCATGCGCCGCGAAGTGCTTCACCGTCGCCAAAACCCCGGTCCTGGGATCCTCGCCTTGGAGGCCCTTCACGTACGCGGCGCCGATGCGCGCGACCAAGTACGGGTCCTCGCCGAAGGTCTCCTCTGTCCTCCCCCACCTCGGGTCCCTCGCGACATCCAGCACCGGCGAAAGCCCCTGTGAGGCGCCCGTAGCCCTCATCTGCTCCCTTATCGTCGACGTTATCCTTTGGACGAGTCCTTCATTCCAGGTGCTCGCCATCCCTATAGCTTGGGGGAAGGTCGTGGCTCCCATCGCCATGAACCCGCTCAGGCACTCCTCGTGCACAACCGCCGGTATGCCGAGGCGGGTCTTCTCGACCAGGAACCTCTGGATCTGGTTCACGATCGTAGCCGCCTCCTTCGGGCCAGCTCCAGAAGCTCCAGCAACGCGCGTTACCTGCCCGATGCCTTTGCCAAGGAGCCTTTCGGCTTTCTCCTGGCTGAACCTCCCGCCCTCGACGAGATCCCAAGCCGGAGCCGAGCCCAGTTGGGCCACCTTCTCCTCGATCGTCATCCGCTTGAGGAGGTCCCTGGCTTTCGCCTCTACCGTCATGCGAGCTTCCAAGCGCTCAGGCCCTCCATACATTCTACTCAACACCGCGATGCCGAAAGGACACTAAAGCTTTATCGCTACCTCCGGTGGCAAGGTGACGAACCGGGCAAGTCCGCCTTCCCTAAGGATCGCTGGAAAGATGCCATTTTGCCGTGATCACGGGGTTGGAGAAAATGGCCACGTGATCCTGGTTAAGGATCCCAACCTTGCACAGCTTTTGGACCCGGTGGAGCTGCCCACGAATCCTCGTGCCAGCGACGAAGGCGGGTGCCCAAACGATCTTCGTCACCGCGTTTTGTTCATTTCGCTCCTCCGCATATGGATGGCTTCCACGGCCGCCTCAACGTCTTTCTCCTCCACTACCAAGATTATTTGAGACGTGTGCGGCGCGAATACGCCCCTTTTGATGTTGATCCGCGGTATTGCCCCTATGGCGATGGACGCAACCCCGGGGGAATCTTTCATCCTGTCCCCGATGAGGGTGACAACGCCCACTCCGTATTCTATCTTCATGTTTGCATCGAAACTTTTTATTTTATCTTCGTTTTTGCTCAGAAACCCTGAGTCCAGGAAAAGAAAATCCCGGATCCTCTCCTCCGTCTCCAAGGTTTCGGTCCCAAGATCCAGGAAGTCGCTTCTGCTCTCCCAGATCCTCAACGAATCCTCCAGCGACCTGCTCCTCTCGTCGCGCATCGAGAGGATGGCGCAACCTTTCTTTCCGGTGACAACCTTAACGATCTCATCTGTGAAGCTTTCGGACCGAATCACAGTGCATTTTTCAGCGTCGTCCATAGGCACGATCTTCAGAGGTTGCTTGAACCTCCTGGCCATCGAAATAGCCGCATCTTGGACGATTTTCATCCCCATCATGGACGCCTTGTGCGCCTCGTTGTAGGTGAGGGATGGTACGTCGAAGGTTCTCTGGCCCTTGACTATCTGGGGGTCCGCGCTCTGCACCGGAACGTCCTTGAACAGCAACGTTTCGACTTCGTACCGGCTTTGCAGCAAACAGGAGAGGAAAACGGCGGTCAGGTCGGAGCCCCCCCTCCCGAGGGTCGTTTCGAGCCCGTCAACCGTCACTCCCAAAAAGCCCGCCTGCGAAACTACCTTGCCCCCATCAAGCAGATCCACGACGCACCCGATCCTCTTCAAGCTTTCCTCGTAGAGGGGCGAAGCGTTCTCGAAGTTGTCGTCCGTGACGATAGGCCATCGGTCTTTCGGGACGCGGCGGGATTCAAGGCCGTTTTCGGTCATGATGTACTCCATGAGCAGAGAAGTAGGGAGCTCCCCTCCGCTGGTCAGAAGCTTCGCTTTGACGTTGCCTTGGAACCTCTTATTTATCGATGAAAGGGCTTCGCGCGCCTCGTTCCTGTAAAAGGCCAAGTCGGACAGCAGCTTCTTCAAAGGCTCTCCTTCGACGTACGCCCTGGCCATCTCCTCGTAGGAGTCGAAGATGTGCTCGACTGAGGCGTACTCGGACCGGGTGAAGGATTCGCCTATCCGGATCAGCTCGTCGGTGAAACTTCCCGGGGCCGAGAAAACGACTATTGGCCCGGCGCCTCCCCTTTCCTTCAGCTCCCTCACTCGTTCCAGAACCTTTGGGATGCTCTTCCCTTTCGGATCCAATAGGCTCCCTCCGAACTTCGCGACCGAAAGCTTCCTCATCCGCCGCTTCTCCGCGCCCGCGAGGGGGAAGGAGACAAAAATTCTTTCCTCTTTCGCTGGCGGAGAGGCTTCGGTTGAAGCTCACAAACAGAAAACCTTCCGCCTCGCGATCGCTTGCACGTTTCAGCTTGCCCGCATCGAAAAGGCGTAGGTAGGGGAAAATGGGCCGCCCTTTCCTCGACGGCGCATGCCTATTGGAAAAGCTCGATCCAAATTCCGTTGGGATCTTGGACGAAGGCCAGGAATCCGGTCGCCTCTTTGTCGTTAGTCTCCTCGAATGGTTCCAGAGCCACCGTGGCTCCCTTCCTTCGCAAGTTTTCGAATTCCGCCTTAACGTCGTCGACCTTGAACCCCAGGTGATCCAACCCGTCGCCGGCCTCGTAGGGCGTGGCAAACGGGCTGCCCTCTTCGTAGTAGTTGAGTTCAAGGACAAGTTTCGAGCCCGGACTTTGTAGCGCGGCAGTCTCTCCCTTCGTAGTCGGGATCTTCGCCCTGTCAAGGAGTTTCATGCCCAGCAGCTCGGTGTAGAACCTTATCGACTCGTCCATGTCCTTGACGCGGATCCCCACGTATTCCAACCTCATCTGCTTGCTACCGGGACCTTGAGCAAAACCGACGCAAATAACGCTTACCTCCCTTAAGCCTGATGAAGGCAAGAAGGCGCCGCTCCGAACCGGCTTATTGGGTACTTCATCCCGATCTATCCCCCAAATTCGCCTTGCCAGCCCCAAGGTCATCTTGGAGGATCTGAATTGATTATTCGCCATTCGGACCGCGCCCGCGATCATCGCCGCGCCGGAATTAGCCTGCGTACTCGTTTTTCAGGCGCAAGCGGACATCCACCACCTTCGGGATCGCTTTTTATTAGCAAGCGCTCTGGACGGGCTTCGGCTGGATGGGCTGAGGGTCGCGGCTTCTTACCTTCGCTTCGGACCCGCGAAACGAGCTTTTAGCCGCTCCAATAAGGGCTTACCGTAATTCAGATCAGGTGGAACCTGGTCTGCCTCCCGTCAAGGAGTTTGCAACCTTCTTTCGTGTAGACGATGTCTTGCTCGAGCCCCAATCGGACCGTTTGGCCTCCCCACTCCGGAACGGGACCTTCGACCGAAAGCTCCATCGTGAACGCGTAGTTGTACTCCAGCCTCACGTCCCCCCTACCTTCGCAGCGCTCCTGCTCCCAAGGCAAGCCTATGAGGGGGCCGGGCTCGTGGAGGAAGTGGCCAAGGCCGTGCGAGTAAACCCTCGGGTTTGGCACGTTTTCATTCCTTGCCCTTTCGAGTACTTTATGCAAAATCTCGTTGCCCGTCGTGCCACGCTTGAACTCCGACATGAATATGTCCTGCAGCCTGTTTCCCTCGGCCATCAACCTCCTCAGCCCTTCGGGGGCGTCTTCTTCCCCGTCGCGCAGGACGTACGCCAGCTCTTGGTGGTCCGAGTTCAAGCGCAGGTACTTGATACCGACATCGCAGTGGATGACATCGCCGGGGCGGACAACATTGTCGCCCACGCCGTACTTCTCCTTCACGCGTTCGCTGCGCAGGATGTCGAAGAATGGCCTGAACGCCAGGGAGAGGCCAAGCTCCGCGCTTCGCTGCCAGTAATGCCAAACCAGATCGTCAGCCGTGGTTATGCCGGGTACGACAACCTTCCTGCTGAAGCACTCAGCGATCAGCGCGTGTGCGACGTTCGCAACGTGCTCGTATAATCCAACCTCCTCCTCGGTCAGCGTTGCGAGCCAGCGCGTGGCGAGGGCCTCCGCCGACTCGAGGCGCTCCACGTACTTTTTCGGAAGGCTGCTCACGAGCTGAACGTAGAGGTTGTGGGTAAGCCCTCCCGCTGCCCACTCGACGGAGCCGATGTTTATGCCTATCCTCCTCGGGTCCCTCGCCTCCACGATCTCTTTGAGCATGGCCCACTGCTCGGAGCAACGCCTTCCTTTCCAAGGCTTCGAGTAAAGGTTGCCCGTGTCGGTCATCGAGAGGTTGATGCGCTCGACGCCTTCCACGGATCCGCGGTCGAAGAAGATAAGCATCTGGAGGATGGGACACCAGGAGTCCATGGGTACCAAGGTCGTGAATACGGGATCGAGGTCGTCCTCCTGGCAGATGACGAGCCACATGTCGAAGCCCGTCTCCCTCATGGCCATAGGCAAGATTTCCTCGAGGCGCTTGGCGAGGATCCTGTTGGCAACCTCCGCCTGCTGTCGCATCGTCAGGACCCTTGGGAACCCGCCTTCAACCGAAAAAGAGTGAATTTCGCTTGGCATGGCGAGTCTCTCCGAAGCTCATGGCATGAATCGTAGGAAGCTCGATATTTGAATTAAGGGCCGACGTAGAACTCCGCATCAGCCACGACCTTGCCTCCTCTACTACGAGGGAAGCGCAACCCCAAGCGAGCAGGTTTTAAGGTGAATCGCGCAGCTCTCGATGCCATCCAAGGCCCTCCGCGCCAATACGATCCACTATGTTGAGGCCATCGGACAGCTTGCCGAAAGGCCTATCGGGATTCGACAGGTGCATTTCCGCCGCCTCCTTAGCACTGTCCAGGAAGCTTAACGCACGATCGTTCCCTTCGCCCGTCGACGATGGCTTCCATGCTATCCGTAGCGAAAGTTAAATCCCACAAAAAAAGATCCGGCCTTCAGCCGTGGCCTCATGGACTTACTCAGGAGGATTCGGGAAGGCTCTTCCAAGTACTTGGCCCTGGAAAGGCAGCTTAGGGCCCTACTTTTGACCACGTTGGCGACGAATTTCGCCGGAAGCCTCTACGGTTCGTTGCTCGGGCTTTACGCGACGAAAAACCTGGGCGTTTCAATACTCGCGTTCGGCCTGATGAGCACGTTCAGGGACCTGACCTCGAGCTTGGCCAGCTTGCCGTCCGGAATCTTGTCCGACGACTTTGGCAGGAAGAAAATGGCGATGTTGGCCATCGGCTTCTCGGCCTCGAATTTGGTTCTGCTTTTGTCGTCCAAAGATCACCTTCTGGTCTTCCTGGCTTTCATCTTCCAGGGTTTGGGTTCGGCCTTCATGGGCCCTTCCAGCAGCGCTTACGTCATAGACGTGATCCCGAAGGAGCGGAGGGGGAAAGCTTACGCGACCCTCGCTTTCCTGCAGAGCATCAGCAGCATCGTCGCGACGTCCGTGGCAGGAACGATAGCGATCCTCTTCGGCTTCAGCTGGCTTTTCGGCCTGGCATTGGCCTTCGAATCGATCGCTTTTTGCGTGGCAGCGCTTTACTTGGAGGAATCCTTGCGTAACGCTGGGTCCAAGGCCAAGGTCGAGGAAGGCCGGCCAAGGGAATCGCCCTACGGGAAGTTGAAGGGTGGTTTTGCCGTGCTGAAGAGCCCTTTCCTCTTGGCGGTTTTGTTCGGCATAGTTTTCCACATGCTGGGTTTGGGCATCCAGGGACCATACATGGTCATATACGCGAGCGATGTCTTGGCGTTCTCCCTTCCCAGCATAAGCTTGGTGCTCAGCGCGGAGCAGCTGGGCATCTTCATCGGGCACTTGCCAAGCGGGAGAATCGTCGACAAGTACGGCGGCGAGATCGCCTTCGCCTTCCACATCATCGCGACCTCGCCCTCGATGATACTTTTTACGGCGTCGGGAAATCCCGCGATGGCAAGCGTGATCCTCTTCTTCTGGGGCTTGACCTTCGGGTTGGACAACGTAAGCAGGCAGAGCCTCATCGCCAAGTACAGGTCGAGCGCGGGCGTCGCGACCGCGTACGGCGTCATCAGCCTGATCTCGGGCATCGTGGCGCTGATCTCGCCCGTGGTCGGAGGTTGGATCTGGACCGAGTTCGCGCCCCAGGCGGTGTTCTACGTTTCTGCCGCCGTAAACGTCGTCGGTTCGTTGCCACTTTTCATCCTTTGGCTGCACAACAGGAAATGACCGACGAGGAGAATGGAGCGGAGGCGACGTCGCGAAAGCCCGTCCGCTTGCGGCACCGATTCTCCACCCACGCCCTCCTTGCCATGCCGAGCCGCGCCCGCCACCGGAGGGGCGCTCAGCGGCGCTTTCTCGCTCGCGCGCATTCCGCCACGGCCTTTGGCGCGCAAAGGAGGGAAGGCAGAGCGCCGTTGGGTAGGTGGCGAGGTCTCAGGTGGCCGAGTTCCTGGCGGCGTAAGCCGCGAATGGTTGCTTGCTCCGATCCATCGGGCCAGCGACGGCGCCCTTGGGCATCGAGCCTGGCCAACCGCCCGCTTGGAAAAAGCTTATATCAAAACGTCCCCGACCATACACGAGGGAAGCATGCCAAAGGCGAAGTTCGAAATATACAAGGACAAAGCCGGAAAGTTCAGGTTCAGGTTCGTGGCGGTGAACGGCGAAACTTTAGCATCAAGCGAAGGATACGAAGCGAAGGATTCCTGCAAGAACGGAATTCGGTCGATCAAGAGGACCGCGGCAAAGGCGGACGTAGTCGATCTTTCGAAAGAATAAAACAAACGCCAAGCAAGCGGCCCCCCCGGATTTTTTCCATTTTCCAAGCACCTAGCCGCGCTTGAGGCGCGCGCAACCGCCTTTAATGGAGTCCGAGGTCATCGCGATATTGGCATTCCCAGGCCAGCCCATCCAGCGGCGATAATCGCAGACATCGACGGCTCCGTCCAAAACTCCAGCCCACCGTGCGGGGCGTACCCGCGAACGCTTCAAACCTGCCGATTCAAGGTGAGACGATTCGCAAGAGCGCGAAGCGGCAGCTCGATCCCCAAACCGGAGGCTAGAAAATCCCGATTTCGGAAGGAGGCAGCTCCCCGAACAGTATCTTTCCAGAGTGGCCGTCCACTATTACCTCGTAAGGCGCTTTCCGGTACTCGTACCTCACGAACCAAAGAGGCACGTGTACGTAGATCGGTTCCCCGAACTCGTACTCCGTCTTCAGCTCGATGAACCTGTCCACGCTCTCCTTCGCCCTTTCGACGTGGAAGAGCTCTATCTCCCGCTTCGCCTTCTCCTTCGCCCCCTCCGCGTCGAGCTCGGCGTTAAGAGCCTCGACGCCAGCGGGCAGGTTGCCGAGGTTGAAGGGGACCCTCTCGCTTACCGGCAGGTCGAAGATCCTGGCCGGAACCTTCACGCCCGACCGGGCGAGCACGAACCAGTCGTAAGCACCCTCCACCTTCCCTGATTTTTCCACGCTTGGCCCGAGCCTCACCAGCAAGCCCCTGTAATTCGTGGTCGCCTTCACCGGGACGAGCCAGAAGGGGACGAGCAGGTGCCTCCGCTCCTTCACTTCCGCCTTCTTGGCAAGGTCGCGGGGCTTTGCGTAGCCGGTTTCCATCCACTTCTTAACTATGCCGTCAACCTCTTCGGCACTTAAGCGAGGAGGAAGGACGCTGTGGGCGAGCTTGAACTGGACGCTCAGATCGATGTACCCCGTGTAGCCGCAGTACCTGCAAGTGAACAGCGCTTCGCCCGGAGCGTAGTGCAAGGGGGCGGAGCAGTGGGGGCACCTCATTTCCCTGACAACGCTCATGGTTCGGATCGATCGGAAAGGGCCGGCGCTGAAAAGCTTTGCCCGGCAAGGAACCGAGATCGTTGGTTCGACATGGGGCGGAAACTTTTTCTTTCCCGTTCCAGGGCGGGACGGAAGAGGATGCCATCGATCTACAAGCTGAAAACGGCGATGTTGTGTAGCGTGGCCTTGACTTTGGCCTTTTTCGCCGCCTTCGCGTTCGGGCTTGGCCTCATAGCCAGCTACTACGTCCAAGAGTTCGGGCTCATCGAACTCCTGGCCATCTCCCTGGCTTTCTCCTCGGCCTTCGTGCTCCTCGAGTACGTGATCGGACCCTCCGTCGTTAGGGCCTCGCTCGGGGGAAAGCTCAGGTACCTGGGCAAAGGCGAGAACCCTTGGCTGGAGGAGACCGTGGCCGACCTCTGCGCGCGCTCTGGGCTCAAGAAGCCCAGGCTGGCCGTGGTCGAGGACAGGTCGCCCAACGCATTCGTTTTCGGAAGGACGCAAAGCGACTCCACCCTAGCGGTCCACGAGGGCCTGTTGGCCAATTTCAGGGAGGACGAGGTCAGGGCCGTCATAGGCCACGAGCTTGGGCACTTGGCGCACAAGGACTGCGCCGTCGTGACCATGCTTGCCGCCATACCGACGCTCGCCTACGTCGTGGCTAGGGTAAGCTTCGAATCCCTTAGGGTGAAGGGAAAGAAGGGGTCGTGGGTCGCGCTACCGATCGCGGCTGGGGCGCTCTCCATAGCGATCTACGCGATCACGCAACTCCTCGTCCTAGGGCTGAGCAGGCTCAGGGAACACTACGCCGACGCCTTCTCCGCCTACCTCACAGGCACCCCGAGGAGCCTCATAAGCGCGCTGGCGAAACTGAGCTACGGCATATCGGTCGCTCCGAGGCAGGATTCGCCCGTAAGCACCTTCTACATACTCAACCCCGCTGCCGCAAGGGACGAGGTTCGAGAGATCGTGGAGAACAAGGAGAAATACGATCTCGATAGGGACGGCCTCCTCGACGAGCGGGAGCTCGAGCTTGCGATGGAACAAGAGGGCAAGTCTTTCTTCAACAGGGCGACGGAGCTCTACTCGACCCACCCGCCGACCTTCAAGCGCATACTGATGCTGAAGCAGATCGAGGAAGAGATCCTTTCTTCCCCGCCTCCTGGATGAACGGCCATCGAACGGGAGGACCTGCCTTGCGAACAGCATCGATTCGTCCAACTCTAAAGCAGGCGGTCCAACGCCCACTCGCAAAAAATGCTTCGACAATAAATCCTTTAAATCCTTGGCGAGAATCGGAGGATTTGGATGGCGGATGTCCCAAGCAATTTGGATAGCCAGGGATTACGCTAAATGCAGCGGGTGCAGGAGGTGCGAGATCGCCTGTTCCGTAAAGCACGAAGGTAGGATATGGCCCGAGGCGTCGAGGATAAGGGTCTTCATGCTGGCCCCCGGGGCCGAGATCCCGCACTTTTGCGCCCAGTGCCACGACCACCCTTGCCTCGAATCCTGCCCCGTCCAAGCGATATCAGTGAGCAAGGATACTGGAGCCCTCCTAGTCGACAAGGAGAAGTGCACCGACTGCGGCAGCTGCATAGAAGCTTGCCCGGGAAGGGTACCGCACCTACACCCGGCCGAAAACTACGCGCTGATATGCGACCTTTGCAGGGGCGATCCGCAGTGCGTCAAGGTGTGCGGCGAAGGCGGGTGGGACGCCCTCTGGGTCGCGCCGGCTCCCGAGAGCTACTCCTACAGGCTCTACGCGAAGAAACCGGACGAGTTGACGAAGGAGCTCCTGATCAACCTGCTTGGGGAAAAGGGCTTGGAGGTGGCCTGAGTTGAGGGGGTACGCGGGCAAGTTTCTCGAGATAGACCTTTCAACTAAGTCCGTCAAGGAGGAGCGCTTTCCGGACGAACTGCTGAGGACCTACCTCGGAGGCAGGGGTCTTGGGGTGAAAATACTATGGGACAGGCTCGGGTCTAAGTGGGGCTCCGTCGACCCCCTGGGCCCCGAGAACCTCCTGCTTTTCCTCACGGGCCCCCTCACGGGCTACTTCCCCGGCGGCAGGACCTGCGTCACGGGCAAGAGCCCCCAGAGCAACGGGGCTGTGGGTTCGACCGTAGCGGGCGAATTCGGGATCGAACTGAAGTGCGCCGGATACGACGGGATCATATTCTCCGGGGTTTCGGAGAAGCCCACGTACGTCCTCGTGTTCGACGGCCAAGTCGTCTTCAAGGACGCCAGCCACGTTTGGGGGAAGGGCGGCCAAGAAACCCTGAAAGCGATCACGAGGGAGAGCAGGAAGGCCGTGCAGGACCTGAAGCCCGGCCTGGGCGAATTGATAGAACCCTCGACGCTTTACATCGGCCCCGCGGGCGAGAGGAAGGTCCGGATCGCTGCCGTGATGGCAAAATGGACCCACGCAGCCGGCTACGGGGGTTACGGCGCCGTCATGGGGAGCAAGAACCTCAAGGCGGTTGTGGCGAAGGGCACGGGCCCGCTGCCCGAGGCCGCGAACATGCCCTCAGCTTTGGCGCTGATCGAGAGGATCTGCAAAGCCTGCTACAAGAACGACAAGTTCAGGAGGTGGGGGACCGGCTACCTCGGCTACGAAGTAGGGGCGCAAACGAGCAGCGAACCCGTGAGGAACTGGCAGGAGGAATGGCACGACGAGAGGAGCTTCGGCGTAGACATGTTCGAGCAGAGGGTTTGGATAAAGAGGTATTGGGGTGACTTCGGCTGCCCCACTACCTGCCTCAAGCTCGCTTCGCCCAAGGCTGGGCCGTACAAGGGAGCGATCACGGACAACCCGGACTACGAGATACAGGCGTACCAGGGGACCAACCTAGGCGTCTTCACGCCTGAAGGCAACGTCTACCTTTCGTCCATTGTGGACGACTTGGGGATCTGCGGGATCCAGGGCGGAAACGCCATGGGTTTCGCCGCCGAGCTCTTCCAGAGGGGGATACTCACCTCCGAAGACGTCGGGTTCGACCTCAAGTGGGGCGACGTCGAAGCGTTCGCGAACCTCTCGAGGAAGATAGCCTTCAGGGAGGGCATAGGGGACATCCTCGCCGAGGGCACGTACAGGGCCGCGGTCAAGATAGGGGAAATGAAAGGCTTGGACGTCTTGAAGTACGCGGTGCAGTCCAAGGGGATAGGGATAGGCGCGCACGGGATCAGGAGCAAGCTCGACTACACCATAGACATCTCGTACGCGTGCTCGACTCAGGGCGGAGACCACACTTCCGTCGCCCTCCTTCCGATCGAGGCCGGGAACAGCGAGCTCACGCTCGCGCTCCCCGGCTCCGGAGCTTACTGCTGGTTCAACATCTTCGAAACCGCCGCTCCGCGCCTCTGCGAGCGAC
>JAFNJA010000022.1:14534-18876 GCA_017601265.1 Candidatus Brockarchaeota archaeon
CTCCACGACTCCGGAGTTTACTGCTGGTTCAACATGTTCGAAACCCCCTATCCGCTCCTCTGGGAGCTCCTTCAGGCAGTCACGGGCTGGGACATCACGAGGGAGGAGTGGTACGGCAGCTCCTCGAGGAAGATACTCGCGATCCAGAGGGTCATGCTCCTCTTGGGAGGGCCTGACTTTTCCTGGAAACCCGAGGCGCACGACGACAACCCGCCAAGGTTCTACGAGCCCCTCCCGACCGGCCCGAAATCGGGCATGAAGGTCGACAGGGAGGAATTTTTGAAAGCGAGGAAAGAATATTACGAGGCGCTTGGCTGGGACGAAAGGGGGGTGCCCAAGCCCGACACCCTGGCGAAACTTGGACTCGAGGAATTGAACGAAGCTTTGAGGTCGCTCGAGTAGCTGCTTAAAGTTAAAGGACTCTTTCATCTTTCTTCCAGCTTGGCGACCCTGCAGCACCTCAGCTCCAGGTGACCCACCTACCAACGCCCGCTGGACCCCCTCCTCCAGATGCCTATGGTAGCCTTGCTTGAACGAGTCCCAAGCTTTCGTTCGAGCCGAACGGCCGAAGCGCGATTCCGATAAATAGGCTTGCTTAGAGCGCAGGACGCCGAGGTGGTAACGTTCGATTCGAGAAACCGGCGAACGCTTGCAACGATCTGCGCGGCAAACCTGGCTTACGCTTTTTCAAGCTCGATGCTCGGCCCCTCGCTTCCAACAATAATGAGCGCCCTCTCTTTGGACGCTTGGGAAGTCGGTTCGATCGCCTCGGTTGGAGCCGTAGGTTTCCTCTCAGTGCTTCCGGGAGGCATTTTGGCGGACAAAAGGGGGAAGAGGAAGCTGATGGTGGCCGGCCTGCTCATAGAAACGTTTGCCTACGTTATAGCGGGTTTTTCTTGCGATTTTTACCCCCTGCTTCTAGGCCTCGCCCTCTTCGGAGTGGGAGCCGGATTCTGGGAGGTGGCCGTGTCCGCCTTCGTGCCGGAAAATTTCAGGGATAACCCGAACGGCGCGATGAACGTGCTTCACTCGACGTGGGGGATAGGCGGCTTCCTAGGCCCCATGCTCGCTGGGCTTGCCATCTCCGCCTCGGGGGATTGGCACCTCGGCTTCCTGGTCTCGGCGGGCTTCCTGGCCATTGCCGCGTCCATCGCGCATACCCTTGGGAGCGAAGGGCGAGCGGAAGTGAGCCCGGATCCGCGCCTGTCGCGCGTCATCAGCTCGATGCCGAAGGGCGCCGTCGCGGCCCTGGCCCTGGGTTGGGGCGTCGAGCTCGGTCTCTACGCCTACCTTCCCTTGCTGCTCGAATCCGAGCGAGGTTTTGGTGCCCTTGAGGCAAGCGCGGCTCTCGGGTTCCTGCTCCTCATGATAGCCGCAGGAAGGATGTGCTGGAGCAGGCTGAGCGGGCGCATCAGTATGGTCAAGACCATCAAGTTAAGCGGGATATTGGCTTGCGCCTCTGTGTTGGCAACGGCGGCCTCTCCAGGGCCGTTCGCGCTCCTCCCGATACTTTCGGCGGGATTCTTCATCTCAAGCCTCGCTCCCACGATCTTGGCGTACATCGGCGAAAAGGCCGCGCCTTCCGGCACCGGAATGGCGATCGGCCTCACGCTTTCGGCAGCCAGCGTCGGGGGCGCGGCCGTACCGGCTTCCTCCGCGCTTGTAGCCGGATCGGCCAGCGTATCGATCTCGTTCGCCTTTCTCGGAATCCTCCTGTTTCCCATATTTTTACTGGTGCGTTACCCGTAGGCAGGGGTTCTACCGCGAGCCAGCCAAACGCCTTCGGGGCGTTATAGTATTTCGAATTCGATGAGATTCGCTTCGTACCGCGCATTTAGGTCAGGTGGCAAGTTTGGGGGAGAGGAGGAAAAAATCAGGACGCGCGGCCGTGGATTCGGTGGCCATGCGTCCTTTCCTTGCCACCCAACCCTGCAGGCCAAGCGGTACGTTATATGTCATTTCCCAAATCATTACCAAATGTTGGGTTCATCGGTCGGGAAAGCCCGCCTTTCGGAACTTGGGCGTTTTCGGCAGGGCCTCCTTAAAGCGCCGAGCGATGCCAGCTGCGCGCAACCTTACATGAAGCCCGCGCTCTTCGCTCAGCGGAGGCGCGTCCAAAATCGCCTTGTCGCCTCCCCAAAGTGCGGCCTTCTACGCCCGCGCCACGGGATACCTTCCGTATTTCGCAAAGGCTTCGAATGCCGCCCTGACGTTGCTCAAAGGGATGTCCGGGTGGACCTCGAAGTCCCCTATGAAACCCCCGTCGTGGCAGCCCAACGCGCTTAACGCGTGCAGCGCGTGGCGTTTCACGTCCTCGGCGCTCCCGAACGGCAGGATCCACTGCGTGTCCAAGTTGCCTAGAAAGCAAACCCTTCCCCCGAACTTGGCCGCGAGGGAATCGATGCCGTTGACTTGGAGTTCCGCCTCCGCGAGCACGTCGACGCCGAGTTCGATCAGGTCGGGGATTATGTCCACGATGTAGCCGTCGCTGTGGAAGAACACGTGCTTGCGGGCCTTCTTGACCTCGCCGAACATCCTCCCGTAGGCTGGCTTGAAGAACTTCCTCCAGAGCGGCGGGCTGATCATGAGTCCCCTCTGCGTTCCCCAATCGTCCGCGAAGCATATCCCGTCCGCCCCGATCTCGATCGACCTCTTTGCAAGTTCCAAGTTGTATTTCACGATCTCGTCCCTTATCAAGAAGGCCTCCTTCCGGCCGGCGACCAAATCCACCATCAGGTTTTCGAATCCCCGCAGCCACTGCATCCTTTCGAAGAGGTTTCCGCCGTCGCCGAGCGAGTACTTCTTTTCGGGGATCCTTGGAAACCGGTAAGTTTCGAGCGCGCCCAATTCCGAGAGCGGGTGCCCCTTCACCTGGCCCATGATGCCCCTTCGAATCATGGACCACTCGCACCCCCACTCGTCCACGTACGTTTTGCGCCTTCCCGTGAAGTAAGCCTGCTCAGGATACGTGCTGGGCGGGCGGTTGGCGCCGAAGTCGCTCGGGTAACTCGCGAATATCCTCCCAAGCCGGCCTCCGTATTTCGAGAACGCTGCCGGAAGGGCCGCGTTGGTGATAGGAATCCTGTCGGGAAGGTCGAACTCTATCGCTCGGATCACCCGTTCGCGGCTGTCCATGCAGCGTTCCCTCCATCCGCGGAAACCACATCATCTTATAATCGTGTTCGTGGATTACCAAAACTTTTTCGAGTGGAGCGAGTGGATCGAGGGTCGGAGGGCCGGCCATTCGCTGGAAAGGCCATAAGAATTAAAGGAGTTCCTGGAGGGAACCGCGATATCTTCAGGCATGCGTTGGAAAGCTGAAAAGCTCAGTGCCAGGCCTAGACGCGCCAACGTCAGAACGGAACGAAGTACCTTATTCCAGCGACCACCGAAGCCACCAGGATCGTGGCGATCAGCCCGACCATCGTCCCTCCTATGAACGGCACCCCGTAATTCTCGTACGCCCTGCTCCCGCCGACCCTAAGCGTCAGGTACTTGCAAACCCAGCCCACTAGGAAGCATACCCACACGCCTGTCCACATCGCATACTGCCCGCCGCTGAGCAGGAAGCCCATCGGGTGGATGGGCCACCACGGAAACCTGGAGTTCATGTAGTAAAGGCCGACCACCACCAAGAACCCTATGCTTCCCGAGATCGCTATGTCGCTGTTCGGTGGCATCCCATTCCACCTTTCGATCGAAGCGTCGCCGCACTCCCACCCGGAGTTGCACATCGGCGCTCTAGCTGCGCCCACCTGGTAGTCGAACCAAGTGCTCACGATCATCCGCACGGGGAGGGCTATGATGAAGGTCAAAACCATCAGCTTTAGCGCCGCCTTTTGGCCCAGGCCACTGAGATCCGCCAACCTGAATCCGTACATGCTCCCCGTGCTCCAAGTTCCGATGCCGGCACCGGGCGTGTCGACGCCGAGCGCGAGGAACTCCACGGAAGTTATGAACTCGACGCTGTACTCGGTCGCCCTTGGCCAGAAGAACATGCGCAAGGGCCAGCTGGGCCAGTTCAACACCCTACCGATCGCGAACCCCAAGCCGGATACGCCGCGGGCGTACGCCTCTGCGATCTGGTAGAAGAGGCCGCCGAAGACCAGGATTATGATCCCGACTGGTATGCTTATGCCCGACGAAAGGAAGAAGGCAAGCATGAAGACGCAAGACGCGGCAAGGATGACGTAGATGCTCCGGTAGCTCAAAGGTTCCTTAGTTTCGTCGACCTCTGCCGCCGGCTCCCCCGTGGCAGCTTTCAGCGTGTGGGCGAGATACCGCCTTGACTGCAGAAGGACCATGAGGACGAAGCCCACCATTCCTCCGGTCAAGCACATCC
>JAFNJA010000023.1:0-13096 GCA_017601265.1 Candidatus Brockarchaeota archaeon
TTCGACGAAGAATACGACGCATATGCCCGTGTCGCCCTCCGGGTCAGGCAGCTCCCTGAATTCAATCCCGTCGACGCCCTTCAGGCCATCCTTCACCCTCCGCTTGTTCCTCCTCATAAGCGCCAAGATCCTGTCAAGTTTCTTCAGCTGCTCGCGCATTATGGCTCCCGTTATCTCGTTCATCCTGAAGTTCAAACCTATGATCGGTTCTTCGGTTATCCGCGCCCTTCCCACGCCGACGACCGCCGCGCAGTCCTGGGCCATGAGGCACCTCTGCCAAACCGCCTCGTCGCTAGTCACGACGGCCCCGCCCTCCCCTGCAGTGACTATCTTGTTAAGCTGGAAACTGAAGGTGCCAACGTCTCCTATCGAGCCCAGTTTTTTCCCGCGGAAGCTTCCGCCGCAAGCTTGGGCGCAGTCTTCTATGACCTTCAAGCCGTGTTCCTTGGCGATCGACATTATTTTGTCCATCCTGCAGCCAACCCCCCTCATGTGCACGGGCATCAGGGCCTTGGTCTTCGCCGTTACCTTCGATTCGACGCTTTTCGGGTCCATCGTCAGCGACTTGTCCACGTCAGCGACGACCGGGACGCCCCCGTGCGCGGCTACCGAGACCGCGGAGGAGATCCAGGTGTATGCGGGAAGTATCACCTCGTCGCCGGGCTTGATGCCGGCTCCGGCGACCGCTACGTATAGGGCGCCCGTGCCGGAGCTCACGCCTATCGCGTGTTTTGCGCCGACGTACTTGGCGTACTCCTTTTCGAAGGCGTCCACGGCTCCCTGGAATTTGGGGCCGTAGTACCTGAAGAGCGATTTGCTTCCAAGGATCCTCAACACCGCGCGCTTCTCTTCTTCGCCGATCATCATCGCCCCAGGATACATCGGCGGGAGGGGCTTCTTCCTGACAGGTTTGCCGCCATGCAGAGCTAGTTTGCTGCCCATGCCCTTCGGGCTGCCAGCTACGAGATATAAGGCCTGCGCAGAGCGGTGCCGACGCTAGTTCTCAGGCCCTCGATTCTGACGCGTTCAGGCGGGCCGGGAGATCGGACGCCCGCTGAAGGCCTGCCCCTCAGATCCTCTTTCCGTTGATGACTATGCCTTTTCCTTGGACTATGTCGAACATGTAAGTGGAAGGCTGGATTTCCGTCCACCTCATCTTCGGGATCGTGAGGGTTCTCACGAACCCGTCTCCGGACTTCACCAGGTCGAGGACTATGACGCCCGCGGCCAGGAACTCCTCGACGCCGTACCTGCTGAAAGAAGCGTCCGCGTCGGTCGGGATCTCGGACGTCAAGACCGTTGTCACGTTCAACGTGTCTTCTATTGCCAATATCATCGCCCTGACGTACTCCCTGACAAGCTGGAGGTCCTGAATCGAGCCGACCAGGGGGGCGATCGGATCTATGACGAGCCTCTTGGCGCCTATCTCCCTCGACCTTTCGGAAAGCTGTTTCATCGTGCTCTCGAGCCTTCTTTGGGGGTTCTTGCGCCACATGTCGAACGCGAAGAACTTCCTCAGGGGCAGGAGGAAGAGCCTCTTCTTCTGCACGCAGTCGTACAGGTTCCAGCCGAACCTCATCGCGTCGTCGAGCAGGGCCTCGGGCTTTTCGTCCACCGTCACGTATATGCCGGGCTCCCCGTTGTTCGCCCCGTGCATCAAGTACTGGAGGGAGAATATCGTTTTTCCGGTCCCCGCCTTTCCGGCGACCAGGAAGGTCTTGCCCCGCTTGAACCCCCCTCCCAAGATGCTGTCGAGCTGCTCGTTCCCGGTCGAGATCCTGTTGGCGTTAGGGGGGAGGGGCGTCCCGCATTCGGTGCAGAACCTGAAGCCGTATGGCACTACGTGGCCACACTGCAGGCAAGGCGTTCCCTGCTCCATATCTGGAACACTTGGGGCTGTGACAAAAGGGTGCGTTCACCTTTATTAATGCTTGGCCCGCGCGCCGATCCCAAGTTATAATATGAAAATATTCACGTCGAAAATATATTTTTGGGCGAAATTGGGCTCGCCTAGGCTTCAAAGCGCGAATTTCGCCTTTTCCGAAGCCCAGAAAAACTCTTAACTTCCGAGGGAGGATTTGGGGGCGAAAAGCGATGTCCGTACCTTATGTCCCATCCTCGATGAAGAACTTAGACAAGGACGGGGACGGCGTTGCCGACCACCTTCAGTTTGCCGTGACGAACAAGGTCGAGTCGGGCTCGGCCAGCATAGGCGTGAAGCTGCAGATAGACGGGGTGGATTTTACCGACAGGGGAGTCATGCAGATAGGGAGCCAAAAGCCCCAGAAACTCGGGCCTTACCTCTACATCAGCACGAACTACGGCGACAAATGCGTCGTTGAGGTCGAGCACGGTGGTAAGATCAAGGCAGGGAAGCACAAGGTCAGGATGACCGTGAGCACCCCGGTTGGAACGTTCACTTCAGAGTTTGAGGATACTGCCTAGGCCTGGAGGCGCGCATTCAGCCACATAATGACCGGGCGGCTTTACCGCGATAGCGGAGGCGCCTTGAGGCGCCGCGACGCGCCCCAGGAGAAGGTCCGATCATCTCGAAACGCGGCGGGCTCGCTTGATCAGCCCGATTCGTTGAGCACCTATTACGAAAAAGGCCGGAAGGCAAGCTCCTTTCACGGATCCCGCTTTCCGAACAGATCCAAGGTCCTCGCCACCCATTCGGTTCCTTTGATGAAAACGTCCAAGCGCAGATTCTCGTCAGGCGCGTGCGCGTTTTCGAACGCGTGCGTGCAACCCACGCACACGCTTGGAATTTTGAGCCTGTTGGTGAAGAGGTACATCGGCCCGGATCCGGCCGACGACACTTTGATCACGGCGTCTCTTCCGTACGTGCGACTCGCCGCTTCCGAGGCGCAATGCACGATCTCTTCGTCCAAGCTCGTCCTGCTCGCTTCCTCCTGCGACAAAGGAACGATCTTGATGTCCCCGAAGCCTTGATGGGCAAGGTGGGATTCGAGCGCCTTCAGCAGCTTGCCCGGTTTTTGGTCCGGAACGAGCCTGAAGTCGAGTTTCGCGGAGGCGGTTGACGGGAGGACGGTCTTGGAGCCCGGGCCCGCGTAGCCTGACTGGAACCCGCATATCGTGGCCGTCGGGCCGCCGACCAAAGCCCTCTTCAACTCCATCCCGGAGGCGCCCAGAAGAAACTCCTCAACGCCAAGGTCCGCCTTGATGAGCTCCTCTTCCATCGGCATCTTCTCCAGAGCCTCCAGCTCCTTTTCCGTGAACGGCCTGACGTCTTCGTACCAGCCGGGGACGAGTATCCGTTCGTCCTCGCCCTTTATCTTGCTCAGGGCCCAAACCAGCCTCCACGCCGGGTTCGCCACGGCAGCGCCCAACGAAGAGTGTGCGTCTCGGTTCGCGACCCGCGATAGCAACTCGACGTACAAGATTCCCTTCATTCCGAGCGTTATCTCGGGCCTGTCCTTCTCGTCCAACCCGCCGGATTCCCATATGCAAGCGTCCGCCTTCAGCCTTTCGGCGTGCCTCTCCACCAAGGCTGGCATGTGCGGGCTCCCTATTTCCTCCTCGCCCTCGATTACGAATTTCACGTTGCACGGAAGGCCTCCCGAATCCAGGAAGACCTTGACCAGGTTTATGCGCGAAACTATGTCCGCCTTGTTGTCCGAAACCCCCCGCCCGAACATCTTGCCTCCTCGAACCTCAGCTGCGAACGGGTCCGAGCTCCAAAGCTCCAGCGGCTCTGGGGGCTGCACGTCGTAATGGTTGTAGAAGATGATCGTCCTGGCGCCCGGCTTGCCCGCCAGGGCCTCGCCGTACACGAAAGGGGGCGCGCCCTCGACCCCTATGAGTTCCGCCTCGATCCCGGCTTCCGCCATCATCTCTTTCACGAGGTCGGCGCATTCCGCGAGGCCGGTTCCCTTCGCCGAGACGCTAGGTTGCTTCACGAGCTTCCTCAGGCTTTCCACGAAGCGGGGCGACCTGCTCTCTATTTCCTTGCATACCTCCCCTACGCTCATGCCTCGAACTTTTGGCGGCGGCCGTTAATTAAGCCTTTTTTCAGCTCAAAAGGTGCATGCAACCAACGCGTTAAGCGATGAGGCCGTTCGCATGGGTCGTGGCCTTCCCATAATCGTGGGAAGGACCCGAATCGAGCGCGAGGCTGGCCGTGCCAACTGTAAATGGAGGTGCGAAGTGTTTTCTGCCCCGTTTTTTGATGGAGCCGTTAGAATTCGATCGGTTTCGTCCTGAGCCGCTTCACGACCAAGTAGGCGGCAACGGCTCCGACTACGGCGAGGATCATCCAAAGCCGAAATCCGTAAAAGTTGAACTGGTACCAAGGTTCGGCCTCGAACCTCGTCACGTCGAAGCTCGCTTCCCGGATCACCAGCACCTCCCTGTACCTCTCGTAGTACTGCAGGTTGCCGAAGTTTCCCCTGTAGTGCCTGAGGTCGCTTTTGAGCGTGACGCCGCTCACGACGTCGCACCATTTCTCCCAAGTTTGGTTTTGGCTCGCGTCTCCGCTTTTGCCCACGAGGTGGTAAGCCCTCCTAACACCCCAAGGCGTCTCGACCTCCTCTATGCCGAGGTTGATGTATTCCATGTTTCCTATCCTAAAGGTCGGATTTGAGCGGAGGTATTCGGGATCGAACCCTATGAATAGGTCCGGATACGAGCCGTCGACCTCGTGCTGCCAAGCGGCATTCTTGATCTCGAAGCGCGCGATCTCGACGGTGTCCGAGTAAGTCCTCACCTCGTGGGTGTAGCTGCGCACGACGACCAATACGTCGTGGAGCTCCGTTACCCGCCAGGTTGCCGAAAAGGCGACCCTCTGGACCATCTGGATCACCAAGCTTGCGTTCGAGTAGTATGGCTCGACGAGCAAGGGGTAGTTGGGATCCAGGTCGATGTTGACGTGCCAACGCGTGTTTGCCTCGCTGGTAGTCGATGTGATGATCCAGTCGACCTGCGAGTCGTAAACCACGTATGCGCCGACGTCGTACCAAGTTGGAAGCGCTAGCGCTGCAGGAATGCAAAGGGAGGCGAAAAGCAGGGCAATAAGCAGGCGATTAAGAACGCGCTTGCTCGGTCGACCTCCCCTGGTCGGGAACGGGCTCATCGAGCGGCGGTGCCGTAAATTCGGAATAAATGGTTTCCGTCTTGGGAACGCGGAGTCCGGTTCTATGGGGTGCCGCGTTGGGCATGCCGCGGGCCTAGAGCCGCCTTCCGCCGACCTAAGGAGTTTGCCGATCCTGCCTGCCCGGGCGCGCTCGGTCCTCCGCAAGGCTGCCCCAAGCTTTGCCGTTCAAGAAGGAGCCGAACCGCTCTCACCGCCGATCTTGCAACCTTTATCGTCTGCGCAAGCTTGGCGTCGCCGCTCGAGAACTCCAACGATGGGCCGATGGAAAATTGAATTCCGCGCCGTGCCTCCCGGCATCCTCGACGGACCTCCTCGGCTTCTGGGACAAAGGCTCCGTTCGCCTTTCCATCCCAGGCGAGTCGTCCTTCGGCGAGAGTTTATGAACGCGCATTCCATGCCGGGGGGCGAGAGCCGGGTCATTTCGAGCTTCCATCCGCGCGTCCAAGGCGGGCGGCTGAAACCTTCGGCGAATCCCCGGATGCGGAACCCCTTCCCCCTTCGAGCCATTGAGGCTGGCAGGGCTAGGACGCTCGAGAGGTTTCGAAGGATCGCGAACGCGGCTAGTTTCTTCGACCTTAGTCCACTTGGTAGGGCCTCCGGTCTTCGGAGGACTTGTTAGCGAAGATGGTGACCTTGAGCGTCTCCAAGGCGTCGCTATAGGGAGACTTCACCCCGGAAGCGTCCCCGGTCCTGACAGCTTCGACGAAGACCCTGTCCTCTTCCAAGTACGGGTCGACGTTCGCCTTCGCCTCTTCCACCCTGTCGTCCCAGTAAATCTTCGCGTAGCCCGCGTGGCCGCCAAGCTCTGCGGCCACGTTCTTCGCCAGGAAACTTACCTTCGTCCCCGTGAAGGTTTTCCTGCTGGCGCAGGTGCTAGTGACGACGCCCACGGCCCCGCTTTTGAACCTCAAGCTGACGACCGAAACGTCCTCGACGTCAAAGCCCGGGACTTCGTTCAGGAGCAGCGTGCCCAATTCGCCGTAAACCCTCGAGACGTCCCCCGCGACGTACCTCACCAAGTCGAACACGTGAGTGCTTTGTTCCACGACCTGCCCCCCGCCCTTTGACTTGCTGATCCACCAGTGGCCAGGGGGGAACCAGTACGGGTCGTGGTACTGCCCAAGCACCAACCCTATCGGGCCGTTTCTTTCGAGCGTTTTTATGGCGAGTTCCGTCGTGTCCAGGTACCGCCACATGTAACCGACGCTGTTCACGACCCCGGCCCTAGCGATCGCGGCCTCGATCTCTTTGGCCATTTCCAAAGACAGAGCTATGGGTTTTTCGACGAAGATGTGCAAGCCCCTCTCCACGACGAGTTTTTCGAACCCGTGGGCGAAGGGCGGAACGCACACGTAGACGGCGTCGAGTTTTTCGGCGCCGAGCATCTCGGACACGTCCTTGTACGCCCTGGATCCGTGGACGGAAGAGGCCATCGCTTTCGCCCTTCCAAGATCTATGTCGCAGAAAGCCGCCACCTTGGCTTCGGGTATCTGCTTCAGGCAACTCAAGTGCTGCTGGGCTATCCCTCCGCAACCCACGATGCCGATCGCGACCATCTAGAACCCTTCCTCGGGGCGACCTTCAGGAGGCTAGCTATTTATCTTCTTGGGCAATAAGCCAGGCGGCTTGGCCCGAGCCGAAGGCCGCGTGCCGAGGGATGCCATGCTCCCCCTGGCGGAGGCGTTAAACGTACCGCTTGAGCCGGGGCCAACCGGTCTTCGCGTACTTGAAGCGGTTCGGGTTTCTCTTCACCCACTGAAGCATGTGGAAGAAGCTCTTCGCCCTGCGTTTCTCCCGCTCCGGGATCGGCCTGTACCCCAATTTGCGGACCTCGTTGAGGTACGCCTCCTCGACTAATTCCTGCGCCCTCCCCCTTATCGCCAGCACTTTGACCCTGTTTTCCCCAAGGCTTGAGCGGAGCTTGGGGACGGCTTCCTCGAAGAGGTAGCTCGGGCAGATCTCCACCGCCTCCCCGCAACCGAGCTCCATCCGCTCGAGCAACCGGAAAACCAGCTGCGTCGCCTTCGCGATGTAGGCTTTTTTGCAGAAGCGTGGAGGCTGGAACATCGAGACGTCGATCATGCCGTAGTCGAACTCGCCGGTCTCGGGTCGGAACGCTCCGATCGCGGCCCCCAAGAGGAGGTCCCCGGCACCCGCGTCGTCTACCTGAAGCGTCATCGCCTTCTCGCCGATCCTTTCGCCACCAGTTTCGAGCGCTCGGGCGCCTTGCGCCGTAATAGGTTTTCCGGGGAACCTAGGTCGGGGAGAACCGCGGGTCCGCGAAAGGCCAAACCTATAAGCCGCTTCATCGCGTTTCGCGCCGGTTGAGACGGGATGAGTTTGCCAGCTCCCACGCAGGGGGACGTGGCCTATTACGACGCCTTTCCAGTCGAGCGGAAGGACGTAGTGGACGTCCACCTCCACTACAGCTCTGAGAAGGGGTTCGTTGAAAAACTCCTCAAGGAGATGGATGGCGCGGGCGTCAAGGTCGCGTGCCTGATCTCGAGCGGCCCGGACTGCGACGAAAAAGAGGAAGCCGAATGGAGGGCGATCTTCAAGGATTTTGGGGACAGGATCTTCGGGCTCGGTCTTTTCAAGCCGGGCAGGTGCGGTTACGAAGTCGTTGACGGGTACTATTCGAAGGGCTTCAAGGGCTTGAAGGCGATAGAACCGAAGAAGCCGTACGACGAAGACGAATACCTGAGGTATTACGAGAGGGCCGAGGAATATGGGATGCCGATCCTTTTCCACACGGGCGTAGTCGCCAGGGGCTCGACTCGTGAGAGGGAGGACGTCTCTTCCGGGTACATGAGGCCCATCCACCTTGACAGGATAGCGAGGTGGTGCCCGAAGCTCAAGATCATAGCCGCCCACATGGGGGATCCTTGGTTCTCCGAAGCTTACAACACGTCCCAGAAGAACCCGAACATGTGGCTCGACATCTCCGGCAAGGGGATATGGCTGAAGGCTTCGGCGATAAGGGAACACCTTTGGATCAGGTTGAGGCCCGAGAAGCTCCTTTTCGGCTTGGACGAACCTCCGACGCAGTACAGGAGGATCGTGCACGCTTGGGAAACGATCCTTTACGAGATGGGGATTTCCCAGGAGCAGCGCGACATGGTGTTTTCAGGCACGGCAAGGCGCGTCCTTTCGTTATGAACGGGAAGACTGGAACGTGAAGGTCGGACCAGAGTGCTATTCGTGCATCAGGAAGCTGGTGATCAGGACCTCTAGCCTGAGCACGAGCGACGCGGAGGTCCTGAGGCGCTCGAGGAAGGAAGCGTTAAGCCTGCTGCGGGACGAGTACTCCAGCGAAACGGTACCTGCCGAGCTCTCTACCAAAATCTTGAGGTTTTTGAAGGGCGCCACGGGTTGCTGCAACCCGTTCGAAGAGATCAAGCGCCGGGAGATAGATTTCGCCAAAAAGATCGTCCGAACGGCGGGAAGGCCGCCTCCGGATTTCAGGTCGCTGGTGGAGTTCTCCGCGGTCGGGAACACGCTCGACTTCTTCAAGAAACCCGAGTCCCTCTTGGGAATGGTCGGAAAGTTCCCCGGTTTTGCGAAGGAGGACATAAGCGCCGTCGCTGGAAAACTGCCCTCGTCGAGGAAGATCTTGTTCCTGGCTGACAACGCCGGAGAATGCTTCTTCGACGAACCCCTCGTGGCCTTCTTGGCGGAGAGGGCCGAAGTTACGTACGTTGTCAAAGGATCGGCGGTACAGAACGACATGACTTACGGCGACCTCGAGTACGCGGGCTTGTCGGACCGGATGGGAAGGATCCTGACGACCGGGGACGATGCCGTGGGCATAAACTTCAGGACGGCTTCCAGGCGATTCCTGGAGGAGCTGGAAGGTTCGGACCTCGTTTTCGCGAAAGGCATGGGCAACTACGAAACGCTTTCCGAGCTGCCCGCCCGCGGCAAGGTCTTCCACATACTCATGGCAAAGTGCAGGCCCGTCGCTTCTAGCCTCCGGACCGGAGTCAACAGCTACCTAGCCGTCTTGAGGTAGTCCAAGACGCGCCCTTTTACACGATCGAGTCCTCTTGGATGAGATTTCCGTCAAGGTCGAAGTTGAGCCCGTATTTCTTGCTCAGCTGGACGAGCTTCCTGTTTATGCGCACAATCCTGTCTTGGCAAGCCTTTCGCCTCGTAAGGAGCCGCTCTGCCCACACCCTAGCTTGGTACCTGTCCAGTTCCCCGGTTTCGAAAACAACCCGAGCCAAGGATCTCTACCTTGAATGTAGAAGCGAGCCGTCGGCGGAAAAGCTTGTGGTTCTGGCACGGTAGAATCAAAGAACGCGTATTTTGACCGCGAACCGGATCGAAATCTTGATTTTACGTTTCCCCACGGCTTGAAACAGTTCGTTGCGTATTTTTAAGCGAGGTTCATCGAGGCGCTAATCCCTCTTCGACAGGCGGGAGGCGGGTTGATAGCTGGCCATCAGGCGACTCGATAGCTGCTAGTTCAAGTCAGGGGCACGGCCTTTCCGGTCCTGGAAGACTCGTACACGGCGTAAGCCATCTGCACCGCCCTCAAGCCGTCGTAGCCGTCTCCGAGCGGCCTCCTCTTTTCCTCTATGGCTTTGACGAACTCTCCGAGCTCGAGCTTCCACGATTCGTCCCGCGTGCCGCTGTAGTCGTAGACCGCCTGCTGCCCATCCTTCCCCCCGAAGGTCACCTTGTTGCAGTTCCTGTTGTCGACGTAAACGTAACCCTTTTCGCCGTAGAGCTCGACGTACATGTAGCCGTACCACTCCGTCCAAGAGGAGTGGACGAAAGCGACCTTGCCTTCCTTCGTCTTGAAAAGGCCGAAGCCGTTGTCCTCGATCTCTATCGGCCAGTACAGCGTCGCAGCGTACCCCTTGGCTTCCTCCACCTCCCCCAGGAACCACCTTGCCAGGTCGAGCACGTGGACGCCGTTGTCGAGGAAGGTGCCTCCGCCCGCCATCTCCTTGTTCCAGAACCAGGACTTGAGGAGGTGTTCCCCGCCGCCGTGCCCTGTCCTGGCCCTCAGGAACGTCGTCTTGCCTATCCCGCCCGCATCGAGGATCTCCCTGGCTTTCAGGACGTTCGCGAAATGCCTGTGGTTGAACCCGGTCTTCAGGATCCTGCCGCTCTTCTCGGAGGCGCGGACCATCGTTTTGGCTTCCTCGGGATCCCTGGCCAAGGGTTTCTCGCAGAGTACGTGCTTGCCTGCGTCGAGTGCGGCGATCGATACGGGAGCGTGGAACTTGTTCGGCGTGGACACGACGACGCAATCCACGTCCTCCCTAGACACGACCTTGTCGTAGTCGGTCGCGTGCTCGCACCGAAACTCCGACGCCGCCTTCTTGGCAGAATCCTCGACGACGTCGCATGCCACGACGAGCTTCAACCTCGGATCCATGGACACGGTCTTCATCCTCAACCTGCCGATGCTTCCGCAGCCTACGACGGCAAACCTCAGCTTCTCGGCCATCCTTCGCGCCTCTCCACGCCCTTCAGATCGTGGCCTTATGAACCTTGCCTGAACGCTGCCGCCGCGCCCGATTCCCTTGCTCTTTCCGCGGTTCGCTTGGGCCCGCGCCGTCTATGATACATAGTGCCGCGAGCCTAGGCACGGCAGCTGCAAGCGCAAGAGCCGCACGGGCCGGAAGAGGCTCGAGAGCTGCCGGAACCCGCGACGAAGAGGTTCTTTTCGTACACCTTTTTCCAACAGTCCGAGCACACCCAAACGCCTCCCAGTTCCTTGTGCTCGGCCCAGAGCAAAGCGGACGATCCGTTCCCGCAAAACCGGCAATTCGCTTCCATGCCGAAGGGCGGCGGAATCCGCATTACTTAAGCTTAACGAGCCGCCCCCGAGGGAAGCCATTCAAACTTCCAGTTCCATCCCGTCGTACGCCGCCACGATCCCCTCTTCGGCAAGTTTCGGCGCCACCAAGTCGTGGGGGGGCGAGAAGTGCGGGCAGAAGTGGGTGGCGCAGAATGTGCCGCCTTTCTTTAGGAGGCCGTCCCTTTCGAACATCTTCCTCGCCTTCCTGAGCAGCTGGAAGTTGAAGTGCCCGTCCGAAGCCTTGCCGTCGCCGAACGTGGCTTCTAAAACCACCAAGTCGTATTCGCGCCTCCTGATCGCGCCGTACGTCTCGGGCAGAAACCAACCAGTGTCCAAGCCGTAAAAGATCGTCTTTCCTTCCACCTGGATGGCGTAATTGAGCGCCTCTTCGCCCGATCCGTGGTTGGCCCGGAAAGTTTCGATTTCCATCCCGCCCAGCCTCATCACCTCGAACGGCCGCGCTTGCCGAAGCTCGACCATGTAGCTGGTTTCCAAGCCCTGGTTGCCGAGTTCGGCAGATATCAAATCGCAAACGGTCTTGTTGCCGCAGACGGTGAGCTTCCCGATCTCCGAAAACCTCGGGCCGGCCGCGTCCAACGGAGGCGGAAAAGGGGTCCCCGGCTTCATGTACCTCCACTTCAGCAGGTAAGGGTAGAGGTGGTCCTTGTCGGAGTGCGTGACGAGCAGGTACTTGGTTTTCACCAGATCTACGTTGCACCGCTCCGCCTGCGCGAAAACCTCGGCTGGAAGGTCGATCAGGCAGTCGGGCATTATGTAAGCTGAAGCGTTCTTCCTTACGTTTCTCCCGCCTAGGTTCCTGCTCTGCTGGCAGTTTGGGCACCGGCACCAGAATCCAGGGTATTGCTCGCCAGCCGAGGTTCCAAGGAACTTGAATTTGACCATGGGGCTTCGGTTGATTTGAGGCCTTATGGCTCTTGCGTCGGCCTTTCGCTCAGGCAGCTTCGCGAAGCAAGTAGAACGATACTCCCTGCATTACGAACTCGACGGCTATCGCGGCTATGAAGATCGCCATGACCCTGGCAAAAACGTTCGACCCTACTTGGCCGAGCAGGCGGTATATCCTCTCGGAAAGGGCGAGGCAGGCCACGGTCGCGCCGAAAACTATCGATATGGCCATGAGCGTTACCTCGAAACCGAGGGATTGCATCGTCACCATTGTTGTCGTTATGGCGCCTGGGCCTACCAGAAGCGGGAAGCCGAGCGGCACGGCGCCGCTTTCGCCGGAACTCGCCCTGGTTTGCCAACCGCCCTCCATCAGGATTTTCAGGGCGATCAAGAGCAACAGGACGCCCCCGGCCACCCTGAAGCTGTTCAGAGATATGTTGAACAAGTTGAGGAACTGGATCCCGAAGACGGCGAACGTCACGAGCAGAGCCAAACCCGTGATCGACGCGACCTCGATTACTTTCCTCCTCTGGGCGCTCGTCATCCCCTCGGTAAGGCTCATGAAGATTGGGATGTTTCCGATCGGATCGATGATGACGAACAAGGCGATAACGGCCCTGAGGATTTGGACGGCGAACTCTTCGAACATGATGGGCGCGCTTGGCAAAGGACCTTATATTCCTTCGTGGTTTCGCGTCAAGCTTGATCCAAGATCAGCGATCGAGACATCAAGGCGCCGCATAGCGGCACCGCGTAAACATTCCAATCGAATTAGCATCTTGGCATTTGGAGGTTGGCGCGACGCGCGCTTTTACCGAACGGAGCCGCTACCGGGGGGTAGGCCCGACCTCGTCCGGCTGCCATGGGGCAGCGCCGGCCCTCCAAGAAGAGCTTGCCGGTCGCCGACTGGATTCTCGGCTTATCGCTACTGGGCGCCCTCGATCTTCTTCAGCTGCGAACGGTACATCTCCACGATCTCCTCGACCGTCGTGGCGTCCTCGGGGGCCCTGTCCATGCGCCACTTCACCAAGCGCGGAAAACGGATCGCGAGGCCCGTTCCTTCCTTTATCGAGCCGTAGGCGGCGGAATGGACTGGGGACAGGCTGAGCTCGTCCCCAAGTACCTCGGCGACGACCCTGGGCACGAACCAGTAGTCTGCCTTCATTATGGAATTGACCCTCGGGTGCTTGTGCTCCATCCTGTCGAACATCTTGGGAAGCTTAGCCAGATCCTCGTCAGTCAAGCCGCTCCCGAGCTTGCAA